>JAAYVQ010000186.1 GCA_012517095.1 Phycisphaerae bacterium | reverse complement strand
TGACGGATCATCCGACGCCCGCACAGACGATTCTGCTTGCACTATTTACCGTCGGCTTTGCCCCGGTCTTTGAGGAATTGTTATTTCGCGGAATGTTGCAGACCACCCTGCGGGGCTACCTGTCCCGACCGTGGCCGGCGATTGTGATTACGGCGATCCCCTTCGCTTTGGCGCATCCGTCCATGATGCACTGGCCGGCAATGCTGATTCTCGGTTGTGCGTTCGGATATGCGTACGAGAAATCCGGGTCGCTGTTGCGGGCTATTTTCTTTCACGCGATGTTCAACGGGGCCAATGTTTTGGCCAATCAAATGGGAACATAGAAACAACAGAAAATCCAAGAGAATTTCACCTCTTGTCGTATGTTGATTTCCAATCTTCTTCCATCCCGATGATTTCCTGCTTGAATTTATCCAGTTATTGTGGTAGAATGGCCCTGGATTTGTGTCGGATGGGTGATACGGAAATGATGGGTGATACTCTGAATCCTACGAAAGTTCAACCGATGAACAAGCTCAGGGTGTGTATTGTTGCGTTTCTGGTTCTTGTAAGCACACGGACATTTGCGGGTTGTCCGAAGGCGGATTTGACCGGGGATTGCCGGGTCAACCTGGCGGATCTGGGGGTACTGGCCGAACACTGGCTGACACAGGGATCCTGTCCGCTGGTCGCCGATCTGACGGGCGACTGCTTTGTGGAGTTTGACGATCTGGACCCCATGGCGTTACAGTGGCTGACGGCCGGTACGCCTCCGGAGATGGCGTGGGTCGATATCGACGATCCGGGAATTCCCGACCTTGGGGGATTTACGGGCAAGATGAGCCGAACCGAAACGACCAACGCCCAGTATTGTCAATTCCTCAATTCGGCGCTGGCTTCCGGGGATATCCAGGTTCATGGCAATTCGGTCGTCGGCGCAGAGGGCCACAATCCCGGGGCCGATTTCGCGGAGCGAGAGTATTATTTTCTCGGCGGGGCGGGCTGGACGCACAACGGGGCCGTCAATGGGGGAGCAGCACGGATCCGATACAACGATGGGGCCTTTTCGGTCGTCGGCGGTTTTGAACATCACCCGGTCACCTATGTGACTTGGCACGGGGCGATGGCGTTCTGCAACTATTACGGCTGGCGGTTGCCCACCGAGTGGGAATGGCAGGCGGCGGCGGATTACGACGGCGGCTACGATTTCGGATGCGGAACCACAATCACCAATACGCTGGCCAATATTTTCGGCTCTACCCATCCGCATGGGACGACGCCGGTTGGGGCTTTTGGATCCTATGGATATGGATTGGCGGATATGGCGGGCAATGTCTGGGAGTGGACGGACAGTTGCTATTTGCCGGATTGTTATCTTGATATTCCCGTCGCCCGCGGGGGGAGCTGGAGTTACGACGGCAGTTACAGCATGGTTTCCTATCGATACTTCGACTACATCCAGAACGGAACCTACGAAGATTTCGGTTTCCGCGTGTGCAAGGATTAATTTCCAACCTCAGTCCTCGGTGAGGCGGGCCGTTAATCCGATGCGCTTCAGGATCGCATCAGGTTCAGTCCAACAACCGGTTCGTCGTTCGTTTTCATCGTTGATTTCCGAATTTGCGCCGGTAGAATCATGGCACGATGAACCGACATGTCCTGACAATCGGATTGGGTTGGCTGCTCGTGGCGTCTCCCCTCCGGGGCGGAGAGACAGCGCCGTCGGATAAAACCGAATCGAAACCCTCCACGACCGTTTCGGTTCCTGAAGTGCGGGAGATCGTCGTCACCGGGGATCTGATTCTTGAGAAGGACGCAGTCCTGAACGCGCGGATCCTCGTTCGCGGCGCACATCTCACCCTCGACGGAAATGGCGCGACACTGCAGGGACCCGGTACCGTCGGCGATCCGGACTCGTTGGCCAAGGCCGGCGTAGGCCTCTGGGTACAGTGCGGCTCGAACATTGCCATCCGCAACTTGAAGGTTCGAGGATTTTCCACGGGCCTTTTGGTGCAGAACGGGCGATTCCTGCGGATCGAAAACTGCGACCTGTCCGACAACTACGACAATCCCAAGCTGGGCTGGGGTGAGTTGCCGCCCCGCGGCGGTATCCGACTGGAACATGTCCGGCAAAGTCTCCTGATCGGCAACAAGGCCAACCGGGTCTGGAACGGACTTGACCTGATCGAGTCCGATGACAACCAGGTTGAGAAAAATGATTTCTCTCATTGCTCCAACACCTGCGCCAAGTTGTGGACCTCATCCCGCAACCGGTTTGTTAGCAACAACCTTTCGTACGGGATTCGCATCGATCGCGCCGCTGGCGAGGTACACGCTCGCGACTCGACCAGCGTACTCATTGAGAGCGGCTCCGACGACAATGTCTGGCTAAGCAACGACATCACCCACGGCGGCGACGGAGTGTTCATCCGTGTGCTCAACGGATGGGTGTCGCGCGGAAATGTTTTCATCGAGAACGACACTTCGTGGGCCAACAATAACTGCATTGAGTCCTGGAGCCCCGGAAATACCTACATCCGCAACAAAGCCAACCACGGTAGCTACGGTTTCTGGCTGGGCGGCAGCGACCAGACCGTTCTGATCGGCAACGAAGCCGCATACAACGGCCTGCCCGACGGTTACCATAACGCCCCCGAACCCGGCTTTGGTCACGGCGGCATCGTCATCGTCGGCGGACCGTCCAGCCATACGGTGATCAGTGGCAACTGGTGCCACCACAACAATGGCGGCGGTATCGTATTCCGTGGCGATGTGGCCTCTGAGGGCAAACGATGGCGCACGCATCACTGGATCGTGCAGCAAAACCGGCTGGAGGACAACCTCTGGCCGATCTGGGGAAGTTTCGGCGATGAAATCTGGCTGGCCGACAATATCATCGCCAACAATAAAAACGATAACTCGCTCCAAAATGTAACAAATCTGCACGAATCCCCCACCGACCCCGCTGTCCGCCGTGCGCCGCAGGCGATCTTGAACGGCCCCAGTCGAGCTGAGACCGGTAAACCCGTCCGCTTCGACGCCGGGACCAGTCGAGACTTCGAGGGTCACCCGCTCCGATTTCGCTGGACGGTCGGGGATCGAACCGGAGATCGGCCGGTGTTTGAGCCGACCTTCACCCGTCCCGGTTTTTACCGGTTGGGGCTGACCGTCCACAACGGCGTGCTGGCCGATCTGGCCTGGCGGGATCTTATCGTCACCGACCCGGTGGAACACGAAATCGGCACCGAAGGCCAGGCCGGACAGTGGGACTTCGAACTGGAGGGTAATGATGCCCGCGGACGGATTTCGTTTGCCGATGATTCGGATTCCGTCGTCGGAAAGACTTCACTGCGATTTACCCCGGGCCCGTATCCCGGCCAATACGCCACGGCGATCTTTCCTCGCGATCGCAATGGCGGTCTGATTCTTACCGGAAAAACCCGAGTCCGCTTCTGGATCAGAACAATCAACCCCAATCTGCCCGGTTTCCAGAATCCCGGCCCGGTCCTCTGGCTCTATGGGAAAGACGGGAAGGTGAAAATCGAACCGGCCGACGGGCGAAACCTGTTCGGCGACCTGCCCTTCAGCGAGGCCCGCTGGACCTGGATGCCCGTGGAAGTTCCCCTGTCCGGTGGTTCCGGCTGGACCCGCAAGGACTCCGGCACAGTCGATCTGTCCCGCATTGAAGCCCTCGGCCTATCGCTGGATTCCTGGGGTGGCGATCCTTTCACCGTCTGGGTCGATGGCCTGACTATCGAATAATGCTTGCCGACAGTCCGGAGATTTGTTCAACTCGCTGACGAGGGTCGGTTCTGCATTACCCCCAATGGGCCAATACTGATCAAGGCTGGATCCATCCCGCAAACCGAGCCGGAAACGATGTGAGCGGCCTCGCGGCACCCGCCGTCGCAGGCGGTAAAATCACGGCAATCGGAACATTCCGATGGCATATACTTCTTGAACACGAACCGGTTCCAGTATTCGTTGGACCGCAGGCCTTCGATCTCGCGGACAGGATTCAACTCGACCGGCGAATGGTTGCAGACCCGCACCCGTCCCGACGGCCCGACGACGAAGAACTGGATCGCCGCAGAACATCGCGTGCCGACCTGCAGCCGTTTGTAACGCGAAATATCCGCGATGCACTTGGGGATCTCCGTACCGACCGAGCCGAACCGGCCTGCTTTTTCGAGCGTCGCCTCGGCCGTATCGAGCATCTGTTGGATCTGCGAAATATCCAACGACAACTCGTCGGCATGGAGCATCCCACGGCCTCCGGGCAGAAAACGGTTGAGCAGAACCTGTTCGGCCCCGGCCAGCAGCGCCACCGAAAGCGTATCGGCCAGTTCGAACAGGTTGATCCGTGTGACGGTACTGTTGACGACGGTCGTCATGCCCATCGACTTGGCCAGGGCGAACATCCGCAGGACATGATCGGCGCTATCGACGCCGGTGTGCCCTGCATAGGTCCTCAAGCCCGGCAAGCTCATGCTGAGCTGGACATTGTATTCCTTGCAGGTCAGCAGTGTCGTTTCGTTTACGGCCGTTCCGTTGGACAGCAGATACAGCAGCGGGGCCCCATGATGCGATTCCAGATGCCCCTTGACAGTCTCGATATGCTCGACCGTGCAGGTTGCTGCATGGTGGATGATCTCAAAGAGGTCCGGCCGCAGCAGCGGTTCGCCCCCGGTAAAGGCCAACCGTGTTACGCCCATCCGGCACAGCGTCGAGATCGTTTCGATCCACTCGTCGGTCGTCAGCTCGGCTTGCCGGATAAAACCACCATCGGGATTTTCCCACGGACACGAACAGAACAGGCATTGGTGATTGCAGGCGTAGGTCATCTCCAGCACAGCCGTGCCCGGCAAAAACGATACGGCCAACCGACGGTCGGTCATGGCTGACCTTTTGCGGCCGACGCTTCAAGGCCAAGCAACTCGCGTAAACGGGGAAGATGATCCTTCAGAGGCTCGGTCCCATCCTGAAGTCCCTTGAAGGATAGAGATCCCTTGAAAAAGTAGGTCAGCATTCGCAGATCGGATTGGTGGATCCCTCCAGCCGAATGAGTTGTACCATCCGAATATGTGATTTTCAGGACCAGTTCATGCTTGTCGGCGTTCGGAGAACAGTTAGAGCAAAAGCTGGATTCGTCCAGAACCATTTTTAAATTGTCAGTTTTGGTCATCTGCTCGAATTCCCTTCGGCAGGAGCCCAGTTCCCAGGTAACAAAGGATGTGTCTTTGGAATACACGGTTTTTTGACCACAGGCCGGACACACATAATCCGCCGTGGGGGGCGGACCGGCCATGTCATAACACATCGCCCCCATCGTCGGTTTGGGGGCCTTCTGTTTTTGCAGTTGCTGGAGCATCTGCTCAATTTGAGCCCGCGACAGGGAATCCACCTGCTGAACCGTGACAACCGGATCCGAAGAAGATCCAGTGGCGGGTTTTGAATTCCGGCACCCCTGAACGCTGAAGGCGATCAGACAGGCACAAAAAATAAGGATCAGGATTCCAATAGTTTGCATGAATCATCTCTCAAATACTACAGTTTCTGTTGAAGAGCCGGATTCTCAATGCCGAGCAAATCGCGTAAACGGGATATGTGATCTTTGAGGGGTTCAGATTCGTCGAACGAGAGGTATCCTCCGAGAAAACGGTTAAGCATCCTCAGATCAGTCAATTGAATTCCCCCTGTCGAATGGATTGAACCGTCCGGATAGGTGATCTTGAGAACCAGTTCGTGCTTGCCGGCGTTCGGGGAGCACTTGGCACAGAAACTTGATTCCTCAAGGGTTATTTTCAATCCCCCGCGATTGTCCAGTCGATCCAATTCTCTCCGACAAGCACCCAATTCCCAATTCACAAATTGCGCAAGCGCATCCCCTTGAGTATAGAGTGTCTTTTGTCCGCAGGTCGGACAGAGGTATTCAACCTTGAGTGGAATCGGGGCCGGGATATAACACATCGCTCCCGTCATTGCTTTCGGGGCCTTTTGTTGTTGGAGATTTTGAAGCGCCTGCTCGATTTTCTCCTTGGATAAGGAATCCACCTCTTGAATTTTAAAGATCATCTGGGATGATGATCCCCCGCCCAATTTGGAGTTCCGACAACCCTGAACGCTGAAGCTGATCAGGCAGGCCAGAACGATCAGAACCAGCAGACCAACATAATACATGTTATACCTCCGCAGATTCGCTCAAGACCCAGTACCGAAAATAATGACGAATTTCATCGTATGACGGTTGACAGAAATCGTCAATTGAAAATGATTCGGAACGATTTCCCTTTACGCCCTCACGGCCAGCCCCACGCGGAATAATGCACCGCGGGGGTTAGCGGCAAAGACGCCGACGGCACCGTGGTGGGCCTCGGCAAATCGTTTGACCAGGGCCAGCCCCAGCCCCGTGCCGGTGGTTTCGCGGCGGGATTCCTCGCCGATGCGATAGAACTCCTCGAAGATTTTTGTGCGCTCGCTGCGGGGGATGCCGGGGCCGCGGTCCTCAACTTCGATTTGCACAAACTTGCCGTCGGTTTTCGTGCGGACGAAGATGGTCTTATCCTCGGCGTCGCGGGCGTACTTGATGGCGTTGTCGAGCAGATTGATGACGATCTGCATGACGGCGTCGGCGTCGAAACAGAATGACTCGATATACTCAAGGTCGCGCTGGATGGTAAAGCCGGCCCGCTGAGCACAAGGGGTCATCATCTCGATGACATCTCCGACGATGCGGTTGAAGTCGCCGGCCTTAAAAACAAACTGTTTTCGGCCGCGCTGGATCCGCGAGAAGTCCAGAACATTTTCGATCAGGCGCGTGAGCCGTTCGGATTCCTGACGCATGATGCCGTAGTACTCGTTGCGTTTGGATTCGGTGCGGACCCAATCCTTTTCGAGCATCTCGGTGTACATGCGGATGGTCGTCAGGGGCGTTCGCAGTTCGTGTGAGACGGCCGAGAGGAAGTCGTCTTTTTTCCGCGATAGAAGGATCTGCGCTCGTAGAGCTTTTCCAAGGCCGTATAGCGCGGCAATGGTGGCACCGAAGACCACGCCGAAGATGATCGAATAGATGCTCCGCAGCCGGCCCATGTCGCGCGCGATCCAACCGGGATCCAACTCCAGCAGATTCAGCGGCAGCTCGCCGAAGCCGAAATCCAGAAACGCCGTATAGGCGGCACGATCGGAATCGGACGGGTTAAACGAGTAACCCATCCCTCGACGGAGAAGGCGGTCGGCGGCATCTTTGACCATACCGAGCAGGTTGGGCTGATCGAGACGGAAACCCTGAATCAGGTGGGTCTGTTCAAATTGGACATGGCGGAGAAAATAGACCTGGCCTTTGAAAGGCGCATCGGTTTTCGGTTCGGAAATCCAGATGGGGACAATCGGCTCAATCCGTACCTGGACGAGATCAAGTTGGGATTGTTGTTCCGGAGCCGATTGGCCCTGTTGCATACCGAAGGTTTGTTGTTGGGATACATAGCCCGGCTGTACCGGAACCTGTTGCGAATCCATCTGTTGTTGCATTTGTACCTGCACGGATTCAAACGCGGATCCCTGAGTTGTCTGCATTTGTTGGGGTGGTTGCGTCACGGCGGGATTTTGAGCAGCCGTCTGCATACGACGATTTCGTAGAAGGTCTTCGTCAGTCACGGGGCTTTGGGGTTGCGGTTGAATGGCGCCCTGTCGTTGCAGGGCAGAGGAATTCGAATCTCGTCGAGTGGTCATTTGGCCCTGCTGTCGCGACTGTGGAGTTGCCCGTTGCGACCGTTGGTACCCGTAGTCATCGACCGACTTATTCTGGGACTGCGTTTCTTTCATCTGTGCCGGGGGATTCTGAAAGATGTTCTGTTCGACATTGGCCCGGTTCTGGGTAACTGTCACGGCCTTCTGCTGTTCCCGAGGTTCGATGACCGTATATTTGCCAGAGCGATCCGGTATTTGTTTGCCCTTGACATTTGCGAAGGATTGTTGAAGGGACTCTTCCTGGATCGTCGCTTTGTTTAGCGAATCGGGGGTTTTCTTGACCGCCATTGCCAGGGCCGGAGCCAACGGTCGTCCCGGTTCTCCCAGGCGCGTCAGCAATGGTTGCAGTTGGCTCAGGTATTCGCGAACGGCCTGTGGTTGATATTGTTCGGATTCGGTGGGGGCATGAGGAGTCGTGACCGTCGAATCGGGATTGATCTGAAAATATCCATATGCCAGACCGTGTGAAAGTTCGTCGCCCAATGGGCTGCGGACCATCGCATTGATATCGTTGGCCGCCTGGGGAATATATAGGTACTGATAATCGGTATAGGGACGGACCTGCTCGACGGAAAGAAAATCATTCAACGACCGCCTGACCTCGGTGCGAATCTGCCCGGCCACGGCCGTGAACTCGGCGAACCGACGGCCTTCAAGACCATCCTCATGCATTCGGATCGAACGATAACCGAAGATTCCCAGACCCAGCAGAGCGCTGAACACCAGAATCGAAACCAGGACCAGACGACGAAACATCATCCACCTCGCTGCTCTCGGTGGCTGCCACCCGAAGCGCAATCATCACCCGCAGAAGCCTCATACAGATAGCCGACACCCCGGACGGTTTTGATTAATCGCGGATCGGTGGGGTCGTCCTCAATGAGTGCGCGGAGCTTGGCCACATGCATATCGACGGTGCGGGTTTCGATATCTTCCATCGACTCGCCCCAGACGCGGGAATAGAGTTCGCCGCGGGGGATTACGCGGTTGGGATTGGCGGCGAAGAAACGGATCAACTCGGCCTGCCGGGGGGAAAGCTCGACGGTTTTTTTGGAAGTCGCAATTTTCAGGTTGGGCATATCGACCGACCACGGCCCGAAGGGGAATTTCTGGCCGACACCGCGGCCGGGTTCGGTCCGCCGGAGGATGGCGTTGATTCGCGCCAACAATTCCTCCAGCGAGAAGGGTTTGGTGACATAGTCATCGGCCCCGAGATTGAGGCCGTCGATTTTTTCCTTTTCCATTCCCTTGGCCGTCAGCATGATAATCGGGGTGGTCAGACCCGACTGCCGCCATTTTTGACAGAGCTGTTCGCCGCTGATCTTCGGCAGCATCAGGTCCAGCAGGATCAGGTCGAACCGGCGATGGTCCACGATCCGTTCGGCCTCCAGACCATCCTCGGCCGTGGCGGTCTGAAAGTGATGGAACTCCAGAAAATCCCGAAGCCCCGTACGAATTCGCGGTTCATCCTCGACGATCAGAATAGTCGTTTCTTTATCCACACTACATCTCCCACAATCGGTTTTCCTGCTTTCATTATAGGCCAAAAGAGGCCGTTCGTTGCGTAAAAAAATTGTAAAAAGCCATACCGGACATTTTACAGGACTTTTACTTCGGCCGGAGAGCGTCGGAGCGTATATTTCATGTAGAGCCGAAACAAAAACGGTCGTCTTATCATGGAAAGGATGGCGTATGAACCTTCGAAAAAAACTGAGTATCGGACTGATGGGGATCGGGACGGCATGGCTGATCGCGGCGGGGATTTTTCTTGTCGAGCCGATTACCTGCCGGGCGGAGACGGCAATCCGCCAATTGACGCTGGATGCGTCGCTGAGCACGCCGGTGATCCATCGTGACCGAACGCAGACGGTGTATCTGCGGATCGGCCTGACGGGCTTTGATCTGGAACCCGCGGGCAAACGCGCGCCGGTGAACCTGGGTCTGGTGATTGATCGGTCGGGATCCATGGCCAGCGAAAACAAACTCGAAAAGGCCAAGGAGGCCGCGATCATGGTCATCCATCGACTGGATCGAGAGGACATCGTTTCGATTGTGATGTACGATTCGCACATCCAGGTATTGGTGCCGGCGACCAAGGTCCGCGACAAGGAGACGATCATCGAGCAGATTCGCCAGATCCGACCGGGCGGCAGCACGGCTCTTCATGGGGGTGTCCAGGCCGGGGCCGAAGAGATGCGGAAGTTTTTGTCCCACGGCCGAGTCAATCGAATGCTGCTGCTTTCAGACGGGCTGGCCAATGTCGGGCCATCGGCGCCGGCTGAACTGGGCAACCTCGGCGCGCGACTCATCCGAGATGGGATCAGCGTCACGACCATCGGGCTGGGGTTGGGATACAACGAAGACTTGATGTCGCAACTGGCGTTCCGCAGCGACGGCAGCCACTATTTTGCCGAGGAGCCGCAGGATCTGGCCAAGGTCTTTGATCAGGAACTGGGTCGAGCGTTGTCGGCCGTGGCGCAGGGTGTGACGATCCACATCCGCTGCCAGCCCGGAGTTCGGCCGGTGAAGATCCTCGGACGGGATGGACGGATCGATGGGATGGAGGTGTTCATTCCCATTCAGCAGATTTTCAGCCGACACGAACGATATGCGATCGTGGAGCTGGAAGTGCCGGGTCTTTCGCCCGTGGCCTCGCAGGATTACCGGTTCGTCGCAGTGGTGGATGTCGATTATGACAACCTGGCAACTCAACACAAAGATCGCCTCGAATCCCGGCTGAATGTTTCGTATACGACTTCCGATTCCGTCGTCGAGGAAAAGACCAACAAAAAAGTCATGATCGATGTCGTCCGTCAGATCGCCAACGAAAACAGCGAACGCGCGGTTGTTCTTCGCGATCAAGGGCAGATTGAGGAGGCCCAGCGGGTCCTGGGCGAAAACGCCAGTTATCTGTATATGAATGGAAACAAACTGGGTTCAGAAGAACTGAAACAATACGGCACACAGAATTCCACGGACGCCAGCAATATCAAAGATTCCTCGCGTTGGGGATATCAGCGCAAGTCGATGCGCGAGACGCAGAGTATCAATCGCGGACAACGGTAGGATATCCAAATAAAAAATCAAAGATCAAAAAGCAAAATGGCAAATCAAAAATGAAAAACAAGATGCGGAAAGGGAATCGTATGAAGAAAGTCGTTTTGGTGATTTTGATTTGGGTGGCGGTCGGATCGGGGTTGGCATGGGCCGAGACGGTGAATCTCAACGGCAAAATAGACGGCGTGATCGTCTATCGCGGCCAGGCGCTGGTGACGCGGGAAATCGAATTGGCCTTGCCGGCCGGCAGTCACGAGGTGATTGTGGGCAATCTGCCGGAAAAGATCGTGGCCGAGAGCTTGTATTCGCAGGCGCCGGAGAATGTCACGATCCTGAGCGTGCGGTATCGCCAGCGGGCCGTGCAGGAAGACACCCGCGAAGAGGTCAAGCAGGTCGATGCTCTGATCGAACAGATCGAGACG
>JAAYVQ010000020.1 GCA_012517095.1 Phycisphaerae bacterium | reverse complement strand
TGATCGCGGACGACTCAGGGCTGTTATTGCCCGTTATGAGGTCGAGGGTATCGGATGGAAGGGAAATTATTATTGCCTTCAAGTCGCAGGGCGAGAGCCATGAATCTCCAAACATTTAATCCAGGAAAGGGTGCCGTATGAAAATCCCAAATGCGTTTTTGGTGGCGATTGCGTTGTCGATGGTGATCGGTACAGGATGGGGGGCCTTGACGCCGGTGTTCCAGTATTCGTTTCCGGATTCCTACAACGGGACATCGACGACGATTGTGGACCTCAGCGCAGCGCACAACGACGGAGTCATGGACAGCACAGGCGGCTACCTGAGCGGGCAGGTTCCTCCGGGATTTGCGGGGGGTTCGCTGACCGGGGCGTCCGGGGGACACGGAAGGACGAATGCGACGAATTTGCTGTTGAATTCGGCGGTCGCCCAGGCCGGAGGGTTCACGATTGACATTTGGTTTCTGTGGGAGGGTACTTACACGGATATACGAAAACTGATCGACTATGCGGGAACGGACAACCTGCAGACTAACGGAGGACGGATCCTCTTTGTATTCAATGACGATATTCCAAATCAATCTCTTGCCGCTCCAATCACAGGACAGAAATGGTACCATTGCATCGCCGAGTTTGATACCGGGGGCAACGAGATCGTCAACGGATCGATCACAGGTACTGCGCGCCTTTGGATCGACGATCTTTCCGGGGCGGGACTGCAACTGATCGCTTCGCGCGAGATGACCAAGACCAATTACGGCGACGGGCTGAATCGGCCGATCGGGATCAATCGCTGGGCCGGCGGCGGCGGCGACTGGAACCAGGGACGCATCTTCAATCCGTCCGTGTATCTCGGCGTGACCGATTCGGCGGCGATGGATCCGCGACCGATGGATCATCAGGTCCTGGTGAGGGGAAACACTCTGAATTGGACCTATCGGGATCTATACCCAGTATCGGGCTATGACATTTATCTGGACCCCAACCTGCCGAAGGTGACCGCCGGCGACGCTTCGGTGCGCGTGGCGGAAAACAACCCGGGAACAAGTTTCACGGCCGCAGCGGCGCTGTTACCGGATACACAGTATTACTGGCGGGTGGATTGCCGCGAACCCAACGCGCCGGATCCGGACATTCTTCATCCTGGAATCGTGTGGACCTTCCGGACGGCACCGGAGACACCGTATGTGACGGCGAATCCGAAGAACCAGACGGTACCCGCCGGTTCGCAGGCGGTCTTTACCGTGGCCGGAGAGAACCAGACCCAGTACGCCTGGTACCAGTCGCTGGATGCGGCAACCGATACGCCGGCCGATGACAAACCCGTCGGGACGAATTCGGACACGCTGACCGTGGCGAATGTCGCGGCGGAGAACGAAGGGTATTACTTCTGCGTATTGTCCAACGCGGCGGGATCCGCCACTTCGAAGACCGCGATTCTGGCTATTCAGACGCTGGTGGCGCGGTGGCAGTTTGAAGGCGATCTTCTGGACCTCGTCGGAGGTTTCAACGGGAATCCGTTCAATGAACCCAACTATATCGACGGCAGTATTGCCGGCGGCAAAGCCCTTCTGCTGAACGGGGTCAGTGCGGTTGAGGTTCCCTATACGAACAAACTCAACACCGACAGTTTCACCGTGATGGCGTGGGTCAAGCCGACCCGGACCGGGAACTATCAGGGGATCTTCAGTTCGCGGGACTTAGGACCATCGAAAGGATATATCCTGTATATCAATCCGTCGGATCAGTGGTCGTTCTGGACAGGAAACGGCAGTTTAGTCGCTCTGGGATCGCCGACCGTAACCTTTGATCAATGGAGCCATGTGGCGGTAACCTTTGCGGCCACAGGGATTACCCCCGATGGCCTTATTTCCGGGATCAAGACGCTGTATCTCAACGGGGTCCGCGCTGCCACGGCGGAGGCAACCTTGCTGCTGAACACGCAGAGAGGTCTGCTGATCGGCGCCGGCGCGAACGAGACGGTCGAGCACGATTTCTTCGTGAACGGACAGATTGACGACATGCAGTATTACAACTATGCGTTGGACGCCTTCGCCATCGGGCGGATGTACACGGACATCGTGTCGGATAAGCCGATCTGCGTCGTCAATCCGACCTACGACATCTCCGGCCCGGACGATACACCGGATTGTAAAGTTGATCTGCATGATCTGGCGGCTCTGGCCGGTCAGTGGTTGGATTGCTATTTGTTGCCGGAAGGATTCTGCCTGTAATGGGCCGTTGACCCAGTTTCAATTCTTCAATCCATCATTGATAAACAAAGATGACAGGGGCGGGTTTGAAACCCGCCCTTCGTTTTCGGATTCCGGCCATCGTCAGGATGCCAAGGAGAGATGAGTGCAGCAATCAGATTCGAGCCACACTCATTTGCGGGTGTTTCAGGCGGGAGACACCGAGGCGGTTCGGGAGTTGATTCACTCGACGATCAAGGCGTGCTATCGGGGCATATATCCGACGCGGGCGGTGGAGTATTTTCTTGATTACCATCGCGAAACCGAGATCCTCCGTCGGGCCGAGAGAGGGACGACCCTGGTCGCGGAGGCCGGGGGGCAGATCGTCGGGACTGGGACGCTGAAGTGGCAGTATATCCTCGCGGTGTTTGTCCGCCGCGAACTTCAGGGTCGGGGCCTGGGACGGAACATTATGGAGGCACTGGAAAAACGGGCCCGAGCCGATGGTCTGGAAGAGATCTGGCTGGATGTGTCTCTGCCGTCGCGTCCGTTTTATGAGCGGCTGGGGTATGTGGGTTTCGAGCCGGCCTTTCTGGATGTCGGCGATGGCCAGCGATTGGATTACTGGAAGGCAAGCAAACTCCTTGCCGGCGGAAAGTCGGGGCTGGATGCAAGACCGGTAACCATCGCGGAACGGAAGTTCGCCCAGGCGCGGGGGCAACTGCGAGGACGGTCGATTGCGGAGGTCTTCGAGTTCATTCATCAGACCAATCTATGGAACAGCGAACAATCGCGATCGGGGGTCGGATCGGAGCCGGAAGCGACGGGATCAATCCGCCGCCAGTTGCCGAGACTTCTGAAACGGCTGGAGGTTCAGACGCTGTTGGATATTCCGTGCGGAGATTTTTCGTGGATGAGCCAAACGGATCTGCCGATCCGGCACTATATCGGGGGGGATATCGTGCCGGCGATCATCGAGCAAAACCAGACACGGTACGCGCAGTCGCATCCCGAGGCGGAATTCCGCGTTCTGGATTTGACGGCCGACCCGCTACCGAAGGCGGATGCGGCGTTGTGTCGGGATTGTCTGGTCCATCTGCCGTATGCGGCGATCGACAAGGCGCTGCGGAACCTGTGCGCAGGATCGGTACGGTATGTGATCCTGACGACTTTTGTCGGCAAGCGGGTCAATGGGGACATCGAGACGGGGGACTGGCGGCCGCTCAATTTCCAGCTCCCGCCGTTTGGATTTCCGGCACCGATGGCGGTATTGAACGAGGGATGTACGGAGGAGAACGGAGCGTATGCGGATAAGTCGCTGGGGGTCTGGACGGTTGAGCAGATCGCATCGAGACTATAAAATGATGCAGCCAATCTGAATCGATTCGAAAACCGAGGCGGGACAAGGAATGAAGAGACAGACGATTATCACAGTGGGGATCAGCCCCAGTTGGGACATCGCGTGTTTTGCGTCTGAATTTCAATGGGGGCAACACCAGTCGATCCATCGACAGACCGTGACTCCGGCGGGTAAGGCCCTGAATGTGTCGCGGGCACTGGCCTTGCTGGGGCGGCGATCCATCGCCACAGGATTGTGGGGGCGTGACGATCTGCCGACGGCACTGGCGAGTTTACGGACCTGGCCGAAGATCGAACCGCGGTTTACGGCCGTACCCGGTCAGGTTCGGCGAAACATCACGCTGATCGACACTCGACGGGGGCGCGAGATGCACCTGCGGAGTCCCAATCCGCTGGCGACCCCACAGAATATCCATCGCCTGACACAGGATTTAAGCACGATGGCGGACGCGCGGACGATCTGCGTGTTTTCGGGTGCGGTGCCGGATGGAGTTGTGGAGGATTTCGTCAAGATGGTTGTCGTTTGTCAGCGGAAGGGGAGCCGTATTGTCGTGGATTCATACGGGCCGGCGATGCGGGCGGTCATTGATTTGGGCGGCTTGTGGATCATTAAGCCGAATGTTGAGGAACTCAACGAGCTCTTGCAGCAACAAGTCCCCGATCGTTCGTCAGCTATCCTCACGGCCGCGCGATCGTTGATAGATCGGGTTGCGTTGGTGCTGGTCAGCCGCGGCCGACAGGGGGCTATGGCGGTTACGGGTAAATCCGAAATCATTGAACCGGCCCCAAAAATCCGTTCCGTCAGCCATACGGTCGGCTGCGGGGACTACTTATTGGCGGGATTTCTGGATGGATATCTTTCGGCCGGAGAGTCGGGTCGGGCAGCAATCCGGAAGGGTCTTACCAGGGGGGTTCGGCTGGCAACAAATCGGGCGGCGGGACGGGTGTAGGTCAACGACGGACGGAAAAATGCCGATAGAATCGGGAACGGGATTGTTTATCTCGTACTGTCAGATGAGCACAGGACCGATAATACACTATTATGCAGGTGATAGCAACCATTTTGAATTTACCCGGTTTGACCCGTGACGAACTGGTTCCTCTTGCCTTCGCGGTCGTTCTGAGCGGGATTATTGGTTTTGAGCGGGAATGGAACGGAAAACCCGCCGGCCTTCGCACCAACATCCTGATCTGTCTGGGCGCGACCCTGCTGACGATTGTGGGGCGGCATTTGGCTCCCCATACTGACGACGCCACGCGCGTTGTGCAGGGCATCGTGACGGGTATCGGATTTCTGGGGGCGGGGGCGATCATTCAGTCCGGCAACGGCGTTCACGGCCGCACGACCGCGGCGAGTATCTGGTTAGTGACCAGCATCGGCGTGGCCTGTGGGGCTGGGATGTACGGCCTGGCGACTGTCGTCACCGGAATGATGCTCATGACGCTGTTGGGCCTGCTGCCGATTACGCGATGGATTCGCGGCCGCCGCGATCGAATCAACGGTCGCGGGAGCAACAATAAACATATCGATCTTCCGCAACAATAAGGCGACAGCACCCGTTTCACATCCGGACTATCCGGCCAGTGATTCCCAATCGCAGTCGCATAGTGCATCCAAGACCACACTGCCCAGTTTTCCGTGCTCCACACTGGAGAGGGGATCGTGCGGGACGACGGCGAGGATGGGTGCTTGGGTCCATTTGCGGAGAACTTCGGCAACGGTTTCCTCGGCGGGTCCGGCTGTGGCGGCATTGAATCCGTTGATCACGATCCCGGCGACATAGAGACCCGCTGCGCGGATCGCATCTGCCGTCAGCAGCGTGTGATTGATTGTCCCAAGATCGGGCCGTGCGACCACCACCGCCGGCAATGCAAACTCCCGCATCAGGTTCAGGACATCCACGCCTTTGCTTATCGGGACTCGTACTCCGCCGATCCCTTCGACGATGACGATATCCTTGCGTTGGCACAACGACCGGTAGATCGACGCAACGGCTTCGAAGTCCACCACCCGATCCTCTCGGACCTCGCAGACAATCGGCGCCGCCGGCGTCTCGTAACTGACGGGATTGATGATCGTCGTCGGATCGGCGTTATCGATGCACATCGCCAGAAATTCCGCGTCCGTGCTGACCAAGCCATAGGGCCCGCGATTACATCCCGACGCAATCGGCTTATAGACGCCGACCTGCAATCCCTCGTCCGTGAGCAGCCGTGCAATTCCCCCGGCGATCATGGTTTTACCAACGCCGGTGTCCGTGGCGGTAATGAATAAACCCTTCTTTTTCGGCAGATTCAATGACAACATGGTTTCATCATTCCCGAATCAGTTTTGGCAGATCATTGCGGATTGTATCAACGACGATGTCGAGCAACCGCTGTAATGTCATCTTGTCCATCCCCGGAGCCGGCATCAGGACGATCACATCACCCAGCGGTCGCAGGATCGCGCCTTTGGGACGCATGGCCATGCAAACCTTGGCGCCGAGAGTTTTGTCGAACGGATATGATTCCTTCGTTCCCTTGTCGCGGACGATTTCGATGCCGACCATCATCCCGCACTGGCGGATGTCGCCGATATTGTCGAGTTGTATCAGCGGTGCCAGTGCATCCCGGATCATCCGGATTTTTTCCGGCAGCGCGGCGATGAGTTTGTT
>JAAYVQ010000185.1 GCA_012517095.1 Phycisphaerae bacterium | reverse complement strand
GCTGACCCATCGGCGTACCGTGTTGTTTTTGCAGGGATGGCTGGAGTATCCGTATTCGGCGACGGCTTTCGCCGCCTGGCAGGCCAAGACACCATTGCGGGCACCGACGATCGAGGTTTGGCGGGATGGCCAATGGGTGACGCTGTTCCGCGAGGTTGGATATCCGGCGGGGTTGCAGCACACGATGACCGTCGATCTGACGGGCAAACTGGCGGCGGGAGACCGGCGGTTGCGCGTCTCGACGAACATGGAGTTGTATTGGGACTGTATTTTTATTGCGGCCGTATTGGACGGGACGGAGATATCGACGAAAATGGTCGACGTCGAAAACGCGGACTTGCATTACTTCGGATATCCGCGGGAGTATTCACCAGACGGTCGGCTGCCGAACCTGTATGACTATGAGAATATCGAAACGGCATTACCCTGGAAACTGATGGGCGGGGATTACACACGGTTCGGCGAAGTGACGGAATTGTTGGACCGGGCGGATGACCGTTTTGTGATCATGGGGCGAGGGGAGGAACTGACCCTGCGATTTTCGGCGTCGTCGTTCGGGGTCGTGCCGGCCCACATGCGGCGGACTTTTATCCTGAAAACGGATAGCTATTGCAAGGACATGGATCTTTACACGGCCCATCCGGACACGGTCGAACCACTACCGTTTCACGGGATGAGCGGATATCCTTACGGCTCAGGGGAACGGTATCCGGAGGATCAGGAACATTCCGAGTACCGTATGCAATACAATACACGGAGGATCGAAAACAGCCAATAAGATCTCCATTTGATAGGGACTTTTGAGTTGAATTTCATGCGGTTATGTGGTATTATGGTAACTATTGGAGCAGGATTGGTTGTTACATAAGATCTGGATCGAGGAGTGGTTGTGGCTGGAAGAGCAGGAAGGTCCGCGCACAAAGCCGGACCGAAGAGGAGAATGGTTCAGCCGACGACGAAGTCGGGTCTGTTTCGTCGTCCATGGAGAATTGTCGTTTTCATAATCGCCGCAGGCCTTCTGGGGACAGCGGGGTGGTATTACCTTCATCCTTTCGCAGGAAACGCGTCATCTGACCTTCCACGCCAAACCAAATCCACCCGGCCAGAATCTCCCGTTGCGGTTGCAGAAACACCCTGGTTACCCGCGAACTGGGAACAATTGGGGGACCAGCAGAAAATCGAATTTCTAAAGAAAGATGAACTGAGCCAGGCGGAAGCACTGGTTGCAGAATTCTCCGGCAGCGATGATGCCCTTGTGACCCTGGGGAATGTGTATCGCAAGCAAGGGAAAAGCGTGGAAGCCCTTACTTGCTGGGAAAAAGCTCTGGCGATAAATCCGTATCGTATTGATGCTTTCGACGGAATGGCAATGGTGGCGATGGAGAAAGGGGACCACACTCGGGCAGCGGAATTATGGGGGAAAGCCCTAACTCTCCGGCCGGAGGTTCAGGAGTACCGAAGTTACCAGGCGCAAGCGCTGTCCCGGGCCGGCCGGCATCAACATGCGATCGAGGTTCTGGAGGAAGAGCTCCGACGGTTTCCACAGTCCGCGATGGCCCATTATCTTCTGGGACAGGAATATATGCTGATCAAGGACTTTTCAAAAGCCAAATCCTGTTATGAAAGAGCGATTGAATATGCGCCGAATCATACGGGGGCCTATTACGGATTGATGACGGTATGCCTTCGGTTAAAGATGAATGACGAGGCCAAACGAGCCAAGGTCCGTTTTGATGAATGCAAGGTCCGAGATACCCTGGACACCCGGAATCTGCTCCGCAGCCGAAATGATTTGGGTGGATCCTGGAAAGCGGCGATTGAGACCTATCTGGCGGCCGAATCTTTATATCGGCGCACGGGTGATTTTGATCGAGCCGGGATATCGCTTCGACGGGCCGAAGCGATCGATCCGGATCACCCCCGGGTATTGACCCGTAAGGCCGAGGGGTATCGCAGCCGAGGGCAACTGGTCGAGGCGCTGACCATCCATGAGAAAATTGCCCGGTCGAATCCGGAGGATATTCTGAATCAGTTCAATATGGCGGGAATCTGCCTGGAACTCAAACGATACGACAAAGCACAAACGGCGCTGGAATCGGTCCTTTCGCAGGCGCCAGGTTTTGACGGAGGGTATCGCGAACTAGCACGGTTGTTCCTGATCCAGGGACGAGACATTGAACGGGCTCGGGAATTGGCGGCACGGTCGGTAGAGTTGTCCGCAACGGCGGCCAATTATTTCGTATATAGCTGGGCGAGCGACCGGACCGGAGATCATACCGGTGCGGTCGCGGCGCTGAAACAAGCGGTGACGCTGGAGCCGGACAATCCGCTCTATCAGGAAAAGTTCCGGCTGGCCACCATGAACGAGTGACGCATGTTCGACAAGATCGGCATCGGGGATCGACATATAACGATATGGTGCGGGATGGTATCGGTCTTGTGCGCCTTCCTGGCCCAAGGGGATATCCAATTTCACGACATGACCGCCGAGACGGGAATTGCCTTCGTGCACAACGACGGCGGCTGCGAAAAGAAATACATCGCGGAGAATGTCAGTGCGGGCTTGGCGCTGTTCGATTATGACAACGACGGTTTGATCGATATTTATTTTCTGACCGGCACTCCGTTGAAGGGTTGTCCGCCGGATCCGAAAATTCGGAACGCCTTGTATCGCAACGAGGGTAACTGGCGGTTCACCGATGTCACGGAGAAAAGCGGGCTGGGGGACGGGGGATATGGGTTAG
>JAAYVQ010000184.1 GCA_012517095.1 Phycisphaerae bacterium | reverse complement strand
TTTTTACGAATTAGCAAGCGACTGACCTATCTCGATTCTCTGGGTCATTCATTTCTTCCTACATAAGAAATGCAAGCGATGATAACTCCCGGTTTCATCGAGTTGCCGTGTCACTTCTTATTTCGGAAGAACAAATCCGCCTCTTGAAACGAAATTGTAAAATGGCGTAACATTAATCGGTAAGAGTGGATGACAATTTTGTAGGCACAAAACAGGGTCAATAATATGCGATAAATCAATGTTCGCTCCATTGTCCCGAATAGCGGAATCGGTGGTCACGAAATAACTAAGATTGAAGGTCGGTTAACAATGGGGATTATGAGCAATCTTACGGGAATCGAACGATATCTGGTATGGTTGTCATTTGCGAGCAATGGATTCTATGAAAACGAAAAGGCCCGGGCAATTGTTGTCCGGGCCTGAAACTTGTTGATGAGGTTGAATTACTTGTTGAAGTCGTCGAACCCGGCCTCGGTGTCGTCGTCAAGGGGGATGGCGTGTTTGGAGGCCGAATGAGCGGAGGCGGTCGCGGTTTTGTCTTTGGTTTTGGAATTCGAATCACCGCCGGCGATTTGATGGAAGGCGTGATCGGAGGTCAATAAGTGGGCCTGCTTAGGTCCGCGCTTTGACGAGTTGGTTTTCGCGGAAGCCGATGCCCTTTGTGACGATACGCCGCCGACCAAAGAACTGAGAGTACCGACGATCGTATTCATCTGTTCGGCCTGGGCGCTGAGCTCTTCGCTGGCACTGGCGGATTCTTCGGCGTTGGCGGCGTTGGCCTGGGTGACCTTGTCCATCTGGGAGACGGCCGCATTCACCTGGCCGATACCCTGGGCTTGTTCATTGGAGGCCGCGGCGATCTCGGCGACCAAGTCGCTGGTCTTGCTGATTCCCTGTACGATCTCGTTGAGTACCTTGCCGACTTCAGTGGCGATATCGACGCCATTTTTGGAATTCTTGACGGACTCTTCGATGAGAGCCGAGGTATTCTTTGCGGCCTCGGCGGAACGCATGGCCAGATTGCGGACTTCTTCGGCGACAACGGCAAAGCCCTTGCCGGCTTCACCAGCGCGGGCGGCTTCGACCGCGGCGTTCAACGCCAATAGGTTGGTCTGGAAGGCGATCTCGTCGATGACCTTGATGATCTTGGCGGTCTCGTTGGAGGATTTCTGAATTTCCTGAATAGCCGAATTCATCCGTCCCATGGACTGAGAACCGGCGTCCGCAGCTTTGCGGGCCTGAGCGGCCAGCGTGTTGGCCTGGGCAGCGTTGTCGGCGTTCTTCTTGGTCATGGAGGACATTTCCTCCAGAGAACTTGAGGTTTCTTCGAGCGAAGCGGCCTGCTCGGTGGCTCCTTCAGCCAGCGATTGGGAGGCCGCAGAAACCTGTTGAGAAGCCGAGGAGACCTGGCTGGATCCTTCCTGCAACTGGGCGACAACCTGGACAATTCGACGGCTGATTCCACTGGCGACAAATATCCAGATCGTCGTTGTCAGCAATAAGGCACCCAACCAAACTCCGCCCAGAATCCAGTTGCTGGCTCGCCCGATCGCCTTGACCTGATCTCGGGCTCGAAAGAATTCCTCCTCGTACGAACCGACACCGATGATCCAATCCCAGGTATCAAAATACATGATTCTGGCGATCTTCGTCCGAGCGGTGGATTCTCCCTGATTCTGCCACGGGTACAATTGTTCCGCGACTTCGCCGGGCTTGAGGGCTTTGGCTTTCTGAATGATTTCCTGGATAAACAGATTTCCCGCCGCATCCTTGGCGTTGAAGATGTTCTCGCCGTCGCGTTTGCCGTCCTTGGAAATAATGTACTGCCCCTGCGAGTCAAGAATATACACATAACCGGTTTCGCCTACCTTGGTTTTCATGATCGCCTGGCGGAGACTGACGGCGCTTTCTTCGGGAACTCCGACATAGAGCATACCGATGACTTCTTTGCCGGCTCCGAAGATAGGTTCATAGGCCGTTACATACCACTTTCCGACGACCTGAGCGCGACCGTGGTAGGTTTCACCCCGCAAGACGGCGGAAACAACCGGATTGGGTTTTCCATCCGAGCCGACGGCGGGGATATATGTCCCGATTGCGCGGGTTCCATCGGTCTTTTGAACATTGGTGCAGACGCGAAGCATATCCCCGGCCGGGTTCATCTTCTGGAACACCGTGCAGGTTCCCCCGACGAGTTTTTTAACCTTGTCCACCAGGGGTGATGGCTTGGATGAATCGGCGTTGTTGCCCAGCCAAGTCTCTCCCACCATCATTTTTGGGAGATCAATTTTTTGAGAGGCATTGGAGACCTGATTGGTCGCATTCCAAGGGACCGTTTCCGACGACAATGAAACCGTTCCCATCGTTGTCAGGTTGTCGCGGGCCACATTCAATGAGGCGTTGACCGTCTGCTGAATCACTTCCTGCTGGGCTTGGCACATGGCGTAAATACCTTCGGCAATGTGATCCAGATCCGTTTTGGCAAGCTTGGTGTTTTCGTTTGCGGCGATGGTAACCATTTGGTCGTTTTGTCGGAGGACGACTCCCGACACAATGAGCATCGGTACCGCCGACAAGACGATTCCTGTGAGCAGCAAACGCGTCCGTAAAGTCATGTTCTTGAACATACCGAGGTCTCCCAATGCAAGAATTTCAGTTGCCGGTTTGTGATTTTGTTTTATCGGGTGTCCAACGAAAAGGAACCGGCGTCATTGCCGAGAACCTTATCGATATCGAGAAGGATTTTGACGGCTCCATTGACTTTTCCCATGCCGAGGATGAAGTTGGTATCGACATTGGAGCCGAACTGCGGGGCGTCTTCGATCTGTTGTCCCTCAATGTCCAGGACTTCCTTGACGCGATCGACGACAATGCCGGTCTGGAAGCGACGGTCTCCCTGGGTGATTTCAACGACGATGATACAGGTTTCCTCGGTGACCTCGGCGGCGTTCATACCGAACTTGAGTCGCAGGTCAATGACGGGTATCACCTGGCCCCGGAGATTGATCACGCCCTTGACATGGGGTGGTGTCTGCGGGACGGCGGTGATCTGCATGTAGCCGATGATCTCGCGGACTTTGAGGATTTCCAGGCCGTATTCTTCGTTGTCCAGGGCGAAGGTTAGATATTTTCCGGCCTTGCTCTGGTTATTGGTCAGAACGGCACTTTTGGTTGTTTGTTCCATATCGTTCTCCTCGTCAGATGATCATCGCGGCATAGACGACAACGGGAATCCACTCATTTAAGCGAAATCCTTCAGCTACGCATTGTTTCGTTCAATGCCCTTGATACCCTGTTGGTATTGTTTCAATCTTGCTATCGGCGTGAGAAAACCCCAACTTCACCAAAATTTCCGCATCTATATCATTTAGATATAAATTGATCTGGATTATGACTTGAAACAAGGTCCTGATAACGAGACCGGGTTGATGGGAAAACCAATTTTGTTTTATTGGCAAGGCAGAGCGCAAAGAAATGGATAAAGATGAAAAAACCCCGGACGGAGATCGAATCCGTCCGGGGTTCATCAGAATTCGTTGAATACGATTACTTGTTGAAGTTATCGAAATTTTCCTCAGCATCATCGAGGGGGATGGCATGTTTGGCGGAAGCCGTGATGGTTTTGGCTTTGGTTTTCGACTTTGACTCACCGCCGGCAATCTGATGGAGGGTATGATCGGAGGCCAGCAAGTGGGCCTGCCTGGGGCCGCGTTTGGGGGAAACGGTCTTCTTTGGG
>JAAYVQ010000183.1 GCA_012517095.1 Phycisphaerae bacterium | reverse complement strand
TTCATCGTACCGATATAGCTGGAATGTTGACTGAATTGGCCAACACATGTGATGAGTTCTATGAGCAACAGGATTGGGTATGTATCCTCGGCGTGTGAGGACTACAGTAGACCTGAATTTCACATCGTACAGACTATTCCGTCAATTGTTAGCGGTTTTTCCGGGTTGTTTGATTAGACGCAGGTTTCGGTCGATCAGGGCGATGCGTTGCTGGACACAGGCGGCGGAGCGAAGGGGGTCGGTGGGGGTGTTTTGGCAATAATCCACGAGGCGATCGACGGTGGTCGTCACCACATGGCAGCGGGTGTCGCTGGAGACAGAATCAGGGAAGAAAACCCCTCCAAGCGTTTACGACAAGGGTGTCCGATGAGATTTTTGGGGAGAATTGAGAAAAATCGTCATTTCAGGGCTTGACCTTTTTTGCCAAATACGAGATAATATAAGATGTATGAGTATTTACCGGAGGAATTGAATGATGAAATAAAAACCTGCTCTGACTCAAGTCGTAACTTCAGCGTTTTGTCCTCCACCCTTGTTCCGCATCCGGCAGGTATCGATAACCAAAACCCCACAATACTTTTTTTGGAGGAACGGCTTATGTCAAGACACTTTGTATCAGTATCATTGGTTGTTTGTCTGGTTGCGATGATGTCGGGTATCGCACCGGCAAACTGGATGGAAACCTTCAATACAGGATCCTACGATCTACCTACCTGGCAGTTCTACTGTTACCCGGATATGACCAAAACCTTTGCGCAAACCATTACGGCCGGTTCGGGTGGAAACTATTATCTTGCGCTCGATGAACCGACCAGTGTTGGGGTTGGGGGATCGGCCTTCGGAGCGGCTATCGCCAGTAATGAGGTCTTTCAGGATGTCCGGATCGGAGCCGTGGTCAATATCGGGGGGGATTCCTCACGCGCCGTCCATGGACTCGCCGCCCGCGCCGATTATTTCATCAGTCCCGGGGCTCCCTACACTCCTGCTCCCGGTTTTATCGCCAAGACGACCTATGTTATGTTGATCGGCTGGAATAATGGTCCGACCAATGTCGGGATCGAGATTCAGAAGGTCGTTACCATGCAGAATATTCAACGACAGGATTATGAGGCCGCTGTACCGGGGGTGTTGAATCAGCGCAGTTTTTACGCGGAGTTGGATGTGGTGGGCTCGGGTCCTGTGTATATCACGGGAAGTCTCTACGAGTATAAGGGAGGCCCCCTCGTTGCCCGTACACCCACTATGGTCGATACCGCTGGCAATGATCCCTGGGAAGATCCGGGTAAGAATGACGCCGTATTTCCAGCCGGCGTCAGTGCCATCTTTGCCATGAACGAAGACGAGGAGCCCGTGGGTTATCATATTTCGTTTGACGATGTTTCATCCTTGAGCGACGGTCCGGCGGCAGTCGGCCTGGGACCGGCCGATGGAGCCAGCGGGGTGTCATTGGGGGGCCAGACGCTGACCTGGGTGGAGCCCGCCTATGCGACTTCCCGCGTGCTGTGGTTCGGTAAGGCGGGAAGCATGAGTCGGTTTACGCCTGCGGGGACCTCTTTTGATACCGGGGTTCTCGAAGCCGGCAAGACTTACCAGTGGCGTGTGGATATGGTCGGCCCCAGCGGGATTGTGGAAGGGAGAACACAGAGCTTTTCGACCACCGACTCGATTCCGTTTGAAGATTTTGAAACCTATACCGATGACCGGTCGCTGCGTCTGGTTTGGGATCCGAATACGGTACCAGGCCAACCCATGGATCCCAACAGCGCCAACTCGTTGGATGCCGGGACAGCGGGTCATGGAACCAAGTCGATGAAGATGGATGTGATGAATCGGGAAGCGCCGTATTTTCGCCAGTACACGCGAACCCTGAATCCGGCACAAGACTGGACTGCCAATGGTATCAAGGCGTTGTCACTGTCTTTCCGGGGGAAGAGCGATAATGCCGAGCAACCGATTTTTGTCAAATTGATCGATGCTGAAGGTCATGTTGGAATGGCAGCATTGCCTGCTTATGCTTCGCAGACGACGAGTTGGAGTCCCTGGACAATTGATTTGAGCACGATCGGTTCTCAGGGAGTCAATCTGGCGGCTGTCGCAAAGATCGGCGTCGGTGTGGGTGGCAGTACAAGCTCCGGTCAGGGCGAAGACGATATCGATACCGTCTGGGTGGATGATCTGCGGTTTTATCAGGCCAGGTGTTTCAATACGGCCGGACTTGGGCTCTATTCTGATGCCAATGGCGACTGCCGCGTGGATCTGGAGGACTTTGCGACCCTGGCGTCTGAGTGGCTCAACAACGGATTGTCTGTAACGCCGTAACGGTTTCGATTCTTCGGGTTAGTGCATTTCGACCGCGCAGGAACCAATCCCGCGGCGATAAAAATTGAACTGGACATTCGGGTGCTCGGCCAGCAGCGACATCGGTACGGCCGAATCGGCGATCTTTTTGCCGATCATCAGGGTCGTCAGCCGCATCCCAAGGGCGTTGTCGTGGCAGCCGGCCTGCCAAATACTGACCTTGTCGGCCTTCCAGGTCTCGACGGGGCCGACAGTCATCGCCTTGGTCGGTACCCCTGTGACCATTCCGCCGCCGGAGGTACGGGCATTCTGCATCAGAGTAATCGGGTGAAGATCGACCATCCGCGTGGTCAGCTTGCGATATTCGGCAGGGGTGGGGGGATTGTCTTTGTACGCTCCTTCCCGGCGAACGGGGTCGTTGAAAGCCCAGTGTTTGGTTTCGCCCTGGCCGCCCTGCATGACGGCGCAACGAACGCCATTCCAGCTTTGGATATAGGGTTTTGTATTGGCCGCAGGAAAGTGGAGATTTTTTTCCCGTATCCGAAGTTTATTGTCGATACGGTCGAAGCATAACTCCATGTCGGCCTTACGGAAGGACAGGGGATGGTCGGGGCCGACTTCTTTGTTATCGAGGACCCATTCGTCCATGCCCCAGAAATGAGCGTCTTTTTTCTTGAGGTCCAGGCCCAGTTCGTTGACCAGCCGCGCAACCAGCGGCAATTGTTCCGTTGGGCCGATGGGGCCGCAGATACCGACGGGATTATCCGGAGTCGACTGCATCCAGGCCGTGATGTATTCGAGGGCCTCGGCCATATAGAACTCTTCAAGCGTGTCATAGAAAACCACCCGAAAGCCCTTGCGGGTCATTTGTTCCATATCGGTGATCGACAAACGGGCCGCATCTCGGAGGATCTGTTCGTCGAGAGTTGTGTAATCCCACCATTCCGGGGCGAGTAAGCTAAGTTTTCGCGCCATGCGTTTCTCCTTGGATTAACGGATGATCCGAACCAGCGGACCAAGCTCTTTGGACAACAGGTCGTCTTGCGGAAAACTGTGACCGCGATGCCGACGAAAGGCCTCGGCGAATTCCCAGTCCGCCTGTCGGCCCCGAAGTCGGCTTTGCCGCTTCATCGAATCCAGATATTCATCAACGCCATGATGGGCCAGCAGCCAGTCCCGCTGACTGGCGTGACAGGCGAGCATCCGGGTCTTCAGGTCCACAACGGAGGTGATATTGACGATGGCATCGGCGGGTGTCGGTTGGCCATATTTATCTTTCGCGTCCACCGGGTCCATGTAATACAAGCTGGGGATCCGATGATACGGCTCGGCGTCAGGAGTTGGAATATTGGGGATGCCGGCGGCGAAACAGGCACTCCAAACCAGCCGGCTGGCATTCTCGTGGTCAGCCATGTAGTCTTCGGGGCTGGGAGCAAAGACCAGATCCGGTCGAACCCGACGAACCAGGCCGATGACTTTTAGAAGAGTCGGACGATCATAGAGAACGAACATGTCCTCGCATTCGAGGCAGTGGTAAGTTCCGCCAAGAATGCCCGCAGCCGCCGATGCCTCGGCCTTGCGGATCCGGCTGATTTCCTGGCGGGTATGAGTCATCGTTCCACAATCGCCCGGCGTCAACGAGGCCATCTGAACCCGCCAGCCCTTCTGTCTCAATAGGGCCAGCGTCCCGGCGGCCATAAACTCGATATCGTCGGGGTGGGCCCCGACTGCGAGAACCGTCTGTGTCATTTTGGTTACTCCTGATGGATGTCGGACTGTATCCTACCGACAAATACGGCCGATGTAAACCCTTCGTTTTCTCTCGTAAGAAAGTCAATTGAGGTCTTGACAAACCCCGAAAAAAGGTTTCAATATTTCACTTTACCCGGCCGGTAGGAGGTCGGGAATCGATGACCTATTGGATTGGGAATAGGACTATGGACAATCTATTGATTAGCGTGAAAAACCTTCGGCGGACCTTCGGCCCGGTGGTGGCGGTCGATGGCATCAGCTTTGATGTCGGCCAGGGCGAGGTCCTGGGCTTTCTGGGCCCCAATGGGGCCGGCAAGAGCACGGCCATGAAGATGCTGGCCTGTTTCCTTCCGCCCGACAGCGGCACCGCCACCGTTTGCGGCCATGACATCATCACCGATCCCGTGGGCGTGCGAAAGTCGATCGGTTATCTGGCCGAGAACGCCCCGGCCTATCCGGAAATGACCGTCGCCGGCTTTCTGGGCTTTATCTGCGATGCCCGCGATATCAAAGGGGCCGCCCGTCGTCAGGCCCTGGACCGGGTGGTCAAGACCTGTTCCATCGAGTCGGTCTATCACCAGACCATCGAGACTTTGTCCAAAGGGTATCGCCGCCGCGTGTGTCTGGCCCAAACCCTGATCCATGACCCGAAGGTCCTGATCCTCGACGAACCGACCGACGGATTGGATCCCAATCAGAAATATGAAGTCCGCCAGCTCATCAACAAGATGGCCAAGGATAAGTGCATCATCGTCTCCACGCACATCCTGGAAGAGGTCGAGGCCGTCTGTACCCGCACGGTCATCATTGCCCGCGGGAAAATCCTGGTGGATTCAACGCCGGAGCTGCTCAAACAAAAATACAATGCCTCGCTGGATGAGGTCTTCCGCAAGATTACGAAGACCCGCCATGTGGCCTGATGGTTTTCGTCAATCGAAAGGGGATTGAACGATGAACGGATTTTGCTCGGTATTCAAACGCGAACTGAAGGGCTACTTTGCCACGCCCGTGGCGTATGTTTTTCTGGTGATCTTTTTGTTTTTCGCCGGTTACCTGACCTTCAAGCAGGGTTTCTTTGAGATTCGCCAGGCGGACCTGCGGACCTTCTTTATGAACCTGCCGCTTCTCTTTATCTTCATGGTTCCCTCCACGGCGATGCGAATGTGGTCGGAAGAACGGCGGACGGGATCGGTGGAACTCTTGTTTACCCTGCCGATTACCGTACCCCAGGCGGTACTGGGCAAGTTCTTCGCGGCGTGGGCGTTTATGGGAATTGCCCTGCTGCTGACTTTCCCGATTCCGGTCACGGTCATTTACCTCGGCGATCCGGATATGGGCCTGATTATCACCGGTTACCTCGGAAGTTTCCTGATGGCCGGCTCGTTCCTGGCGATTGGGTCCTTTTTTTCAGCCCTGTCGAAAAACCAGGTGATCAGTTTCATCTTGTCCGTGTCGGCCTGTGCGATCCTGGTCTATGCGGGTATGCCGACCACGCTGAACTATCTTTCCACGATCCTGCCGGCCGGCGTGGTCGCGACCGTTGAAAGTTTCAGTATCCAGGACCATTTCGATTCGATCCTCAAGGGGGTTCTCGAATTCCGCGATCTGTCGTATTTTGTTCTGTTGATCGTCGGGTGGATTTGGGCTTCAAGCATGATCCTGAATGAAAGGAAGGCGAGCTAATGAACCGGACTTTTCGAGCCAGTTTGGCCGTTTTATTTATCGGCGTGATCGCATTTTCGGCCATCAGTATCTGCCAGAACCTGATGCGATCTTGGCGGATGGACATCACGGATCAAAAACTCTACACACTGTCGGATGGAGCCAAGCAGATTCTCGGTGGTCTCAACCAGCCGATCCGAATGAAACTCTATTACACCAAGACCGCGACGCTGAAGGCCAATGATCAAATTCGTTTCTTCAATAACTACTATTACTATGTTCGGGCGTTACTGGACGAGTTCGTCAAGGCCGGAAAAGGCATGGTGCAGTTGGAGGTGATCGATCCGCGGCCCTACAGCGATGACGAGCTGGAGGCCATTCGCCACAATCTCAAACGCTTCGCGATTTCCGAAGACGAGAACTTTTTCTTTGGACTGGTGGTCCAGACGCAATATGGTGTGACCAAAACCATCGACTTCTTCTCGCCGGACCGACAAAACTTTGTCGAGTACGACATCGCATATCTGGTGGATACCGCGATCACGCGGGCCAAAAAGAAGATCGGAATCCTCAGCCCCTTGCCCGTGATGGGCGACGACATGAACGGCTACATGGCCCAGATGATGCGGATGCAGGGCCAGCAGCCGCAACCGGCCTGGGGGATCGTGAACCACCTCAAGCAGTCCTATGAGGTCAGTTCCATTCCCACCGACACGCAGGAAATCAAAGATGTCGATATCCTGATGGTTGTCCATCCGAAGAACCTTTCGGAAAAGGCCCAGTGGGCAATCGACCAGTTTGTTCTCAAGGGCGGACGGACGATCATCTTTCAGGATCCCCATGCCGTAATTGATCGGCCCAATCCGATGCAACGGCAGATGGGCGCCGATCAGGGCAGTAGTTCGGGACTTCCGGCGTTGCTCAAGGCCTGGGGTCTGGAGATGCCCGAAAACACCTTCGCGGGAGACCTGGATCTGGCGGTTGTCGGAGCGCCACGGCCCAACCAGCGACCGGAAAAGATCATCGGCATTTTGCGATTGCAGAAGGAAAAGAATTCCTTCAATACCGATGTGGCGGTTACGGCAGCCCTGAACTCGGTTAATCTGATGTTCCCCGGCGTGTTGCGTCCCGCTCCGGTGGCTGCGCCGCAGACGACCGATGGTCAAACCGCCAATCCTCCGGCAGAAACACCGACGAATGTCAAGTTGACTCCACTGCTGATGACGACGGCCAAAGGCAATGCCTGGAAAGTCTCCAGTTCGTTTGAACTGATGATGCCGGATTATTCGCAGTTACTCCGCAAGTTTGTTCCGGGTACCGAACCGGTGACGATGGGATATCTGGTCACCGGCCGTCCCAAATCGGCCTTTCCCAACGGTATCGAAGTGACCCTCGATACCCCCGAAGACAATCCCGATGATCCCGCCAAAAAACCGGAAGACAAGCCGGCGTCTAAAACCGAAAAACTGACCGGTCTGACCGAAGCATCCGCCGATTGTGTGGTCGTGGTCTTCGCCGATGTCGACTTCATCAGCGATATCGTGGCCTATCGGCAAACCTTCTTTGGAATGACGGTCGTCGAGGACAACAGTTCCCTGGTCCTCAATACGCTCGAGGATCTGGCCGGGTCCAGCGCCCTGATCTCGATCCGTTCTCGCGGCAACTTCAAGCGGCCGTTCGTCAAGGTCGATGAAATCGAGTCAAAGGCCGAAGAGGCCTCCCGCGAGGAAGAGACCAAGCTGCAGGCCCAGATTGACCAGTGGGAACAGGAACTCAACAAGAAGTTGGCCTCCGTCAAGGAAGGGCAGGACGATTTGATCGCCAATACGATCATGACCGAAAAGCGGAAAATCGAAGAGGATATTTATAAAGCCAAGCTGGAACTGCGAAAAGTCAAGGAACGCAAGCGCAAGGAAATCGAACGGATGGAATCGCGGCTGCGGAACTTTTGCACGCTGCCGGGACCAATCCTGATTCTGGTTCTGGCAATCCTCGTGGGTGTTCGTCGCGGGGTCATGCGTAAAATGTACATCAGTCACGCCAGCGACGCCTAATCGGCATTTCATCTCAGGAGCGAAGACCATGAATAATAAAAAACTGACGACTCTCGGCATTGTGGCGGCCGCGATGCTGGTCTGGGCGATTTTCCAGGCCCAATGGGCCAATCGCAAGCCCTCGCAGCCCGATGTTCCTCAATTTCTGATCCAGGGGTTGCCCCAGGAAAAAATATCCGCCATCGAATTGAGCCTGGAAAAAGAAAAGGTTCGCCTGGTCCGCGGCGGAAAAGGATTTCTGGTCGAGACCAAAGACGGCTATCCCGCCAAGACCAGCGAGATTAACGCGATTCTTGCTGCATGTCTGGATCTCAAGCCCGCGGAACTGAAGACGGATAACAAGGCCAATCACTCCGATCTGGGCGTGACCGATGAAACGGCCCGTTACAAAGTCCTGTTGCAGGATGCCGAAGCCAAGATCCTGGCGGGTTTCTGGCTGTCCAAAGCCAACGAGCAGACCAACGAAGTCTATGTTCGGCCGATCGATTCGGACAAAGTCTTTCGCGTTGCCGAGAACAATTGGCCCTATGTCAATCCGATGGATTTTATCGATAAGGAATTGACCAATCCCGGCCGGGAGGACATCGTAAAGGTGACGGTAACCACTCCTGAGGGCGGTTATGTTCTCAACAAGCCCGACGGAGGAAATATCGCTCTGGAGAACATGCCCGAAGGCAAGCAATTCAAGGGTAGCGAATACAAAACGGTGTTCGAGGCGATTGCGGGGCTTTCGCTGGACGATGTGCAAAAAGAATCGGACAAGACCGCCGATCTGAAATTTGATACGACCTATGTTGCCCAGCTCAAAGACACCACGCAATACACGCTGGCGATCGCCAAGAAGGACGACAAGTATTATGTCAAGTGCGATGCGGCGTTTCTGGATACCAGCGATGTAACGATCGATCGGACGGCGAAGGATTCCGAGGAAGAGCTCAAGAAGAAAGAGGCCAAGTTACTGGCCCGCGACAAGGCCGCCGCGTTTTCCACACAGCACAAGGGGTGGATTTATACGATTCCAACCTATAAGGCCCAGTCGCTGACCAAGAAGCTGGCCGACTTGCTGGAAGACATCAAGAAGGAAGAATCCAAGTCCGATGCCGCGGCTCCTGCGGCAGTTCCCGCGGCTCCTGCGGCGCCAAAACCGGCCGACAAACCCGCTGAGGTCCAACCCGCAGCTCCTGCCCCTGATCCCACTCCGACCGCGCCTGTGGAAACACCGGAACAGACCCCCGTACCTACCGACAAACCCGCAAATGATGCGACATCGGCGCCGGATCCGGAAAAATGATTCAAATTTGAATGGGATGACAAAGCCGAGGTCTTTTGCCCCGGCTTTTTTTATTTCCGCAGGTAGGCCAGGCCTTCCGGCAGGGGGATATTGTTTCCGAAATTATCCTCGCCATACCCGCAATCCGCCAGCAGTTTAATGTCGGCCAAAACGCGTTTGTCGCCGATGAAGCGGATCTTGAGATTGGTGCCGATGTCGATCTTGCCGTGGGCCTGCAGCCGTGCGATCTCGTCGGTGACCTGTTCCATCAACCGGGATTCCCGACGGGGAAGATTGTCCTTGAGAGTCAACGGGTGTTCGTAGATGATCAGTTTGCTCGTCTCGGCCAGGGTCATGACGACCGTGTGGATCATGCCCCGGATGTCCTGGTCGTCCCGCAAACGGTCCGGAACCAGTTGCAAACGAAGGATTTCCTCGGCCAGCCATCGCCGCTTTTGCGCATTGATCTTTTCGTTGGCGCGAAACAACTCCAACGGCGAAGCGGCATCATAGTATTCGCCGTCGAGTTCCATCTTCACTTGGCTGCCGTAATGCAGCACCAGCTTGGATACCAGCGTCGAGGGCCGGACATGAAAACCGCGATATTGCGGGACGGTGACTTCGATGGTTCCGATCTCCGTGTATTTCTTGAGCATATTCTGACACAGCAATTCGGCCGAAGCCAGATAATTCCCCGCGAAGCTGACTGCGTAATTCATCAGGTGCCTCAGCAACGGCTCTGGATCGTTGTAGCCGCCGCTGACCTGTTGTTTTCGTTGGATATGCCGCTCGTAATAATGAGCGAATTCCGTTGCCACCCGAAGCAAATGCATTACGACGCTGATGTGTCCGCGCAACACCGACAAGTCCGGGTCCAGGTCCTCGGTCTCCGTCTTGGAGACATTGGTATCATACAGGGATTGGAGATTGTGGAACCGAAATTCCAGGGATCGTAGCCGTTCCTCGGTAATCGATGCCTTCAGGTACTCCTCGTATTCCTCCGGCCCGACATCGCCCGAAGGAAGGGTGGGCTTGCTTTCCGCGGCCAGATTCAAAAAGGCCGTCGCCAGCAGGGTTACCGTCTTGGCGACGGTCTCGCTTTTGCGCGTGGCCAGATTTTGCTCCAGACGACCCGGAGGAAGGTGTTCCTCATAACGATGGGGATCCATGCCGGTTGGGATCGGGATGTTCAGTTCCGTCGCTTTAGCCAGAATGTGAGCCGTCGCTTCCGCAAGAATCCGGCAAGTATAATCGAGCGTTTGTTCGGTCGCCCGACCGAAATCGCGCTGCAGCGGCAAGAGCTGATAGGCGGACAGCGCCCGCTGGATATGCACCAGTTCACACCCCACATTGGAATACAACTTGATGGTCGCCACCAGAGATCGGAACGGTTGCCATTGCTGGTTATTCCGGGCCCCATAGGCGTCCAGTAATTCCTCAATCTGCGATGCGTGGGACAGGATGTCCCCCAGCAGGGGCCGCGTCAGCAGATCCGATTGGACGGCATGGGTGGACAGATATTGAGACGCTTCCAACAGAATTCGGGATCGTTTGGAGATCAATTCTAAAAAGGACTCGGGAGCTATCGTATCCAACGCTATAATGGCCGTTTCAAACCTCGGATGTCTCGGTTAATACTTCTTGACGATGAAGCCGAAAACCATGAAACAAACCATTTCTTATACCCGATTGCATTTCAAAAGTCAAGATCGGCCATCAAAAAAGTGTGATCGCTCGGCGATTCAAGCATACGGGGTTCTTTGTCGATCCGGCAGGCCATACAGCGCTCCGCCACGGGCCGCGTGGCGAAAATATAATCCAAACGCCAGCCGAGATTGCGTCGCAGGGCATTCATCCGGTAATCCCAGAAGGTGTACTGTCCGGGATCCGGACAATGCTTGCGAAACAAATCAACCCAGCCCCATTCGACGAGTTTCGACATCGATTGCTGAACTTCCGGGCAAAAACATACATGCCCCCGCAGGCCGGCGGGGTCATAGACATCCTTGTCCTCCATTGCCACATTCATATCCCCCATCCAGACGACGCGATCGGTCGGCGCAAAGTGGCTCTCGAAATATCGCCCAAGTCGCTGGAACCATTGCAGTTTGTAAGTGAACTTATCCGACAATGGATCCTGTCCTTGAGGAATATAGGTTGTAACGACTGTAAGGCCTCTGATATCCGCTCGAATCAGTCGAGCCGGATCCTTCGGTTCGTCGTCCAGCCCGGCAAAGACTTTCGTAAGGGGATGGCGACTCAGAATAGCCACCCCGTTGTATTTTTTTTCTCCCTTGAAGGCGCAGGTATATCCGTTGTCAAGGAATGGGGTTTTCGGAAATTCGACATCCTGGACTTTTGTTTCCTGTACACAGAGAACATCCGGCCGATGCCGATCCAGCCATGCCAGGATGATCTCCATCCGTGAACGGATCGAATTGGCATTAAAGGTTGCGATCCGAAATTCCATTCCGATCTCCAAAATCAAATCCCGTGAGTTGGCACATTGTACTGCGTTTCCATGGGATTGAGAATAGAATCCGGGTCTCGAAATCCACTTCTGTGGGAGATACACGATTCCCAGAATGGGGGATTTGTCAGTGATATGAACATAAGTACTTGGCAATAAATAGGTTGCAGGAAATTTCATCCTGAAGATGTCGGATATTTTGAATTTTTCATCGCACAAAAACTTGACTCAACCAGAACAAATAGAGTATAAACCAGTAAAACCGTAGGAATACAGGAGATACCACATGAAACTGTCGTCGAGAAGTCGATATGGATTTCGGGCCATATTGGAATTGGCTTTGGATTACGGGAAAGGTCCGATGCAGATCAAGACCATTTCGGATCGCGAGAGCATCTCCAATAAATATCTTGAACAGTTGATCGCGATGCTCAAGGCCTCCGGCCTGGTTCGAAGCATGCGCGGACCAAAAGGCGGCTATGTGCTGGCGCGACATCCCAGCGAAATTAAACTCAGCGAGATCTTTTCCACGCTGGAAGGGCCGTTGCTCACGGTCGAGTGTCTGGATCACCCTGAAATTTGTCCCCGTTTTTCCGATTGCGTTACGCGCGACTTGTGGCAGGAAATGCAGGAAGCGGTCCTGAAGGTTCTCGAAGGCAAGACCCTGCAGGATATGGTTGTGGCGACGCGGAAATTGGGTTCCAAGTGACATGATCCTGAAGGGCGCGAGTGGTTGGCCGTGGCGAGCCGTATTTTCCTGCCTGACGCGGGAAACGCTGTTGCCCGTGCCCTTGTTTTCCAAGCATGAAAGGATGTTCCATGACGGATCGGTATGTGGATCCCAAAACAGAGCAATTAATCGACGCGGTCGTTCGGACCTATCAGAATGATTCGGGAACGAATTTTATCGATGTGGTCAACCTTCCCGTTCGCGAGAAGGTTCTCCATATACTGGAGATGTTATTTGAATTATTATTCCCCGGGTACGGCGGTTCGCGCAATATCACCCGCGAGAATGTCCGGTTCGTCGTCGGCGATCTGTTGTGTCATATCCGGGCGGATCTGACCGAACAGGTGGCTCTGGCCCTGCGTCACCAGTGCCGCATCAAAAACTGCTCGACCTGCGATTGCGATTGCCTGGCCAAAGAAGTGACCGATAAGTTGTTGGCGCGGTTGCCGGAGATCCGTGATTTGCTCAAGGGCGATGTCCAGGCCGCCTACGACGGCGACCCGGCCGCCAAGAGCTTCGAGGAGATTGTCATCGCCTACCCTTGTATTCAGGCGATTGGCACGCACCGCATCGCCCACGAATTGTATCGGGCCGATGTCCCGCTGATTCCACGGATCATGAGCGAATCGGCCCATTCCAAAACCGGCATCGATATCCATCCCGGCGCGAGGATCGGCCGGAACTTTTTCATCGACCACGGTACGGGCGTGGTCATCGGCGAAACCGCCGTGATCGGCTGCGGAGTGAAGATCTACCAGGGCGTGACTTTGGGTGCGATGAGTTTTCCCCGCGACGAGCGCGGCCGGATCATCAAGGGCGGAAAGCGACACCCGACGATTGAAGACAATGTCACAATCTACGCCGAAGCGACAATCCTCGGCGATATCGTCATCGGCGCCGGCAGTATCGTCAGCGGAAACGCCTGGGTGACAAAACCGGTTCCGCCGGGCTCCGTGATTGCACCCTCGACTCCGCGCTCCAAGCATCGAGAGCCCGGGCAGGAGTAATTCCGTCAACGAAAGGTCGTCGTGTGAGTCAGACAGTGATCGATCAAATTCAGGATCTCAAACGCAAACGCCGAGCGGTCATCCTCGCCCACAATTACCAGATCGGCGAGGTACAGGACATCGCCGATTTTTGCGGCGACTCGCTTCAACTGAGCCGCCAGGCCGCCGCTACCGATGCCAAAGTAATCGTGTTTTGCGGCGTGGCGTTCATGGCTGAAACCGCCGCGATCCTCTCGCCCGACAAGACCGTCCTGCTTCCCGACAAACACGCCGGTTGTCCGATGGCCGATATGATCACTGCCGAGCAACTGGCCGAAAAAAAACGCCAACACCCCGATGCTCTGGTCGTAGCTTATGTCAATTCTCCGGCCGCCGTCAAGGCCCTCTGCGATTATTGCTGTACCAGCGGCAACGCGGTCGAACTGGTCGAATCGCTTCCGAAGGACCGGCCGATTCTGTTTGTGCCGGATCGATATCTCGGGCAGTTCGTCATCGACAAGACGGGACGCGATATGATTCTCTGGCCCGGTTACTGCCCAACCCATGTCCGCATGGATCCCCGTCAGATTCAGGGGCTCAAAGAGCAATATCCCGACGCTGAGGTCCTGTGCCATCCCGAATGCACGGAACCGGTTAAAGCCCTCTCGCACCAGATTCTCAGTACCGGCGGAATGCTCAAGTGGATTCCGCAAAGCTCCGCCCGGCGGTTTATCGTGTGTACGGAGGAAGGGATTCTGCACACAATGCGGAAAAAATTTCCGGATCGTCAGTTTGTAACGCTGCCGAATCCGCCGATATGTCCGAATATGAAGAAGATCACGCTGGAAAAGGTGGCCTGGTCGCTGGAGGATATGCAGCATGTTATTACCGTACCGGAAAATATCCGGATCCCGGCCAAACAGGCGCTGGATCGGATGCTGGACATTATGCCCAAAGGCGGTTGAACTCAATACGCTTTCAGGAAGAAAAGGAAGAAACGATTGAAAGGGTCCGAGGATGTGGGACTATACCGATAAAGTCATGGATCATTTCTTGAACCCCCGCAATGTCGGTTCGGTGGAGAATCCCGACGGCGTTGGCGAGGTTGGTTCGCTGGCCTGTGGGGATGCGCTGACGCTGTCGTTTAAACTCGGTCCGGATGGCCGCATCGCCGACGCCAAGTTTAAGACCTTCGGTTGTGCCAGCGCGGTGGCGTCGTCGTCGGTTCTCACCGAGTTGATCAAAGGCAAGACTCTTGATGAGGCGATGCAGGTGACCAATCAGGATATCGCATCCTATCTGGGGGGATTGCCGGAGCAGAAAATGCATTGCTCGGTTATGGGCCAGGAGGCCCTCGAAGCGGCGATCGCCAATTATCGGGGCAAGCACGATGGCGCCGCCGCGGTTAAAAAAGGCAACATCGTTTGTACCTGTTTCGGCGTGACGGACGAGGAGATTCGCAAGGTCGTTCGTGAGAATGGTCTATCCACCGTCGAGCAGGTGACCAACTACTGCAAGGCCGGCGGCGGATGTGGCGGTTGCCACGGCCGCATTGCCGAGCTGATCGTCGAAGTGCAGGGCGAGGCGGTGAAAACGCAGATTGCATCCCCCCCCAAGAAGCCCGCCAAGCTGACCAATATCCAGAAGATCCAGCTTGTCCAGCAGACCATCAACGAACAGATTCGTCCCGCTCTTCGTGCTGACGGCGGCGACATCGAGCTGATCGACATTGACGGCAACAAAGTCATCGTCGCCTTCCGCGGGATGTGTGCGCAGTGCAAGGTCTCGGGGTTCACCATGAAGGATGTCGTTCAGGCCCGGCTTCGCGAATATGTCAGCGACGATCTGACCGTTGAGGCCGAAAAAAATCCAGAATCATCGGAGCATAAATCATGAGTTCCCCAAAGACAACCAGGTCCGGATCGGTTTCGGGTTCCTGTGGTCCGGATTGTACTTGCCGTGGCCCGATTCCGGCCCTTGACGATCTCCGGTCGGCCATGCCGAAACAAGATCCAAAATCCGTGATCTATATGGATAACAATGCCACGACCCGAGTTGATGAACAAGTTGTGGCCGAAATGCTTCCGTATCTGACCGAACAATACGGCAATCCGTCAAGCATGCACACCTTTGGGGGTCAGGTGGCCCACAAAATCGCGGAAGCCCGCCAGCGCGTCGCGGACCTCCTGGGATGTCTGCCGGAAGAGATTCTGTTTACCAGTTGCGGAACCGAAAGCGATAATACCGCCATCAAGGGCACGCTGGCCGTTTTGCCCAATAAGCGCAAGATCGTCACCACGCGCGTTGAGCATCCGGCCGTGTTGACCACCTGCCGCGACCTCGAACGGCACGGTTATAGCATCTCCGAGATCGGTGTTGATCGCCAAGGCAACCTCAATCTGGATGAATTGGGTTTTCGCATCGACGACAACACGGCCATCGTCTCAGTCATGTACGCCAACAATGAAACCGGCGTGATTTTCCCGATCGATGAAATCGCGTCAATCGTTCATTCCCGCGGTGTGGTTTTTCACACCGATGCCGTTCAGGCGGCCGGCAAGATTCCGCTGAATCTCCGGAACAGCGCTATCGATATGTTGAGTTTGTCCGGCCACAAACTTCACGCTCCCAAGGGTATCGGCGTCCTGTATGTCCGCAAGGGCACGCGGATCGCTCCCTTCCTGCACGGCGGTCATCAGGAGTCCGGCCGCCGGGGCGGAACGGAAAATGTACCCGGCATTATCGCCCTCGGCAAGGCCTGCGAACTGGCCCTGAAGTACAGGGTCGAAGAAAACACCCGCGTCAAGTCTCTCCGTGACCGGCTGGAAGCCAAGTTGCTCGCCTCCTGTCCCGACTGCATGATCAACGGAAACCCGGAGCATCGTCTTCCCAATACCCTCAACATCAGTTTCGAATACATCGAGGGCGAGGCGATCCTTCTCCTTCTCAATCAGTTCGGGATCTGTGCCAGCAGCGGTTCGGCCTGCACCAGTGGCGCGCTGGAACCCTCGCATGTTCTGCGGGCGATGGGCGTGCCCTTTACGGCCGCCCATGGTTCCATCCGGTTCAGTTTGAGCCGCTTTAACACCGAGGCAGAGGTGGATTTTGTTGCCGAGGTTATGCCGAAGATTGTTAACCGGCTCCGCGAGCTGAGCCCCTTCGTCAAACGCTGACCGCCAAAAAATCCTTTACATCCGCCGGTTTTTCGGGACAATACAAGCCGCTTTGCCCCGTCGTCGGACGGGACCGATTTCGAGAGTCATCCGGATGAAAGGATTGATCATGCGCAAACTCGGATTGTGGATCATGTGTTTGGGAATCGCCCTCGGCGCCCTTTCATGCGCCAAGAAACAACCGGCCGCCGGTACGGCCAAACAGGGGGTCAAGAAGCTCAAGATTGCTGTGATTCCAAAGGGCACCACGCATGTGTTCTGGAAGTCCGTCGAAGCCGGGGCCAGGAAGGCGGGCGAAGAACTCGGCGTTGAAATCGTCTGGAAGGGACCCCTCAAAGAAAGCGATCGTGCCGATCAAATCAAACTCGTCGAGCAGTTCGTCGCCGAAGGTATCGACGGGATCGTCATGGCTCCGCTGGATTCCGAGGCCCTGGCCCGTCCTGTTCAGAATGCCATGCAAAAGAAAATCCCCGTCGTCATCTTCGACTCGGCCCTCAAAGGCGAGCCGGGCAAGGATTTCGTCAGCTTTGTGGCTACCAACAATCGCAAGGGCGGCTCAATGGCGGCGGAACAACTGGCCAAGCTCATCGGCGACAAAGGCAAGGTCGTTCTGCTCCGATATGCCGTCGGTTCGGCCAGCACGGAAGAACGAGAAGCGGGTTTTCTGGAAACCCTCAAGACCAAGCCCGATATTACGATGCTCGTGGATAATCGCTACGGCGGGGCGACCGTCGGCGAGGCCAAGAACGAGGCCATGAAGCTCATCGATAAGCTCAAAGAGGCCGACGGTGTCTTTTGTCCCAACGAGTCCAGCACGCTCGGAATGCTCGGCGCTCTGCGCGACAACAACCTGGCCGGCAAGACCACCTTCGTCGGCTTTGATGCCACCCCTCCGCTGGTCGAGGCGCTGGAAAAGGGCGAGATCAAGGCCCTCATCGCTCAGGATCCGACTCGGATGGGGTACGAAGGCGTGAAAACGGTCGTTGCCCATATCAAAGGCCAGCAGGTTCCGCCGATTGTCGATACGGGTGTGCGTCTGGTTACGCCCGAGGTCTTGTCCGATCCTGAAATGAAGAAATTCCTCGGTCGGGAGTAATCGAAGTGGTGTCTGATCGTGTCCCGACCCAACAGGGGGGCTATCGCCTCCGAATGGAGGGTATCCATAAACGCTTTGGCGCGACGATCGCGCTGGCGGGTGTGGATCTGTCCGTTCGCGGCGGCGAGGTGTTGGCCCTGGTCGGCGAAAACGGCGCGGGAAAAAGCACGCTGATGAAGGTCCTCTCCGGTGCTCACCCGGCCGACGAAGGCCGCATGTGGCTCGATGACAAGCCCTATCAGCCCCGTAATCCGCTCGACGCCCGTCGGGCGGGCGTGGGCATGATCTACCAGGAACTGTCGCTGGCGTTGCATCTATCGGTAATGGAAAACATCCTGCTTGGCATGGAGCCCACTCATGGTCCTTGGATGGATTGGGCCGCGATCCGCCGCCGTGCCGCGGATGCGATGGCCCAGCTTGATCGCCCCGATATCCCGCTGGACATTCCCGTCATGCGGCTGTCGGTCGCCGAACAGCAAATGGTCGAGATCGCTCGATCCGTGGCCGTCGGCTGCCGCGTTCTGGTTCTCGATGAGCCGACCAGCAGTTTGACTCGAAAAGATATTGTCCATCTGTTTAATCTCGTCCGACGGCTCCGTTCGCAGGGCCACGCGATAGTGTATATTTCGCATTTCCTCGAAGAGGTCCGCGAGATCTCCGACCGTTTCACCGTCCTCCGGGACGGCCAAAGCGTCGGCGGCGGGATCACCGCCGATGTCCCCACCGAACGGATCATTGCCATGATGGTAGGCCGGACGGTGGATGAACTGTACCCCCGTTCGCCCCGAACGCCCGGCGAGGTTCTGCTCGAAATTGACGGTCTGTCCGGTCCCGGTAAACCACGCTCGGCGAGCTTGACCCTTCGTCGCGGCGAGGTCCTTGGTATTGCCGGCCTGGTCGGCGCCGGCCGCACGGAGCTGCTGCGGACCATCTTTGGTTTATCGCAGGTCCGGGGCGGAAAGATCCGCGTTGGCGCGTTCACCGGACCGGCCACGCCCCATCGGCGCTGGCAACAGGGCGTCGGCATTGTCAGCGAGGACCGCAAACAGGAAGGTCTGGCCGTTTCGCTAACCATCACCGATAACCTCACCCTGTCGTGTCTGCCGCGATGGCTTACGCCTTCCGGGCAGGACCGCCGATCGGTCCGTTGGATTGATCGGCTCGCCATCAAATGTCGCGGCCCGCGCCAGACTGTCGTGGACCTGTCCGGCGGCAACCAGCAGAAGGTTGCCGTCGCCCGTCTACTCCATCACGATGTCGATGTCCTGCTGCTGGATGAACCCACTCGCGGCATCGATGTCGGTTCCAAGGCCCAGATCTACCAGGTGATCGATGAATTGGCCTGTCGTGGCAAGGCCGTGTTGATGGTCAGCAGTTATCTGCCCGAGTTGATGGGCGTCTGCGATCGCGTCGCCGTTATGTGTCGCGGAGTGCTCTCGCCGACTCGTCTGGTCAGTCAAATTGACGAACGCCAAATTATGGCCGAAGCCACCGGTTCCGGAGATACACCATGAATCCTTCCCCCGAATTGACAACGCCCTCCCGTTTCAGCGTCGGCGAACTACTTGGAAAGCTGGGTCCCCTGATCGGTCTGGTCTTTGTGATGGCCCTGTTTTCCATCATGGCCCCGGTGTCCTTTCCAACCCTGAGCAACTTCGAGTTGATCCTTCGCCAGACGGCCGTCGTCGGCACCGCCGCACTCGGTATGACGCTGATCATCATCGCCGGAGGTATCGATCTGTCGGTCGGTTCGGCGATTGCCCTGGTGACGGTGTGTATCGGGCTGTTATTGCCGCATAAGATCCAGGATTTGGCGACCGGAAAAGAAATCATTACCGCGGGGACCTTGCCGGTCCTGGCGGCGCTGGGGGGAATTCTGGTGGGGCCCTTGTGCGGCGCGATCACCGGCACGCTGGTAACGCGACTGAATCTGCTTCCGTTCGTGATTACGCTGGGCATGTTCGGCGCCCTTCGCGGCACGGCCAAGGGTCTGGCCAGCAACACGATGGTCTATCCCGTGGATACCTGGCTTAACGGCCTGTTGCGGCCGATCCGCGAGGACTGCCTGTGGCTGCTCACACCCGGGGCCTGGATGATGATCGTACTGGCGATTGTGGTCGCGGCAATGTTGCGCTATACTCGCTTCGGCCGTCATATCTTCGCCATCGGGTCCAATGAACAAACCACGCGCCTCTGCGGAATCAACATCGAACGCACCAAGCTGGGAATCTATATGCTGGCGTCGCTCTTTTTCGGATTGGCGGGCCTGTTGCAGTTTTCGTACCTGACGATGGGCGATCCGACGACGGCTCTGGGCATGGAACTGGATATCATCGCCGCGGTGGTAATCGGCGGAGCGTCACTGTCCGGCGGGCAGGGTTCCGTCCTCGGCACGCTGATCGGGGCGTTGATTATGTCGATGGTGGCCAATGGCTGTACGCGCATGGGCTGGCCGAACTGGGTACAGGAGATCGTAACCGGTTGCATCATCATCCTGGCCGTCACCCTCGATCGCCTTCGCCAGCGGCGTTTGAGTTGATCGAGACCGGCGATGTTTTGCCTTCCATGCTATTCTATCGGGATCGGGGATCGGTTCGGTCATCAGGGGTGTGCCCAACTGGATGCTCTCATTCGTGCCGCCGACTCCGGCGTCCAGATCACTCCCGTCTGGAACAAATCCTACCGCGAGCACACCATCATCGGTACCCGGCCCAAAAGTGTCCGTGATGAGGCCGACGCGGCCGTTCGGCAGAAGGGTTGGACCGGGCCGTATTTCGTCGATGCCGATCACGTCAATCTCAAGATTGTCGATGGATTTCTCGATTGTTCGGACTTTTTCACGCTCGATGTCGCCGACTTCATCGGTAAGCCGGCCGATCCCACCGACCTTAACGCTTTCGTTTCCCGCCATAAAGATTTGAGTTCGATCCGCTCAATTTCCGGCATCGAAAAACCACTGGCGATTGACAAATCCATGCTTCGACGAATTGCGGCCAGGTATCTGTTCGCCGTCCGCGAAGCGGGTAAGATTTTCCGCCGCATCGAACAGGCCAAGGGGTCCGGCCATTTTGTTATCGAGGTCTCGATGGATGAATCCAACGAGCCGCAGACGCCCATCGATCTGTTGGTGATTCTGGCGGCGCTGGCCGATGAGGGCGTTCCCGCTCAAACCCTCGCCCCGAAATTCACCGGCCGCTTCAATAAGGGCGTGGATTATGTTGGTGATGCGATCCGCTTCGAACGGGAATTTCGCGATGACCTTGCCGTGATCCGCTTTGCCGCCCCACGGTTTGGATTTCAGAACAACCTCAAGCTCAGCGTCCATTCCGGTAGCGACAAGTTTTCGCTCTATCCCATTATCCGTCGCGCCCTGCGGGATTTTAACGCCGGATTGCACCTCAAGACCGCCGGCACCACCTGGCTGGAGGAGTTGGTCGGACTTGCGATGTCCGGCGGCGATGGACTGCAGATCGCCAAAGATGTATATGCCGCCGCGCTTCCCCGTTTCGACGAATTGTGCGGTCCCTATGCCACCGTTATCGAGATCGACAAATCGCGATTACCCGATTCAACGACGGTTGCCCGCTGGACCGGCCCGCAGTTCGCGGCCGCTCTCCGACACGATCCCGCCTGTCCGGCATTCAATCCTCATCTGCGACAACTTCTGCATATCGCCTACAAAATCGCCGCAGAAATGGATATGCGATTCCTGAAAGCGCTCGAAGCCAGCGAATCCATTATCGCCTCCCAGGTTTCCGACAATCTCTTCGATCGCCACATCCGTCCTCTCTGGTTGGATTGATCGCGGGTAGGTCCCCTTATCGTTTTGCGTTGGTCTCCGTCAACATATTCCGCAAATAGAAGTGTTTATTACCCGTTGACCACGGTTTAAAACAGATGTCGATATCTCCATCGCTATCGACGTCGGCCCCCTTGGCTTCGTGGCACGGTTGTTTCGCGACGATGTGCTCGCGCCACTTATCCTTTGCGGGATTGCCCTTGGCTCCCGCCAGATTTTCCCAGACAAAACAGGTATGCGTGTCGGCTACTGACAGCGGTCCGCCGCCGGAGAAGACATCCCAATCGCCGTCGTTGTCAAAATCCGCCACAATCAGCGAATGGAAATCCTGCTTTCCACCTTCATCCCGGATCATGTGCCGGATCCAGTTTCCCTTGCCGTCGTTCTCGAACCAGGCCACTCGCGCGTCGGGGTGGTCGGCCTCCGCCTGCACGACATCGTTGTCTCCATCTCCGTCCAGATCACCGACCCAGGTCTTGATGGCGATGCCGTATCGTTCCGGCCGACCCAGATCGAGATTCTTGTGCCCGATCCATCGCAGCCCCTTGCCGTCGGCGTTTTCATACCATGCCTGCGCGGTCACAACATCCGCATCGCCGTCGCCGTCGATATCTCCCACGGCCTTCGGCGATACGCCGCCGTGAATCTTATGTTCGCCGATCAGGGCGATCGTATGCTGTGTCCACTTGGCTGTCACATCGACGGGGATCTCATACCAGAACAGACCCGTCCGATCGCTGTTGGCAATGACATCCATCTTGCCATCGCCGTTGATGTCGGCGAACTCGGTGTCGTGTGAATAGATCGCTCCGATCTCGTATTCCTTGAACGGCTCCTGGCGAGGATTTCCGGGATTCAGCAGCAAAACGCTTCCGGATACCATATCGATCCAACCGTCGCCATTGACATCCAACGGCGCTCCGCCCACATCCGTCTTTCCTTTCCCCATCGTGTGGCGTATCCAGGTATCCGGACCCTGATACTCCCACCACCAGATCTCGCTTCCGGCGTTGAGAGATTGCCCCACAATCCAGTCCAGATCGCCATCGTTATCGAGATCGGCAAGCCCCGTCTGGCCCATCTCCCGCCCGATAGCGTCGATCTTGTGTAACTCAAATGCCGGAAAGGTTCTCTCCTGGGCCGCTATCATCGGCGTGGTAAGACACATGATCCATCCCATAATCCTGAACCTCATCGAATACCCCTTTCTCCTGAGTCATGCATCTACGCCGAATATTCTTGCTTACTTCATATCCCGAATGCGAACCTCGATCTCTTTGGCGTCTTTCAGAAGATCAACGAGTTTTTTGGTGTCCGTCTCTCCGAAATGATAAGGATACAAAATCTTCGGCTTTAACACCCTGGCCGCATCAGCTACCATCTCCGGCGTCATTGTGTAGGGCAGATTCATCGGCAAAAATGCGATGGCGATCTTCTCCAGCTTATTCATCTCCGGAATATTTTCCGTATCGCCGGCCACATACACCCGCGTCTTGTCAAAGTTAATGATATAACCGTTGCCGCTGCCCTTGGGGTGAAAGGGCGTTCCATCCGGCCGTTTGTTAACAAGGTTGTACGCCGGCACCGCCTCAATCTTCAGGCCCGCGATCGTCTGCGACTGGCCGTTTTTGATCACCTTGCCGCCGGGTACTTTTTCCGCACAGGCCTGAGTAATCAGGATTGTCGTCGTGTCCTTTCGCAGGGTCTCGATCGCTTTGGTGTCGAGATGGTCGCCATGTTCGTGCGTGATTAAAATCACATCCGCTTTGGGCATCCGGGAATAATCCATCAATCGACCCCACGGATCGACATGCACCACCTTGCCTTGATATGCGAACGCCAGTGTCCCGTGCCCGATCAGCGTGATCGCCAGATCCCCGCTCTCGGTCTTGAGGATATCAACCTGCGGCTTTTTGACCGGTCCCGGTTTCGGCGCACCCTCGGGTTTTTCCGACGCGCCCCAGCAGGTTGCCGACCCGGTGAGAATCATTACCGCGAAGAGTATTCGAAATGTTGCCATTATCGATTCCTTTCATTTATAAATAGTCTCTGCTTTCCGACCGCGGTTATGCGGTTGCTGCCGCCTCATTGATGAGTTTAATCTCCTTGAACCGGCAGAAGAATCCCAGTTCTTTGGTCAGATCGCCATAACAAGTCTGGCGGTGCAATCCCGCCGACCAGTTCTTCCACAACTGCGTGACATTCCCATCGACCCGAACGCGAATCTTTGTCCGGCACCCGCGATCAAACTCAACTCCGACCGGGGCATCGATGATCTCGCCGGTGAAATACGGCATCATGTCCGTTCCAACCAGAATCGCCTGCGTGACCTTCTGGCCTGTGCGCATCTGGACTTGCGGCACGGCCCCGGCCTGTCGCTCCATGATATTTCGCAGCTTATATGGTGCCGCCGGACCTGCGGGTCCATCCATTTTTCGCGTGCCCAGACAATGGGCCAGGAGGATAGTATTATCCGATTCATCCACGGTTGGGTCGCTGATAAAGCCCGGCCGTCCGACAAGTCCCTGAAAGATAATGTGCGTCATCGCACAGCTTAAGTCCGATTCGCAGATGCCCCCCAATCCCATGTCGTTGAGCCGTGTGAATCCGATACATGGAAACGCATACTTCAGACACAGGGGCTCATACATCGTTCCATAACAGTCGGCCGTCATTACTGTCGCTCCTTCGTCGGCCAGCAACCGCTCGAAGGCCAGCGCCAACCGGCATGACTTGAAGATCTGATCCTTGCTGGGCTCGATGACCTTCTCGGCCCCGCTGATCCAGCGATCCGCCTCGGCCTGCGCATCCGCCTCGGATACCGAGTTGACCACCTCCATCATCCGCTTGAGGTCCACGGCCTTGATCTCCGTGCCGAAGCGGGACTTGACCTGATCGCCATAGGCCCCGATCGGCCGGGTCGTGACATTGACGATCTTGGCCTCGCGAAGGTGATGCATTGCCCGAAACGGTCGGACCGCCACGGCCAGTTGCTTGAAGTCGCTGGTCAACAGGCATTCGAGCTTGACGCCCGGTTGTTTTTGCAGCGAAGAAAAACCCGTCCACGAGTGGCCCGAATACGGTATGGCAAAGACGACCGTGGGCTTATTCCATTTGAGTACCGCCGGCAACACCCCCTCGGCCCCCATTGTTAAGTGGATCACCAGAACCCCGTCGGCATCGGTCGCCTTGGTGGCCAGCCCTGCGGCCTGCTCGGCCGTCGAGACCAGCTCGTTGATCGTAAAGTCCACATCCGCCAGTTCCGATAACTTGGCGAATTCCGCCTCGTAGGTCTTGATCTCCTGCTCGGCGTCCAGATCCGGCTTGGGCCAGGCCCAACCCTTGCGAAGACCCATATAGATCCGTGCTACCTTGACCTTGGACTTGCGGCAACCCGGACTGACGAGCCGGGTAGGAGATGTGTCCTGCCCGAAGGCCGGAAGGTTTGAGGTTGTGATCATCCACGCGCTTCCCGCGGCCGCGGCCTGCAGGAAAGTTCGCCGATTCATGTCCATCTTCATCTTGGCCTCCATTCATCCTGTTCCATGATTTTGTTTCGCACAGTTCGATTATCCGTTCCGACGGATTCCGTCGGCTCAAATCCCGCACGAAAAGGCCAATGGTCACTGGTCGATCGAGTCCAGGGCTATTCAACTATTCCCTGGAATGCAACGATTGTACGACCAAACCTGACAAGGATCAAGCATCCAAATAAGGATTTGGAGGTTGCGGCAGAAGTGATGACTTGGGTGTATTCTCCCACATGCAAACAGGGGGAATGATCTTCCTGCTGTGCCATTCCCGGTCGGTTGAGGTCCCTTCAACAATCGTTATTCATATCCATTGACACCTTCAATGTACCTCGATTATAATATAAGTTTCCCAGACCACTGAATGGATATCCTATGCCAGAAATCAAAGAAGAATGCGGGATCTTCGGAATTTACGGGGACCCCGACGCCGTAGAAAAAACCTATTTTGGATTGCACAGTCTCCAGCACCGCGGGCAGGAATCCGCGGGCATCGCCTCCAGTGACGGCGATACGATCCAGTGCCATACCGGCATGGGCCAGGTGGCCCGCGTCTTCCGCAAGGATAGCGGCATCCTGGAACGGTTGCGCAATCCCTTCGCCATCGGCCATGTCCGCTACTCGACCACCGGATCCAGCACGCTGGTCAATGCCCAGCCCTTCATGTGCGAATTTTCTCATGGTCCGGTTGCCCTGGCCCACAACGGAAATCTGATCAACGCGGCCCTGTTTCGCGACGAGTACGAGGCCCACGGAGCGATTTTCAAAACCACCAACGACACCGAAATCATCGTTCATCTACTGGCCAAACCCTCCCACCAGAATAAGCCCGATCCGCTCGGCCATGTCCTCAACCACCTGCAGGGGGCATTTTCATTGCTGTTTCTGTTTCCGGATCGGTTAGAGGCCGCCCGTGATCCCTACGGTTTCCGTCCTTTGAGCATCGGCCGTACCGAAACCGGCGCCTATGTCGTTGCCAGCGAGACCTGCGCCTTCGACGCCATCGGGGCCGCCTATCTCCGCGATATCGCCCCGGGCGAGATCGTGACCTTCGACCGTCGTGGGATGCGAAGTCGATTTTTCGTTCCTCCCGGCACCGTCAAGCCCGCCCACTGCGTCTTCGAGCATGTCTATTTCTCTAAGCAAAGCAGCTTGGTCTTCGGCGAGAATGTCCATAGCGTCCGGGTTCGTTGCGGCCGCCGACTGGCCGTCGAACACCCCGTCGAAGCCGATGTCGTCATCCCCGTGCCCGACTCGGGGACCTCGGCCGCCATCGGTTACTCCCGCGAAAGCGGCATCCCCTTCGATATGGGCTTTGTCCGCAGTCACTATGTCGGCCGGACCTTCTTGTCGCCCTCGCAGTCCCTCCGCGACCTCGGGGTCAAGATGAAATTGACTCTCGTTCGCGAAGTGATCCGCGACAAACGCGTCATCGTCATCGACGACTCCATCGTGCGCGGTACCACAACCAAGGGTAAGGTTCATTCGCTCCGTGAGGCCGGCGCCCGCGAGGTCCACCTGCGCATCGCCTGTCCGCCGATCGTCAGCCCCTGTTTCTACGGAGTCGATTTCCCCACGAAAGAAGAACTGATCGCCAGCTCGCGCACCGTCGAGGAGATCCGCCGCTACCTGCAGGTCGATTCCCTCGGCTACATCTCCCTGCCGGGCCTGCTGTCCTGCATGTCCCTGCCGCCGGATCATTACTGCACCGCCTGCTGGTCCGAAAAATACCCCGTGCCGGTTTCGACCATGATCGGCAAATTCATGATGGAACGCCATCAAAAGCTTCTGTTTAATTCGGTCGAGTCCTGACATGCCCAAAAACGATTTCGTCACCTACGAACAGTCCGGCGTCAACATCGACGCCAACGACCGCATGGTCGAACGGATCATGCGGTCGCTTCAATCAACGCACGGGCCGCGCGTGATCAACCTGCCCAACGGATTTGCGGGTCTGTTGCGGATCGACTTCAACGAAAAGCTCTTCCGCCGCAACTACAAGCAGCCGGTCCTGGTCGCCTCGACCGATGGCGTCGGCACCAAGATCAAGGTCGCCCAGATGGCCGGCAAGTATGACTGTGTCGGCATCGACCTGGTCGCCATGAGCGTCAATGATGTGCTGGTCATCGGCGCCGAGCCGCTGCTGTTTCTGGACTATCTGGCCATTCACAAGCTGGTCCCCTCGGAGATCGCCGAGATGGTCGAGGCCGTCGCGGAAGGGTGCCGCCAGTCGGATTGTGCGCTGCTGGGCGGCGAAACTGCCGAGATGCCCGACATCTATCCCGAAGGCGAATACGACATGGCCGGCTTTGCCGTCGGCATCGTCGATCGTAACCGCATCCTCGACGGCACGGCCGTCCGCCGCGGCGATGTCGTCCTGGGCCTGGCTTCCAGTGGCATCCACAGCAATGGATTCGCCCTCGTTCGACAGATCATCTTCAAACAACTTGGCCTGAAGATCCATGACACCATCGACGAACTTGGCGGAATCACCGTTGAAAAGGCGCTGCTGGTGCCCACGCGGCTCTATGTCCGTTCCATCGTCAAGCTGCTCGGCCAGTACAGGGTCAAAAAGGTCGTCCACGCCATGGCCCACATCACCGGCGGGGGCCTGGTCGGCAATGTTCCGCGCGTGGTACCCAAAGACTGCAATGTCGTCATCAGCAAATCGGCCTGGACCGTCCCGCCGATCTTCCAGTTCCTCCAGAAGCACGGTCCCGTCGAGGAAGACGAAATGTTCCGCGTCTTCAACATGGGCGTGGGCTTCGTCCTGGTCGTCGCGCCCGACTTTGCCGACTCCATAGAGGAAAAACTGACCCATTACGGCGAGACCGTCTATCGCCTCGGCAAAATCACCCCCGGCACCGGCAAGGTCGTCCTCAAGGATTGACCGAAGCCGGCGAATAAATCGAGAGGCACGGCATGCCGTGCCCTTTGTGTTGATTGTGAAGTGGATGGATCATGGCTATGGATCGTTTATCCCGTCGTTCCTTCATGAAACTTCTCGGCCTTTCGACCGCTGCTGCCATTGCACCGTCTTTCCTTCGGGCCGAAACTTCCGACAAAAAGCCCAACATTGTCCTGATCTATGCCGATGACCTCGGCTTCGGCGATGTCGGCTGCTACGGCGCCACAACGGTCCGCACGCCCAACATCGACCGGATCGCCGCCGAAGGGATTCGTTTTACAAACGCCCATTCGGCCTCCGCCACCTGCACGCCCTCGCGCTACGCGCTGCTGACTGGCGAATATGCTTGGCGTAAGAAGGGCACCAGCGTGTTGCCCGGCGACGCCCGGCTCATCATTCAGCCCGGCCGCACAACCCTGCCGTCGATGCTGCAAAAGGCCGGTTTCGCTACCGGCGTTGTCGGCAAGTGGCACCTCGGCCTGGGCTCCGGCGACCTTGACTGGAATGCCGATATTGCACCGGGACCGCTGGAGATCGGCTTCGATTATGCCTTCATCCTTCCGGCCACCGGCGACCGCGTGCCGTGTGTCTATGTCGAAAACCGCCGCGTCGTCGGCCTGAACCCGGCCGATCCGATCCAGGTTGATTACGGTAAGCCCGTCGGCGACGAGCCCACCGGCAAGGATCACCCCGAACTGTTGAAAATGCACCCAAGTCACGGCCACGACCAGACCATCGTCAACGGTATCAGCCGCATCGGCTACATGTCCGGCGGCAAATCCGCCCGCTGGATCGACGAAGACATGGCCGACACGCTGACCGGCAAGGCCAAATCCTTCATCGAAAAAAATCAGGATCGCCCGTTCTTTCTGTATTTCGCCACCCACGACATCCATGTTCCGCGGGTCCCGCATCCCCGCTTTGTCGGCGCTACCGACATGGGCCCGCGCGGAGATGTGATTGCCCAGCTTGATTTCTGCGTGGGAGAGATCCTTCAGACCCTCGAACGGCTCAATCTTGTAGAAAACACGCTGTTGATCTTCACCAGCGACAATGGCCCGGTCGTCGATGACGGCTACAAGGATCAGGCCGTCGAAAAACTCGGCGAACACAAGCCATCCGGCCCCCTGCGCGGCGGCAAGTACAGCGCCTTTGACGCCGGCACCCGCGTGCCGTTTCTGGTCCGCTGGCCGGACCGTATCAAATCCGGCTCCTCCGACGCCCTGGTTTGCCAGATCGACTTTCTGGCCAGCTTCGCTGCGATGTTCGATCGATCTCTGGCAGCCGAAGATGCCCCCGACAGTTTCAACATCCTGCCGGCCTTGCTTGGCCAGTCACCTGCCGGCCGCGACCACCTCGTCGAACACGCAGGATCATTATCAGTCATTGAAGGTGACTGGAAATACATCGAACCGGGCAAGGGCGCCAAATTCAACGCCGCGACCAATACCGAATTGGGAAACGCCCCCGAACCCCAACTCTACAACCTCAAAACCGACATCGGGGAGAAAAATAATGTTGCGTCGGACAACCCCGACAAAGTCCAACACCTTGCCGACTTGCTCACCAAAATCCGTTCCTCCCCTCGTTCCCGACCCTAAAAATTTCTCCTCTTTGAAATGCAGAGTGTGCAAGCTTGTCACTCCCGCGAAAGCGGGAAATTAGAGGGATTTCCAGTATGTTTTGTGGGGGCGATTCCCTGGGACCACCCATGATACTATTTTGACTCGGGAGATTGGTTTCCTGGTTCAATCTTTTCCCAGTAAGCACAAAGGAGTTTGGCGATGATCCGATTTCGAGCATTTTCTCGCCAGGAGAAACCAACCCATCCACCGGAGAAAATGCAGAGGACGAATATAATCCAATAGGTGGTTTCCTCTCGGATAGCCCGGTCGGAAAGCATGGCGAATTTTTCAAATGCCTTGGGAACCCATTCGGATGGGGTAAGGTCTGTTTGATACTGAATATCCGTGACGGAAATGCAGAGGGAATCTGGATGTGGATAGTAGATCAACAGACAAACCAACAAAACCATACAGACAATTTCGACGAATACCGAGTAATTCTGATTCCATTTACTTTGGCTGTCGGCAATAAACCGTTTCAGGAACCGTAATTCTTTATCCGTAAGATTCGGATTGGCCATGGTACTTCTCCTTAAGAAAACCTCCTAATATCCCAACACCCTTAAAATCGACAATAGTCAGTTTATTCAAATTTCTTGTTGTTTACGATTCCGGATTGTCGGCCTGTTTGGATCGCCGGTACTGTTGAAAATCCTCGATGAACAGCCGTGTCCGGTAATCCACCCCTTCCTTGTTCAAATGGTACGGCGTGTTGAACATCATCCGATCCGGAATCTGGTATCGTTCCGGCCGGCCGAGGATGGTGAATCCCTGCCGCCGCAGTTCCTGATCGATGGCCTCGATGGATCGGATGGATTTGGCGAAGGACAGGTCCTGGAGTCCGGGGTAGGCGATCAGCAGTGTAGCGTTCTTTCGGCCCAGCCGGGCCCCAAACTCCCGGATCTTCCCGACAACCCCGGGATGGATGCGAACGGCCATCCGGTTCAGCGTCGGAAATTCCACCCGTGGTTTGCCCCAGTGCTTATCCACATCGCCGAATTCGTTAAACGAATGAACGCCGTAGATATCGTTTTCTTTGACATTGCGGTATTCGGACGGCCGGAGTTTGGTCAGCACATATTTGGGGATAAAGGCCAGCATGTTGGCCGACTGGCCGGGACTGAGCAGTTTGATTTTGGAAAACTGAACATCAAGCACCATCCGCATCAATTCCTCGGACGGAGCGTTGTAATCCCGGTGAAACTGATTGTACTCCAGACACAGCACGACGATGTCGCCTTCCTTGACATATTGAATCGTGTTTTCCAGCATATACCGAAGTCCCATCATCGCGTGCAGGCCGGTGTTGATCGGATTCAAGTTCAGCGAATCCCGGATCATTTGACAATTCAGTCCGAAAGTCAGGTTGGAGCCGCCGACGAAGATAATCCGGGGCGATGCCGTCTCTTGCAGCAACCGGTCCTTTTGCGGCCCGGCGAAAAGAAAGGATGTGGAAGCCCGGGGAGTAGGGGGGAGCAGGATACCGATGACCAGAACCAGAACAATCGGCAGAACGAACCAGAAAAGTCGGCAAAGAAACGGTCTCATGAACATCCTCTAAAACTGAAAATAAATGAATTGCTGTTTTTTCCCGCCGAACCAGAAGATAGCGAAAACGATGGCGTAGTACAGGGCGTATCGTGCCGG
>JAAYVQ010000019.1 GCA_012517095.1 Phycisphaerae bacterium | reverse complement strand
CCGGTTGGAAATCGAAAAACTCCTCCTGGACCATATCACCGATTTAATTCATCGCCCACTCAAGACGGCTTCGGCAATTTTATCCCTGTCACCATGACATTCCGTCGATCGACGCAGGATTTGACCAAAAGAGGTCAGGCGATTATACTGAGCGGCCGATGGAGCGTCAGGATTGAAACATTCGAGCAGTCGATTCGTATGAAAGGTTCAGCCGATGAACGCCGGCCGGTTGATTCAAGTGGGGATTGGATGCCTTTCCCTGGTTGTTTCCCTTTCGTCGGCTCAACCGCTCTCCAACTGGGGCCAGCGCAAAGCGGTCACCCTTGAAACACTGCGTCAAAACTTCGTCCAGCCGGATATGATTTATGCGCCGTTCGTCTTCTGGTTCTGGGATCAGCCCCTCGATCCGGCCAAGGCCGCCGATATGGCCCGCGAAATCGCCGCCCAGCGTTTCAATCCCGGCTACACCCACGCCCGCATGAACATGGTCGGCCTACCCGATTTGCCGAGAGAGCAGTGGCTTTCGCCGGTGTGGTTCGAGGCGTTTGGCAAGGCCTTGATGGAGGCGCAAAAGGCCGGGACCTATCTGGGTTTTGTGGATGAATATTGGTGGCCGAGTTTTCGCGCGGCCGACCGGGTGCTCAAGGAAAATCCGGACCTGTATGCCCGTAGTCTTCAATGCCACACCCTCGATTGCACGGCGGGAAAAACCGTCGAAATCGGCCCTTCGTTTTTCACCGTCGCCGCACGCGTGGAAAAATTTCTGCCCCCGGTAGCCGAACCACCGATTAAAATGGATTCTCAAAACCAGCCGGAGCCGCAATCCATCAATCGGCCCAAACCGCACCAGCCAGCCATCATTCAATCGCAAACCCTTCGACTCATCGGCTCCGGCAATGCTTTCACTTGGCAATTGCCCGCTGAAGGAAACTGGCGGGTCTATCGCTTCACGCAGTACTACCATCCCGGCGCCGATGGCGGTCGGCTCAACTACCTCGACGAACGCGTCGCCCCGGCCTTTCATCGCTTGGCGCTGGAACCGTATGCCCAGCAATTCGGCGATCGCCTGGGCCATTCGATCCCGGGGGCGTTTGTCGATAACGAAGGCAGCTATGGATATAAAATCGCATGGTCGGAGACCCTCGATCACCATTACCGCGAAAAATTCGCGCGCGACATTCGGCTGTGGATGCCGTTGCTGCTCGACGAGGATGATGAGGGTGTTTATGCCAAGGCGCGATGGGAGTGGTTTGATGCCGTCAGCGATGTCTATTCGCAGACGCTCGGCTCCACAAGCCGTTGGCTCGACGCACGCGGAATGTATTGCATTTCCAACCTCTGGGAAGAGACGCTGATGTGGCAGGCCGCGGCGGTGGGCGATTTCTTCAAGGCCCAGAGGGGCTACTCGATGCCCGGCACCGATTGCCTGGCCCTGAACGCTCTGGATCCGCACGATTTCATGGAGACGCGGTCGGTGACCGATTTCGAGAATCGCCGCTTCATGAGCGAGATTATGGGCGCTGCGGGTTTCTGGGGTTACAACCCCATCACGATCAAGCAGGTGGCCAATTCGATCACTACCTGGGGCGTCAGCCATGTCGTCGCGCACGGCATCTTCATGACTCGCAAGCTCGACGGCAACCCGTGGCTGCCGGACTGGTTCGACGGCAATCCCTTCTGGCCGTGGATGAACCAGTGGACGGATTTTGTCCGTCGGGCCAGCTACATTAATTCCCACGGCCACATCGCCGCCGATGTCCTGCTGGTCAATCCGATGGACAGCGTCTGGGTCCTGTCGGGACCTGGGATGTTCGATCCGGCCTTTCCCGATCGCGTGCCGGTGCCGGCCGTGATGGACCTGCCGGACAAATCAATTGCCGACTTTGCAAATGAAGAATTAAAGCGGCAATCATCGTGGTGGTGTCCGCCGCGGATGGACGAATGGTTCAGCGAACAGGTTCACAAGATTAACGCCGCGTACAGCCAGGCGATGACCGATCTGACCAGCGGCCGAATCGAATATCTGGTCGCCGATCGACATTATCTTCGCAAGCTGAATCAGCAATCGGGAATGCTGGTCGCCGGCGATCACGGCTTTCATGCGGTTGTGCTGCCGCCGATGGTCGTGCTGCCGGTCGATGTGGCCGAGAAGATCGTCGGGTTCGCCAGGGCCGGGGGTCGGGTGTTTTCGCTGGGCGAATTGCCGTCGGGATCGACCGACAACGGCATGAACGATCCGAAGATCAAAACCCTGATGAACGAATTGGCCGGCCTGCCGGGTTTTCAGAATTGCCCCAAGGGTCTCAAATCGATCATCGAAAAAAAACCGGAGGGTTTGTTCAGCACGGTGCAGTTCGAATCCGGCGGGTTCGGGATGCTGATGCAGCATCGTCGGATCGACGGCCGGGATTTCTTCTGGCTGGCCAACAATACCGGCCAGCCGCACAACTCGAAACTCCGGCTGTATCGTTGGGGAAGTGTGTCACTGTGGGACTGCGAAACCGGACAGATCCGACCCATCGAATCGCAACAGACAAATTCAGGATTGCTGGTCGATCTGAAGTTCGGTCCGTATGACGGATTCTGGCTGGTTGTCGACCTGAAAGAAAAATCAAATAGCAAAAATCAAAAAGCAAAATTACAAACGATAAATCAAAATGAACAGGACGCTTTTCTCAGACTCGATGGCCCATGGACAATTCGAATCGATCCAACGACTCAGCCCAAGCTGGAACACCCTGTGGATTTGTCCGTATGGGTTCGGGAAAGAACCGAACCTATCCTACAGGACTGGGGCCAGTGGGGTCTGGGAAAGTTCAGCGGACTGATGGATTACGAAACTGAATTTACGATGCCGAACAATGTTCGTATCAACAAAAAGGGGACAGGTACAACCTCCGAACACGATGAATTGGGTTCGGAGAACATACCCGTCCCTCTTTTTGTGCTCGACTTGGGTAAGGTCCGGCACTGTGCCGAGGTGTGGGTCAACGGCCAATCCTGCGGAAAGCGGCTGTGGCCGCCGTTTGAGTTCGACATCACCTCGGCGGTCAAACCCGGCCCGAATCGTGTGCGGGTCCGCGTGGGCAATCTGATCAACAACAGTTACGGCCAATCGGCCGAGTCGGGCCTGTTCGGCCCGGTCGTCCTGCGATCCAATATCAAGTAAATATTTACGGAGAGCATAGAATGAACAAAATGAAATCTTTTCGTCCCCTCACGGGCCTCGTCGCAATTCTGCTTTCATCGGCGGTCATCTTCGCCGACAATCCAAGTTCCACATCTCTCCTTTGGCAGATCGGCCAGACCGACGGCAACACAGCCGAGTTCACCCTCGGCCCTTCGGAATATGCCCGCTATCCCCAGGTTTTTCCCGGCGATGTGAATTTCATCGTGGGCATCTCCGATCCGAAACAGGATTTCTGCTTCGTCCATCCCGGGCCGGAAGATATCTGGGCCGGTTCCAAGTCCCATATCGTCACGATCCTGTTCGGCCTCGAAATCCCCGAGTCGGCTGAAAACATCCCCACGGAATTGATCGTGGACCTGGTGGATACACACAGCAGCAATCCCCCCCGACTGGTCATTCAGATCAACGAGCGAACATTCGAATTTCAGACACCGCGCGGGGGTGGCGATGCTTCTGTCAACGGCAATCCCGCCGCCGGCCGCAACCATCGAATCCGGATTCCCCTGGAACCGGGCGTCATCCACGGCGGCGACAACTCCCTGACGATCACCAGTACCTCCGGAAGCTGGATTCTGTATGACAGCGTATCCCTGGTCGGTTCAACGGCGATTCGTTCAGCGTTGCCCAATCCCTCCACGCAGGTTCTGGGCGTCACCGCACAACCGTGCCTGTTGCGGGGCAAAGGCGACACGCTCATTCGGCCGATCGAGATTCAACTTCGACGCATCGGCCCCAAGGCCCAAAGCCGATTGATCGTTAACGGCATTGCCGGAAATCCCCAAACCATCGACAGCGGCACGATTTCCCTCCAAACCTCCGTGCCCGACGCCGGAAATGAATCAGACGCCAGAATCGAGATCGAAATCGACGGCCAGCGGATCACGGAATTACAGCTTTCTCTGGAACCGGTCCGGAAGTGGGAATTTTATCTGATCCACCAGACCCATCTCGATATCGGCTACACGCATGTCCAGACTGAGGTCGAACGAATGCAGTGGTCATTTCTGGATCAGGCGATGGAACTGGGGAAAAAGACGGCAAAATATCCCGAAGACGCCCGCTTCATTTGGCATCCGGAAGGTTTGTGGGCGGTGGATAGCTACCTGAAAAAGGCCACGCCGGAAAACCAAAAGGCCTTCTGGAACGCGGTCCGCAAAGGTACGATTCATCTGGACGCCTTCTACGGGAATCAACTGACGGCTCTGTGCACCGGCGAGGAACTCTTCGAGTTGGTCGGCCTCGCCCGGCGGTTGGGTCGCCAGCACAACCTGGTCATCGATTCGGCCATGATTACCGATGTTCCCGGTTACACCTGGGGACTGATTCCAGCCATGGCCCAAAGCGGCGTCAAGTACCTTTCCATCGGCCCCAACTTCGGCCATCGGATCGGTTACACGCTGGCCGATTGGGGCGATAAGCCCTTCTATTGGTTCTCACCGGATGGTAAGGATAAGGTCCTGTGCTGGATGGCGGGCATGGGCTATTCGTGGTTTCATACCGGTTTGAACTACAAGGAGATGCAGGTCAAACTCAAACCCGAACGATTCTTCGATTACGCCCAGCGACTGGACAAGTCCGGGTATCCATACGACATGGTTCAGGTCCGCTACAACATCGGTTCGGACAATGGTCCGCCGGATCCCGATATCTCCGATTTTGTCAAGTCGTGGAATGAAAAATATGCGTATCCGCGAATGGTCCTTTCCTCCTCATCGCGAATGTTCAAGGAGTTCGAAAAGCGATACGCGGATCAAATCCCCCGCGTCAAAGGAGATTTTACGCCCTATTGGGAAGATGGAGCGGCCTCATCGGCCCAGGAAACGATAATCAACCGTGCTTCGGCCGACCGCATGATCCAGGCACAGGCCCTCTACGCAATGTTCTCGCCTGAACGATTCCATCCGCAGCCGGTCTATGACGCCTGGCGTGAAATCCTGCTCTACGATGAACACACCTGGGGCGCGTATAACAGCATCAGCGAGCCGAAGGCCGATTTCGTCGCCCAACAATGGAAGATTAAACAGGACTTCGCTCTCAACGGCGAAAATCAATCGCGGAAGTTAATGCAAAAGGCCTTGAGCGAATCGGAAACCGAGTTCGCGAATATCGAGGCCGTCATGGTCATCAATCCTTGTAGTTGGCCGAGAACAGATCTGGTAACGGTGAACTCTTCTCCCGAATATGACATTGTTGAAAATGCGGAAGGGAAAATCGTTCAAACACAGCGATTCCTGTCGGGAGCATTAGCGTTTATCGCCGAAAATGTTCCACCGTACGGAGCGGCGATCTATCGGATCAAAAAAGGATTGGCTGTTTCGATTGGCAAACCGATTGTCATTCGAAATGATCTCTCTGATGAGATGATGATCGTTGAAATCGATTCTTCCACTGGCGATATTGTCGGCTTGAAGAGTCTGCAGGATGGGCACGATTTCGCGGCTGGGACCGGCGGCCTTAATTCCTATTGGTATGTCAAGGGGCGCAATCCGAAGACCGCCGTCCGCAATGGACCGGCGAAGGTTCGAATGGCCGAGAATGGACTGTTGGTTGGTACAATCATCGCCGAGTCTGAGGCACCGGGCTGCTCGAAACTTACCAGGACGGTACGCTTGGTCCGTGGTTTGGGTCGAGTGGATATCCTTAATCGGCTCGATAAACAGGCCGTGTATGAGCCGGAAGGCGTGCACTTTGCGTTCCCGGTGAATATCCCCGGCGGTACGATGCGGCTGGATATCCCGTGGGCGATCGTCGATCCGCAAAAGGACTTGATGACCGGCGCGTGCAGGAACTACTTGACGATCCAGCGATGGGCGGACATTTCTTCCGGCAAGGTCGGCCTGACCTTGGTCAGCCCGGATGCTCCGCTGGTCGAGATTGGCTCGATCACCACCGATGCGCCGACGGTCGGTTGGCTGCGCGAACTGCCCGCGACGACGAAGCTGTATTCGTATGTGATGAACAACTACTGGGAGACCAACTACAAGGCCGCACAGGATGGCCCGACGGTGTTCCGTTATTCGCTGGCCCCGCACGGCAGCTTCGATCCGGCCGCCGCCGCGCGATTCGGCGTCGAGCGGTCACGCCCGTTGATTGTCGTACCGTGCAATCCGGCCGCCGGTTCGATGCCATCGCTGGTAACCGTCTCGAATCCGGCCGTGCTCATTTCGCTCCTGAAACCATCGGACAGCGGAAAGGGTTATTTCCTTCGCCTGTGGAATCCGACCAATACCCCCCAAAAAGCCACCATCGACTGGCCGGCAATGAGAAAATCCCCGAAGCTGTTCTTCAGCAATCCGTTCGAAGACAAGCTGAAGACCTGTCCGAAATCCCTCACGGTTGCCCCGATGGAAATCGTCGCTCTCCGTGCCGAATAGAAAGGAAATATATGACTCCGAGACAACGAGTTCTGGCGGCCTTGAACCATCAGCAGCCCGATAAGGTCCCGATCGATTTTTCGGCTCATCGATCCAGCGGGATCTCCGCGATCGCCTATCCCAAATTGCGGAAGTATCTGAAGCTGCCCGAACGGCCGGTCCGCGTATATGACATGATTCAGCAACTGGCCATCGTCGATTCGGATGTGCTCGACCGTTTCGGCATCGATACGATCGAGATGGGCCGCGGTTTTCTGACCGACGACCAGGACTGGAAGTACTGGACTTTGCCGGACGGCACGCCGTGTCAGATTCCGTATTATGTCAATGTCCGTCGCGACGGTCCTCATTGGGTGATCTGTTCCGATTCCGGTATCCCGCTGGGTATCCAGAAGAAGGGCTGCCTGTATTTTGAGCAAATCCATTTTCCGCGGATGGACCGGCCGTTTGCAGAGGATGACTTTGCAGATCTCGAATCTACTCTGGGTCTGCACCAATGGAGTGTCGCCCATCCCGGCGCCCATCTGCCCCTGAATGACAAAGGCCTGGCCGAGATGAGCCAACGGGCCAAACAACTCCGCGAATCGACGAACCGCGCGATTGTCGGCCTGTTTGGCGGAAATATGTTCGAGGTGCCGCAGATGCTCTACCGCATGGACAACTACCTGATGTATATGGGCTTGTATCCCGATCAAACCTTGCGGCTTTCTGAAGCCCTGTGCGAAATTTATCTGGCTACGCTGGAAAAATGGCTCGGTGCGGTTGGGCCGTATATCGATATCATTCTCTTCGGCGATGATCTCGGCTGTCAGACCGGTCCCCTGCTTTCGCCGGAGATGTACCGCCGATACTACAAGCCGTTCCACAAGCGGATGTGGAAACGGGCCAAGGAACTGGCCAATGTCAAGGTCATGCTCCACTGCTGCGGCGGGATCTACGAACTGCTCGACGACCTGATCGACGCGGGGCTGGACACCTTTAATCCGGTACAGATTTCTTGCGCTCACATGGACGCCGCGACGCTGAAATCGCGTTTTGGCAGCCGGATCGCCTTCTGGGGGGGTGGCTGCGATACACAGACGATCCTGCCAGAGGCGACGCCGGAGCAGGTCGCCGAACATGTCCGAAAGCAGGTCGGCATCCTCAACCCCGGCGGCGGATTTATCTTCCAGCAGGTGCACAACATCCAGGCCGATATCCCGCCGCAGAATATGGTGGCGATGTTTGATGCGATCCGCACATAATCCGGACAATGATACTCCACAGAAATTCAGGATTTTCGGTTGCCCCTTGACGGCCGGGGGTACCGAGAGTATGCTTTTGCGGTTAGAAATCGTCCAAAACCGGCCGTTCGGGGTCCGATCCCGCCGGCCCGAATGCAAGCAGAAAGGAATCCTATGTTCAGAACGATCGTAGATGTTTCGGCGCGGGAGATCCTGGATTCGCGCGGAAATCCCACCGTGGAAGTCGATGTCATGCTCGAAGACGGTTCGCTCGGCCGGGCCGCTGTGCCGTCGGGTGCCAGCACCGGAGCCCACGAGGCGTGTGAACTTCGCGACCCAAAGGCCAAGCGGTATATGGGTAAGGGTGTCCAGCAGGCCGTCAAAAATGTCAACGAAAAGATCGCACCCGAAGTGATGGGCTTTGACGCCACCGCACAGGAAGACATCGACGCAATGATGATCGAACTGGATGGCACCTCCAACAAGAACAAGCTCGGCGCCAATGCCATCCTCGGCGTATCGCTGGCCGTTGCTCGTGCCGCGGCCGAATCCGTCGGTCTGCCTCTATACCGGTATCTCGGCGGCTGTACCGCAAATATCCTGCCCGTCCCGATGATGAACATCCTCAACGGCGGCAAGCACGCCGACAACACCGTCGATTTTCAGGAATTCATGGTCATGCCTGTCGGCGCCGAAAACTTTCCCGAAGCTTTGCGCATGGGCGCCGAGGTCTTCCACACGCTCAAGGGTGTTCTGAAATCCAAGGGGTACAACACCTCCGTCGGCGACGAAGGCGGATTTGCCCCTTCGTTGAAATCCAATGAAGAGGCCCTCGATGTGATCCTCGAGGCGATCAAAAAGGCCGGATACAAAGCCGGCAAAGATATCTTTATCGCTTTGGATCCGGCGGCCAATGAACTATGGGTTGAAGAGGACAAGAAATACCGGTTCTTCAAGTCCGATCCCAAGAAAAAAGTCTCCTCGGATGTCATGATCAAATTCTGGTCCGACTGGATTGATCGTTATCCGATCGTAAGTCTTGAAGATGGTCTTGCCGAAGATGACTGGACCGGCTGGACCAAGCTGACCGAGCAAATCGGTTCCAAGTGCCAGATCGTCGGCGATGACCTGTTCGTTACCAACACCAAGCGGCTCGCTCAGGGTATCGAAAAGGGTTGTGCCAACTCGATCCTCATCAAGGTCAATCAGATCGGTACGCTGACCGAGACCATCGAAGCGATCAATCTGGCCCGCCGCAATGGTTATACCGCTGTCATCAGCCATCGTAGCGGCGAGACGGAAGACAGTGTTATCGCCGATTTGGCCGTGGCCACCGGTGTTGGTCAGATCAAGACGGGTTCGGCCTGTCGCACCGACCGAATTTGCAAGTACAACCAGTTGCTGCGGATCCATGAAGAGCTCGGCGACTCGGCCCGTTACGGCGGCGAAATTTTCAAGTATTAATCCATTGTCTGCTGATTCCGGCAGGGGCGTATTGTGCGCCCCTGCCGTTTGTCCTGTCGCAAGTTCAAGGAAGAACCCATGCAGAATTCCGCGACGCTATTGCGGTTCGTGTTGTTTTGCCTGTTCTTCACTATCGGGGCATCGGCGATCGTATTGTCGGTTTTGACCGATGAATTGGTCAACTACTATCGCAACTACGATCTTCCGGATCGCATCGAGGCCGACAACCAGAGAATTCGCGATCTGTCCAGCCGTTACGATCAGCAGATCCAGCAGATTCGTACCGACCCATCGCTCCTCCAACGACTCGAACGCATCACCTTTCACACGACTCAGACAACCAGCGCCAATACCATCGTTCCCGTGGCCTCGGATGAACAACTGGCTGCCGCCCGCGAGGCGCTTCTCAAGAACATCGAGTCAAGCGACCAGCCCTCACAACTCCCACACTGGCTCCTCCGCATGGCCGATGAAGTCAACGGAATTAAAAACCGCCTGATGTTGTTTCTGGCGGGAACGGGCCTGGTACTGGTAACCTTTATTTTCTTTGGGACTCCGCGATACCTTCCCCATCCGACCGTCTGAATAATCGTTATAATCCGTAAATTTCCCGATCTCCAATCAGGTAATTTCCGGATTGGGGGAGTTCATCATCTTGAATATTTTGCAGAATTTTGCTATCGTACAATCTGTTTGTTAAACGAATCGGTATTGTTCCGGAGGCGAGTATGAAAAGATCGGGAATTTTATGCGCGTGGTTTTTGCTTGCTCTTACACCTTTTGTGGTCGCGGAAGACCCGGATTTCGGGAATGACAAGGCAACCGCCCAGACAATCGCGACGGATGGGACGCAGGTCTATGGGGTTCTGGATGCGGGCGATGCAGACTT
>JAAYVQ010000018.1 GCA_012517095.1 Phycisphaerae bacterium | reverse complement strand
TACTCCCGCTGGATCGCCTTGTACATCCCGCCGGCTTCCTTGAAGATGTCGAAATCCTTCTCGGGTTTTTGTCCCTGGACGACAAAAGAATAAACCCGCTCGCCGGGGCCGGTGATCCCGGTGAAGCACTCGGCGAAATGTAACCGGACGGTGTACTTACCGTTAGGAAGATTGAATTCATAGGCGCTCATGCTGTAGCGCTCGGTCCGGAAGATCTCCGGAAATGCGACATTGGGAACCTCGAACTCTTCGGCCCGTTCGACCGTCGATCCATCCGGCGGGGTCAGTGAAGCGCCGGGGGCCTTGACCTCATCGGGCAACCAGACATTACCATTCTTGTCGGTGTAGGGCTGATAGGCCCCGCAGGCCACGCGAATCACCAGCTTGGCAGCAGCGGGAACGGCCGGGGCCGTCGGGGCCGCAGGCGCGGCCACAGTCGGTTCACCCTTCGAAAAGATGCGTTGGCCGAAGAGATACAGATTGTTGGCCCAGTGGGTTCCATCGTGCGCGTTGGAGTCCACATGCCAGACATGCGGCACATCTTTTTCTTTGAGGTATTTGTGGACGCCCTGACTGATGCGAATCAGGCCATCCTTGTTGCCGCAAGACAGCCACAGCAGTTTCAATTTCGCCTTGGCAGCCGCCGGATCGGGTACGAGTTCCGTCGGAGCTTTGGTGTTGGGCGCTGAGGAGAATCCACCAACATAAGCAAATGTGTCGAGATTGGCCAAGCCGATGTTCAGGGACTGGCCGCCGCCCATCGACAGACCAGCCAAGGCGCGATGTTCGCGGTCCTTGTACACAGAATAGTGGGATTCGATGTAGGGGATGATGTCCTTAATCAAATCGTTCTCGAAAGGCGTTCCCCAACTGCCAAAACCACCGCCGGGACCGCCGCGAACGCCGCCACCTGCGCCCGCTGCTTGGCCTTCGCCACCGACGCCGACACTTGCATTGCCGTTGGGGAAGACAACGATCATCGGCTGAATTTTGCCGTCGGCCAGCATGTTGTCGAGAACATTATCCGCGCTGCACGATCGCTGCCATTCGCGGTCGTTACCGCCTATACCATGCAGAAGGAAAAGCACGGGGTACTTGCGATCCTTCGAGTAACCGGGCGGCGTATAGACCAGCATCTGGCGACGCATCCCGAGCGACTTGGAATCGTACTGGACAGTCGTCAGCTCACCGTGGGGGACATTGTCCCGTTTGGCTCTGAATCCCACGGGCGGATCGTCGAAGGCGGGTTTGTCGTCCGGGCCCAACTCAATCGGTCCGCCAAATCCTACCCGTCCGCCGCCTCTGCGCGGACCCGATTCGGGCGCATCACCGGCCGCAGGGGCCGGTTGGTTTGGCGCGGCGGCGACCTGGGAATTTTGTGAGGCGGCAGCGCCGGCACCCGCCGCCGGAGGGGTTTGCGCCAAGCACACCGACACCGACAGGACTAAGAACAACACAACTATGGAAAGGTTCGTTTTCATTCGATTTCTCCATCAACTCAGTTTTACCGTTTTTCCTGGGCTGCCTTGACCACGGCGAAGAAAGCATCCTTCGGCTGGTAGTTCCGATCGAACAACAGCGGCGAACCGCCGATCCAGGATGTCTTGTCATAGACGCCCCAGAATGTGACGCGGGTGATATCCTTCTTGTGCTTGAGCAGGACGGAGAAAATCTCGGCATACTTGTCCGCAAGCTTCTTTTGGGTTTCCGCGGCACCCGCATTCTGATCTTCCGTGCTCTGTCGGTTGATCTGGCTGACATCGGCGCCGCGTGGTCCGCGAGTCTGCGTTTTGATGTCCAACTCGGTAACCATCACCTTGACACCGGTAGCCGCCAGATTCGTGATGGCATATTCAAGACCCTCGACGCTGGGATAGGTCAGCCCCCCGTGGAGCTGAATACCGACACCGTCGATGCGAACCCCCTTGGACTTTAGATGCTTGACAATCGCGACGGCCGCATCGCACTTGGCCTTCGACACCTCAAGATTATAGTCATTGTAGTACAACTGGGCATCCGGATCGGCTTCGTGGGCCCACCGGAAAGCATTCTCGATGAAGTCATACTGCTTGTCCGGTGAACCTTCGCCGATGATGCGCAACCAGGAGGTGTTTCGCATCTTCCCGCTGTCCTCGAGGGCCTCATTGACCACATCCCACCCTTTGATCCGGCCTTTGTAGCGGCCGACAACCATCGTGATGTGGTCTTTCATGCGCGCCAGGAGGGCATCTCGCGTCAGGGTGTTCCCTGAATCGTCGAGAAACACCGACTGCGGAACCTGGGCATGCCAGACAAGGCAATGGCCAATGGGGAACATCTTGTTCTTCTCGCAGAAGGCGACGAAACTGTCGGCCGGTTCCCAGTTGTATTGGTTGAGTTGCGGATGGATGAGTTGCCACTTCATATCGTTTTCCGCAGTTGCCGTGTCGAAATGTTTCTCGGCGATCGCGGCGGCACCCGGGTCCCGCCCTGTCACCACATTTCGATTCAAGGCCCCGCCAATCAAAAAGGTGTCCTTAAACACATCCTTCAGCACGGGCACATTCTGTTCGGCCGCGGGCGCGGAGGACGCTTCGTTTGTCTGAACCGCGGTTTGCGGGATGATTTCGATCGCGCAGATTTGAGGATTTTCGACATTGGGAGTGAAAGTGACCTTGATTTTGCCGTCCGTGACTTCGACCGGAACCGTCTCCACATACGCTTTCAAAGGCCCGCCGGCCTTGACCCAAACATCGAAGTCCTTGAACTCGTGGCCCATGACATTGAACGAAAACACACGCTCGCCCGGTCCGTTGATCCCCTCAAAAGTCTCCGCAAAATGCAGTTTTACCAGATACTTTCCATTCGGCACTGGCCACGAAAAGGAATCCATGCTGTAGTGTTCCGCCCGGTAAAGGTCGGGACTCTTTGTGTTGTCGATCTGGATGTCGGGCCTTTCGATGGTTTGGCCGCCCTCGAAGCCCTGGTCGGCCAGCCAGACATTGCCCTCCGAGTCCTTGATTGGTTGGGTTATTCCGGCCTTGATCCGGATGATTCCTCCCGAAGATACAGGAGTTACCGTTTTTGCCTCCGCTGCAGGCACAGAAGGTACCATGCTGGTCTCTGCCGTTTTCGGAGTCACCGGAGTCGGAAGAGGCAGGTCCTGGAATAGCAACGGAGCAAACTGATATAAACTGCGACGCCATGTCTGCCACTCATGGGCGGTGTTGGGTGATTCGTAGTAAACGCTCTTGACGCCAGCTTGTTGCAGCGCTTCAACATTGGCCTTGGCGGCGGCGCCTTTCTCGCGGCTTCCGTAGCTGACGAACACGACTTTTACCTTCTGTTTGAAGGCGTCCATATCGGAGATTTCCGATGGGGCGATACTACCCCCGCTGAAAATACCGATGTGGGAGAATTTGTCAAGGTTGGCCAAAGTGATCGACCTGGTTTGCATTCCGCCCATAGACAGACCCGCCATGGCCCGATGCGGCTGATCGGCCAGGGTACGGAAGTTGGCGTCAATAAAGGGGATCAGTTCATCGACAAGAACCCGGGAAAAGCCGCTGAAGTCGAACCGGCGTCCGCCGGGACCGGCAGGTCCACGAGGTGGGGTACCCGCGGCTGGTGCTGCTGCGCCGGGTTGTCCAGCCGGAGCGGCCGCGCCAGGTTGGGCGGCAGGAGCCGGTCCACGGCCGGGACCTGCGGCTCCAGGTACATAACTGCTGGCCATCACAATGATAAAGGGCCTGCTTTTACCCGCCGCAATCAAGTTGTCCATGATTCGGCCGGTGAAACCCTGGTTACCCCAGCCGGTTTCATCTTCGCCTCCCCCGTGCTGGAGGTACAACACCGGATAATGCTTGGATGGATCTTGATCGTAATCCGGGGGGGTGTAAACAAAGCAGCGGAGGGTGGCGTTAGCGCTCTTCGAATAGTAGAGGACTTGACGCAATTGGCCGTGAGGAACCACCTTGAGGGCATAGAAATCCTGATCCTTGGCAGGGACTTCAACACCGCTGCCCCAGCGACTGGCACCATAGAAGTACAGACTGCCGGGGTCTGGTACCTGGGCACTGTCGATTACGAGTTGGTAGTAGTGAAATCCCTCGTCCTGTGGCTTGGATTCACCAACCCAGGCCCCGTCCTCGCCCTTGGTCAAGGGGTATTTGACGGCTCCGATATCAAGCTGAACGCTCTGGGCCTGAGGCGCAACAACACGAGCCCGGACGCGGCCTTCAGAGTTGACCTGGGGGTATTGCTTTCCCGGCTGATTTAGGGTTGAGGGCTTGAAATCCTCCACCACCGGTGGCTGATCTGTCTGGGCCACACAAATTCCGCCTGTGACTATGGCGGACAATAGAAGAATGGACAGTCTGTGCTTCATTTGATAACCTCCTAAATTATTTGGTTTTGTCTCATGATGATCCTGCCTTTCCTATTTGACGGTTGGTGCCGGGCGGATACTATTATAACACCGTTCAGAAATGCCTGAAGTGAGATCAAAAAAGAAAACTTCTCAAAAATTTTTCAATCCCATGGTAACATGGATTAGAATCTCCGATGATTTTTCCGTTTGGAGATTTTTCATCTCCCATCCCGCGGTTGTCAGCGGTTATAAGATAGAAGATCATTTTCAAGAAAGTATGGATTTCTATGGATCAAGACAAACGCACAGTTGACTTCCTGCGGCTTTTTGTCCGCCATCAGCAGGAAATCTACGCTTACGTTCTGACTTTGGTACCTCACATCCATGACGCAGACGATCTGTTCCAGGAGGGGATGGCCCTGATGTGGCGGAAGTTCGATCAGTTCAAGCTGGGCACGAATTTCGCGGCATGGGCTGTCCAAATCATGCGGTATCAGATCCTGGATTACCGACGCAATCTGGCCCGCAGCAAACGAGTCTCGATGGAGGATTCATTGCTGGAGGCATTGTTGGACCACATGCCCAAGATTCAGGACGAGATGGCCGCCCGTATAGAAGCCCTCCGAAAGTGCCAGACTCTTCTGGACGACAGAGCCAAACGGATACTCAAAATGCGATATGAGCACAACACTCCGATCACCGAAGTCGCTTCGTGCCTGAAAGTATCCCGCCGTCACCTCTATCACATTCTCGGCCAGATCAATAGCGTGCTCCTGCGATGTATGCGCAGGACCATGGCGGAAGGGAGCCAACCGGTATGAGTACGCCACCTTTCCCGGATATGGATGATCTGGTGCAGCGTTTGCTGGACGATCAGCTTGAGCCCGATGAGAGGAAGCGTTTTGAGACGGCAATCCGTGAAGATCCCCGCGTGCGGGATTATTACATCGATAGTATGTTCGTCTGCGCCGTGGTCCGGCGTTCCAGCCAGGTGACCGGGGAACTGACAAAGTCGGACCTGATGCAGGCGATTTCAAGCGGCACAAGCCGCTGGGGAACCAAAAGCATTGGGCGACACATCCGTTCAATTGCAGCAATCCTGCTGTTTGGAGTTTTGGTATCCGCTTCTGTTTGGATATTCCGTCATATGACTCATGGCCCGGCGCTTGGTATGCTGATCGACGAGTATGAGTCGCAGTGGCACCGTACTCATCTGCGGCCAGGGGATCTCTTGTACGCCGGAAGGTATGATCTGCGGGAAGGTGCGGTCAAGATGGAATTGGGACAGGGGACAAGCATTCTGCTTGAAGCCCCTTGTCGAGTCGAATTCATCAGCCCAGGTGAAGTGGTCCTCCGAGAGGGCAGACTTTCCGTTGTCGTCCCTCCAGAGGCAACGGGTTTTCAAGTGCGAACATCCACGGCTCTCATTACAGACCTGGGGACAGAATTCGGCGTGATCGCACATTCCGATGGGGGCACCGAAGCCCACGCCTTCAAAGGCCGGATCAGCGTAGCCCTCGAACATGGTCAATCGGGCCAGGTAACCCCTTGTTTTGTGAACGAGCGGTTTGCCGCTGTGGTCGATGCTGCCGGACGGAATGTTCAAAGTGGTCTGGCTGCTCGGGCGGACCTCTTTGTTCTTCAATTACCCTCGGTTAGCCAGCTCGGCAATCCGGCGGAGCGAATCAACCTGGCGGATATTGTCGGAGGAGGCAATGGTCGGGGCACGGGCAAGCTGGATCAGGGTATCGAATTGGCGACGGGTCAGTCTTCTTCAACTCCCCCTACAACGATTCGACTGGCTCGACGAAATGAATTCCGACCTTCGCGGCAAGCCCGCGGTATTGACGGAGTCTTTGTGCCGAACGGAGCCCTGGGTCCGGTGGTGATCAGTACAACAGGATTACGATTCTCCCAGTGTCCGGAGACGATGGGAAGTTTTTTCAGTGGTCCGACGAATAGCGGCAAGTTCTTCGACCTGCCCAGTCAACAGATCGTTACGGCCCGGTTCAATGGAATCCGTTTCGGCACATCCGCGCATCCGGCGCTAACGCTTCATCCCAACGCAGGCATTACCTTCGATTTGAACCAGATTCGGCAGGATAACCCAGACATCGAAATCGAACGGTTTACCGCCGTGTGCGGCATCCCAAAGAACCTTCCTCAAACTCCGTTTAGTTCCGCCGATGTCTGGGTGCTTCTGGATGGCGTTGTCTGTCAACACCTGTACTATCCTGTGGGATGGAAGGTGGTTGAGAAAGTGGATGTCCCGATTCCCGCGCATACGCGTTTTCTGTCGCTGGTTGCCACCTGTTCCGGGCGTGCGGATTATTCCTGGATCCTGTTCGGCGATCCTTTCCTCGAGCCGGCTGCCGTCGAATAACAGGAGGTCAATCGTTGATCGTACAAATCCCTATTTTTCTTTTGCGGAGGCACATATGATCGGCAAGTATGCTGCATTTCCAGTGTTGATTCTGACCCTTTCCGGTGTTCTGGCAATCGCCCAGCCGCCTGCAGAACCCCTGAGTCTGTGGTATCGCCAGCCGGCCAAACAGTGGGTCGAAGCTCTGCCCATTGGCAATGGACGACTGGGAGCGATGGTCTTCGGCGGCATTTCGCAAGAGCGGATTCAATTGAATGAAGATACGCTCTGGGGCGGCGGGCCGTACAACCCGGCCAATCCCGACGCGCTGGAGGCGTTGCCGAAGGTGCGGGAAATGATCTTTGCCGGCCAGTATCGCGAAGCCAGCAATCTGATCGGCCAGAAGATGATGGCCAAACCATTGACCCAGATGCCTTATCAATGCGTGGGAGACCTGCTGCTGAAGTTTTCGGAAACCGAAGGAGCGACAGACTATCGACGAGACCTCAACCTGGATACGGCTGTGGCCACCGTCGCCTATTCGGCCGGGGGAGTGCGATATACGCGAGAAGTCTTCTCCAGCCCCGTGGATCAGGTGATCGTGATTCGCCTGACAGCCGACAAATCCGGCAAGGTCGCATTTACGGCCGGCATGCAGACGCCGCAGAAGGCAACTGTAACTGTCGAGTCGCCCAATACTCTGGTCATGCAAGGCGTCAACGGAGGGACTCGTCGAGGCACTAACGGAGCCCTGAACTATCAGGCCCGCGTGGTCATTGCGGCATCGGGTGGGCGGATCGAACCGGGCGATGGCCAGATCACCGTCCAGGACGCGGATTCGGCAATCTTGCTGATCTCGGCGGCAACCAGCTTCAAGAGCTTCAAAGATGTTAGCGGCGATCCCGAAGCGCTGACCAAAGACGCCATCGCCAAGGCGACCGGAAAACCGTTTGAGGCATTGCTCAAGGATCATGTAGCCGCTCACCAGAAGCTGTTTCGTCGAGTAACCCTCGATCTGGGCACGACAGATGTCGCCAATCGTCCGACCGACGAGAGAATCCGCGAACCCAACAAAGCGAATGATCCGCAACTGGCAGCCCTCTATTTTCAGTTCGGTCGATATCTGCTGATCTGCAGCTCGCGGCCGGGTACTCAGCCGGCCAATCTTCAGGGCATTTGGAACGACAGCATGAATCCGCCCTGGCAGAGCAAGTACACCATCAACATCAACACGGAGATGAACTACTGGCCCGCCGAACCGACGAATCTTGGCGAGTGTGTCGAGCCGCTGACGGCGATGGTGATGGATCTAACCGAAACCGGCGCACACACGGCCAAGACCATGTACAACGCCGGCGGCTGGGTTACTCATCATAATACCGATCTGTGGCGGGCGACAGCGCCGATCGACGGTCCGCAGTGGGGGATGTGGCCGATGGGCGGCGCTTGGTTGTGCCTGCACCTGTGGGACCGTTATGATTATTCCCGCGACAAGGAATACCTGGCCAAAGTCTATCCGGCCATGAAGGGCGCTGCGCAGTTCTTCCTTGACACGCTGGTAGAAGAACCCAAACACAAATGGTTAGTGACAAGCCCCTCGCTGTCGCCGGAAAACGGACATCCGTTCGGTACCAGTGTTTGCGCCGGTCCCACCATGGACATGCAGATCCTTCGCGATCTGTTCAGCAATTGCATTCGTGCGTCGGAGATTCTCGGCGTCGATGAGGACTTTCGAAAACAAGCGGCAGAAGCGCGCGGGCGTCTGGCCCCCAATCAGATCGGCAGCGCCGGTCAGCTTCAGGAATGGCTGGAGGATTGGGACATGAAAGCGCCCGAGAGGCATCACCGGCATGTCTCGCACTTGTACGGCCTGTATCCGAGCGACCAAATTCATGTTCGTACAACCCCGGATCTGGCGGCGGCGGTCCGTAAGAGTCTGGAGATTCGCGGAGACGAGGCCACCGGCTGGGGCATCGGCTGGCGTTTGAACCTCTGGGCCCGTCTGCATGACGCCGAACACGCCTACACGATCCTGACTATGCTTCTGCGACCCGAGCGGACCTATCCCAACCTGTTCGACGCCCATCCGCCTTTCCAGATCGATGGAAACTTTGGCGGTACTTCCGGGATCGGCGAGATGCTCTTCCAGAGTTGTGCCGGCGAAATCGAACTTCTGCCGGCGTTGCCCAAGGCCTGGCCGAACGGTTCCGTTAAAGGCCTTCGCGCCCGCGGGGGTTTCGAGTTGGACATCCAGTGGAAAGAAGGCAAACTCGTGAATGTAACCGTGAGATCGCTGGTTGGCGGACCTTGTCGGCTTCGCTATGGCGCCGTCACGCGAGACATGAATCTGGAAAAAGGCCGGAGCGATCAATGGAATGGAATCCAATGACGAAGATCTGCTGCCAATCGGATACAAGGAAAACTTGGCAGGTTCGGTTCTCGAGAGCACGACGCAGTTTGTACCTGTTATGAAAATTTCGTGCCTTCTTTCGGTTCGGATATTGGCCGAAACTGTAATCCATACAAACGACTGACTTGAGGAGTATTACCGTGCGACGCTTTCAACATCTTCCGGGATTGGTGAGTCTGATCCTGTTAACTGTCGGAGTTATAATCACATCGCCGCCGGCCTTTTCCGCGAACTCCGCTGATGCGGTAAAACACTGGACCGCCGACAACGGCAACGGGACTTACTCAAATCCGTTGTTCTACGAGGAGTTCGAGGATCCGGATATCATCCGCGTTGGTGAAGACTACTATCTCGCCGGAACGACCATGCACATGAACCCCGCTGTTCAGTTGATGCATTCCAAAGATCTGGTGAACTGGGAACTGGCTGGTTACTGTACAGACAAACTCGACCTGGGTCCGGCCTATCGCTTGGAAGACGGCCGGGGAATCTACGGCCGAGGTATCTGGGCGCCTTGTATCCGTTACAACAAAGGCATGTTCTATGTCTTCTCCAATGTCAACGGCGCGGGCCTTCAGGTCTTCCGCTCCAAGTCAATTCAAGGTCCCTGGGAGCGCAACCAACTGCCCGGAAGGCACGACCTGTCGGTCCTCTTCGATGATGACGGTAAGATCTACATCATCTCCGGCAACAACAGTCCTTATCCGATCGAAGAGCTTACACCGGATCTCAGGGCTTTTGTCCCCGGTTCCAAGCGGCAACTGGTTGTCCCGCCGGGCCAAAGGATGGGCGAAGGCCACCACCTCTACAAGATCAAAGGAAAATACTACGACATCTCCGCCATTCCCGGCGGCCCAGTTAACCAGATGGTCGCCAAGGCAGACTCCATCGACGGCCCCTGGACGGTCACGACCATGGTCGAAGGTGAAAGTCTGGGAGTAACTTCGGCAACGCCGACCCGTGCTGCGGCCAACGATCGAGGCCTGTGGCTCCATCAGGGTGGCATGTGTGATACGCCCTCGGACCAGTGGTGGAGCGTAATCATGTCGGACCATGGCAGCGCCGGACGCATGGTTTCTCTGGTTCCCATCACCTGGGACAATGATTTTCCGCTGATCGGCCTGCCGGGTAACCTCCGTAAAGCCCCGAATACATGGGTCAAACCCAACACCGGATATAGCCAAGATCCCAAGCCGGCGTTCATCCACGACGACAATTTCGACAGCGGCAAGCTCAATCCACACTGGCAGTGGAACCATGTTCCCGATGATGCCATGTGGTCCCTGACGGAAAAGCCCGGCGTGCTTCGTCTCCATTCACTACCCGCCAGTGACTTCTATTCGGCCCGTAACAGTATCTGTCAGCGCCCGCCGGGGCCGGAGTCAATCATGACTGTCGAGCTGGATGCTGCGGGTTTGGCCCCCGGCGACACCGCGGGCTTGGCCCTCCTGAGTTCTCCGTATGCTTGGATCGGTGTGGTGAAAACCGCCGAAGGCACGACGCTGCAAATGCTCGACAGGACCGGCAGCGGAGGCGGACGCCGAGGCGCACCCGCCGCTCCTGCGGCCCAGGCCAATCCACCGACGATGGGTCCGACCAATCCACCCCAGCACTTGTGGCTGCGCGTTACCTGTAACTTTGACACCGACCAGGCCATTTTCAGTTGGAGCACCGACGGTAAGGAATTCACTCCTCTGGGCAAACCCTTTACGATGACCTTCCAACTCCGGACCTTCCAGGGCGTTCGTCCGGCACTGTTCAACTTCAACATCTCCGGCCAGCCCGGGGGGTATGCCGACTTTGATAACTACACGGTCGAGGAACTGCGGGCGCGAGGTATCGAACGCGAAATTCCCCTGGGCAAGACCGTCGTATTCACCAGCGGCGCCGATGGCAGTTTTCTGGCCGCGGATACGCAAAACAATATCATGGTAAATATAGCGGCTGATTCATCGGGCGTAGTTCCTCAGAACGCAAAGTTTCAGGTTATCGATCTGGGCTTGGGGCGGGTGGCTCTGAAGGCCACCAACGGAAAATTTGTTTCCGTCAATGCCGATGCCGCGGTCCTCAAGGATATGGCCGACACAAGATCCGGGAACGCTGAATCCTTCCAATGGATCAACCTAATGCGCGGCGACACGATGCTCATGTCGCTTACGAATCATCGGTATCTGGCCACCAAACCAAACGAACCCGGCCGCGTAACAGTTTCCTGTACCGGCCCAACTCCGGCCCGCAAGGGTGGCGAGTGTTTCAAATGGAAGGGGATCGAATGAAGTTAACCCTTGGCCGGCTTTCGGAACCCTGGATTCGATGGCAAATCGCGGTTAACCTGGTATTGGCAAAGGCAGTCAAATGAACTGGACGAAAACAAATCGGCTTGGAAATCATTCGGTGATCCCGTTGGCGGTTGTACTATTTTCAATCATCGCAGGGGCGGCCGCAGAGCCGACCGCCGATTGGAAAACCCAAGCCAACGCACGGATCGCACGGCTTCGGCAGAGCCAGGTGCGAGTGCGGGTGATCAATGACAAGGGCGATCCGGCTGAGGGGCGATCGCTCAGCGTCCGTCAAGTTCGTCAGGGATTTCCATTTGGATCGGCAATGAGTCGGACCCTCTTGCGGAACCAACGCTATGCCGATTTCTTCAAGGCCCACTTTAACTGGGCCGTGTTCGGCAATGAGTCCAAGTGGTATTCCAACGAACGCGTTCAAGGTCAGGAGGACTACCGCGATGCCGATGCCATGCTGGCATGGTGCCGGTCCAACCGGATTCCCGTTCGCGGCCACTGTATCTTCTGGGAACCCGAAAAATGGCAACCCAGGTGGGTTCGGAACCTCACGGGTGACCCGCTGCGTCAGGCCATCGAACGCCGCCTCACCAATGCCGTCACACACTTTCGCGGCGGATTTGTCCACTGGGATGTCAACAACGAAATGCTTCACGGATCGTTTTTTCAGGATCGTCTGGGTGAATCGATCTGGCTGTGGATGTTCAAACAAGCCCACGAATTGGATCCGGATGTGAAACTTTTTGTCAACGAATTCAACATCCTGTCCGTCGATCAGGCATTTGATCAAGTCCAGACGGACGAATATGTTGCCGACATTCGGCGGTTACTCGATCAGGGCGCTCCGATTGACGGCGTCGGAATTCAGGGACATATCTGGCGCGAACAAATCTTGGACAACCCGCAAATCGTGAAAGAACGGCTCGACAAGGTCGCCGCCCTGGATCTGCCGATCTGGATCACGGAATTCGATGTGGCCGATGAGAATCCTTCAACATGTGCCGACATACTCGAACTGGTCTATCGCACCGCCTTCAGCCATCCCGCCGTCCAGGGGATCATCATGTGGGTTTTTTGGGCGGGGGATTCCTGGCGCGGTCCCAATGCGGGGCTGGCTGGTCGGGATTGGACCCTCAACGAAGCCGGCCGGCGATTCGAATCCCTGATGAAGGAATGGTCCACCGAAATATCCGGGACCACCGATACGCAGGGGTGGTTGTCGTTCCGGGGCTTCCACGGCGATTATACCGTGACGGCAACTGGAGACGACGGCGCGGAAATAACCCTACCCTTCTCGATCGAAAGGGGCCGGGATCCGCAGGAAGTCACAATCCGTCTGCCATCATCCGCCCGGAAGGATTCCCGGCCATAACGCGCAAAGCAACCGGAATTCAAATAGGTGTTTCCCAATCGTATAAATCTCTTATGAAGGAAAGGATGACCAATGAACCAAGCAATCCGAACCTGCCTTATCGTCTTGATTCTGCTGGCTGCCATATCTCCCCAGGCCCTCGCGGCCGAGCCGGCCACAAAATCTGCTGAGCTGTCCTCGGCCGTCGCCGATGCCCCCAAGCCGCCCTTTGCCACGCCCCTGAAGTGGAAGTCCACGGGTGTCCTGATCAAACCGGTGTCCGACGATACGCATACCATCGTGTCCGTCAAAGACCCAACGGTGGTCCGTTATAACGACTTGTGGCATGTCTATGCAACCGTGTACTCGACATCCGCCAAAACCTGGAACATGGTGTACCTGAACTTCAAGGATTGGTCTGACGCCCCCAACGCCAAGCTGTACTTCATGGATCAGAATCCGAACTTGCGAGGGTATCACTGTGCGCCGAGTTTGTTCTATTTCCGCCCGCACAAGAAGTGGTATCTGGTTTTCCAGTCGCAGCACCCCCAGTACTGCACCACCGACGATATCTCCAAGCCGGAAACCTGGACGGCGCCGCGAAACTTCTTTGACAGACAACCCGCAAGCATGCCACGGCTTCCCATTGACTACCATGTGATTTGCGACGACACGCACGCCTATCTGTTCTTCACCGGTGACGACGGTCGCTTCTATCGCAGCCGGACCCGAATCGAGGATTTTCCCAAGGGCATGAGCGACCCGGAGATCGCCATCCAGGACCGGCGAGATAACCTTTTTGAGGCGAGCATTACCTATAAGATCAAGGGCACCAAGACCTACCTGACTCTGATTGAGGCGTTGAGCCCGGCACGGTACTATCGTGCCTGGATCTCCGACCGCCTCGACGGCCAGTGGACGCCCGTTCCGGATGCGGACACCTGGGCCAAGCCCTTTGCCGGAATCAACAATGTCACTTTCGAAGACGGCGTGACGGCATGGACAAAGGATGTCAGCCATGGCGAAATGATCCGCGACGGATATGACGAAACCATGACCCTCGACCCCGACAACCTCCAACTGCTCTTCCAGGGTCGTGATCCGGCAATTAACACGCGGTACGAACTGTTGCCCTATCAACTCGGTCTTCTGAAGTTGGATCGCTCCGGGAAATAGAGAGAATAGGAGGTAGAATGCTTTTACGGTTGCCATTTCTGATTGTTATGTGTTCTGCTGCATGGGCACAATCCCAGCCGGCCCACTGGAATTTCGCATCGACTCCGCCGATGGGCTGGAATAGCTGGGATATCTTCGGCACAACCGTGACCGAGCAACAGGTCAAGGATCAGGCCGACGCCATGTCCAAGCTCTTGAAGCCCTTCGGATGGACCTATTTGACGGTGGATATCCAGTGGTATGAGCCCAATTCGCAGGGGCATGGTTACAAACCGGGTGCCGCGTTGGAGATGGATGAGCACAGCCGCCTCATGCCCGGATTAAAGAAATTTCCCTCGGCTTCGGATGGTAGGGGCTTTAAGCCGCTGGCCGACTATGTTCACTCCAGGGGGCTCAAGTTCGGGATCCATATCATGCGCGGCATCCCGAAGCAGGCGGTAAAGAAAAACACGCCGATTCTCGGAACCGATGCCCGCGCGGCCGACATTGCCAACACCCGTTCCTTCTGCCCCTGGAATCCGGACATGTGGGGCGTAGATATGAGCAAGCCCGGTGCGCAGCAATATTACGATTCGCTCTTTGATCTCTATGCCTCGTGGGGCGTGGATTTTGTGAAAGTCGATGACATCGCCCGTCCCTACGACAACAATCAGAAGGCCGAGATCGAGGCCATTCGTAAGGCGATTGACAAGTGTGGGCGTCCGATCGTGTTGAGTCTCTCGCCCGGCGACACACCGATCGGGCGCGGTGAACATGTGATGAACCACGCCAACCTGTGGCGAATCTCCGACGATTTCTGGGACCGCTGGAAGCCGCTCTACGAGATGTTCGGGCGTCTGGAGAAATGGACACCCTACCGTGCCAACGGCGCCTGGCCCGATGCTGACATGCTGCCTTTCGGAATTATTGATTTTAACCGCCCCACCAACTTTACCAAAGATGAACAGATCCTGTGTATGAGCTTGTGGTGTATTGCCCGTTCCCCTCTCATCTTCGGCGGCGACATGACCCGTCTCGACGAATTCACGCTGAATCTGCTGACCAATCCGGAGGTGCTGGCCGTCAACCAGACCAGCATGAACAACCGCCAGGTTTCCCGTAAGGACGACCTGATCGTCTGGGCCGCTGATATTCCCGGAAGCCCTGATCATTATGTCGGCTTGTTCAACGCCCAGAGCAACGATGATCCATTCGATTTGGCCAAAGCCGACTATCGCAGCCCCCGGCTCCGCGGTGAGCCGAAGAAGGAAGTGATCGATATCAAGGTGCCGATTCATAATGCTCGCCGACTGGTTCTGGGGGTTGGAGACGGCGGCGATGGATTTTCGTATGACCATGCCGCCTGGATTGAGCCGACGGTAACTGGTTCTTCGGGGACGCTAAAGCTGACGGGTCTGAATTGGGTTGGTGCTACTGCCGGCTGGGGCAGGACTCAGAAGAATCGCACCGTCGACGGCCGTCCCCTGAAGCTGGACGAAGAGTCAGTCGAGGGGATCGGTACCCATTCTGTTTCGATCATCGAATTCGAGATCCCGGAAGGGTACGACACTTTCACAGCGAAAGGTGTGCTCACCGAGGGAAGTCAGGGCAGGGGTTCGATCCAATTTCTTGTCCTGATCGATCCTGTCAAGCAGGCCAAACCAGAGCGTAGTAAGATAGCGGTTTCCTTTGCGGATCTTGGGTTCAAGGGTAAGGCCAGGGTACGCGATCTTTGGGCACGAAAAGATTTGGGCGAATTCGGTAACTCGTTTGAACAGGAAATTCCGCTGCACGGTACCGGCCTGTTCCGCGTCTCGCCGGCCCCCTGAACATGTAGGGGACTCTTGATCAGGATATTTCCTATGATTCGCGCTGTCCTTCTCGAAAATAATCTGGTAGTGTGTATCCGAAATCGTATCTTTTGACAAGCGAGTAGAATGGCTTATGGAAAGATGAGATCGAGTGGAACCTCGCCATTTCTCAATCTTTGGTCGGGGATTGGACTGACGGTTTCATAAAACGGAACCCAATCATGATGATAATTATTCTTCTTTGTTTAAGCATTCTATTTATCGTGATTTCCACAACTCGATTCACTCTCCATCCCTTTCTCGCTTTACTCACCGCGGCCCTGTTTTTTGGAATCTGTTCCGGCATGCCTCTGGACAAAATCATCTCCTCCATTGAAGAGGGATTTGGCGGTACAATCGGAAAAATCGGTATCGTGATTATCGTCGGAGTGATCATCGGCACATTTCTGGAGAAATCCGGAGGCGCGTATTCTTTGGCCGAATATGTTTTGAAAATCATCGGAAAGAAGAATGTGACGCCCGCCATGGTCCTGATCGGGTATATTGTCTCCATCCCGGTTTTTGCCGATTCAGGTTTTGTGATCCTGTCCCCCTTGAACAAGTCGCTGACCAAGCGTGCGGGGTTGTCGTTGGCGACCACGGCCATCGCGCTTTGCCTGGGGCTGATGGTATCCCATACGCTGATTCCACCGACCCCCGGCCCGATCGCGGCGGCAGGAATTCTGGAGGCGGACCTGGGCTGGGTAATCGCGTTGGGGATCCCGCTTAGTATTCCAGTCCTGTTCTTCTGCTGGTTTTGGGCACAGAAAGTGGCGGGGCGCGTTTCGATTGATCCCAACCCGAAATTGACGGAAACGGATTTCCAGTCTCGCCTGAACTGGGCTCCATTGGCTTTTCACGCCCTGGTCCCAATTCTCCTGCCGATTGTTTTGATTGTCTTGAAATCCATCGCGGATTATCCCACGCATCCGTTGGGACAGGACGGATTTTATAAAACCATCAGCTTTATCGGCACACCGTTGATCGCCCTTCTGATCGGAATCTGCATTGCCGTTACGCTCCCCAGGTCGTTCAACAAACAGATGCTATCCCCTTCCGGCTGTGTCGGAGACGGATTGCTGGATGCCTCCATGATTATCCTGATTACCGGCGCCGGGGGTGCGTTCGGAAAAGTCCTGCAGAATTCCGGGATTGTTGATATTCTCGGGGGAGGGATGTCCTCGATGTCAACAGGATTGTGGCTGCCATTCATGATAGCCGCCGCGATCCGTGCAGCTCAGGGGTCTTCCACGGTGGCGATCATTACAACCGCTTCGATTCTGGCCCCCATGCTCCCGTCGCTGGGACTGGACTCCCCGATCGGGCGGGCCCTTTCTGTTCTGGCCATCGGCGCCGGATCGATCGTCGCCTCCCACGCCAATGACAGTTTTTTCTGGGTGGTAACGCGGATGAGCGGCATGGATGTAAAGACGGGGTATATACTCATGACGGCCGGTTCGATCTGCATGGGTTTTTTCGCTTGTATCATCATCTGGATCGCAGGCCTGATCCTTCTTTGATAGCAAGGAATGATATCTGGAGTTCCGATGAATATGCTAACCAAACTTCAACTCGAAAATGCCGAGAGCTGGGCGCTGGACGGATTGTTGTTGTCGCCGGAGTTTGACTTTAAACAGTTCTGCCGGCTGCATCCCCATGAGTTATCGCCTTACCTGACATCCTGCCGAACTGACGATAAAGTTACGGGGACCTTTCTCCCTCCGATAGAACACGATCAGGAGGTCTGGGCCTGCGGCGTCACCTATTCTCGGAGCCGGGACGCGCGGGAAGCGGAGACCGACATTAAAAATATCTATGACAGGGTGTACGAGGCCAAACGCCCCGAGCTGTTTTTCAAGGCCATTGGCTGGAGAGTCAAGGGAACGCATTCTGCGATCCGCATCCGAAAAGACAGCCACTGGAATGTGCCCGAACCGGAATTGACCCTGTTGATCAACCGTTTCGGTGAAATTCTCGGATACTGCGCGGGAAACGATGTCTCCTCCCGAAATATCGAGGCCGAGAATCCGCTCTATCTTCCGCAGGCCAAAATGTACGATGGGTCCTGTGCGATGGGACCGGGAATCTGTATAACAGATGCCAATCAAATGCGGAACCTTGCCATTCAACTGGTGATTGAGCGAGAGGGGAAAGTCATTTTTAAAGGAGACACAAACTCCTCACAGATAAAACGCTCATTTGAAGAACTGGCATCCTATCTGACGATGGAGATGACTTTTCCGTTCGGGGCTTTTCTGCTTACCGGAACGGGAATCATTCCGGATGAAAAGTTTTCATTATCTGTGGGAGACAAGGTTGCCATTTCCATTGGTACACTGATTCTTGAAAATTGGGTTGAGTCATAATTCGATTGACATATTTAAGACTCGGGAGAAACAATGGCGTATCAGAAAGTTCTCATTGCGGGCCAATGGCGGGATCCTCAAAACCCGGTCGATTCTTTTCACGCGGTCAATCCCGCCAATAAACAGACACTTCCTGAATTGTATCCTGTCTGCGGCCAAGCCGATGTGCATGACGCGATCTCGGCCGGCAAGCAGGCGGCGACTGAACTGAGATCCGTTCCCCGGGAGCGGTTCGCACAGTTTCTGGATTTGTTCGCAGATCGAATCGACGCCCATGCGGGCGAGCTTGTAGATATTGCGAACCTGGAAACCGCACTGCCCAAGGAGCCGAGACTGAGAAACGCCGAACTTCCCCGCACGAGCGATCAGCTCCGAAAAGCCGCCAAGGCCGCACGCGAATTCAGCTGGTGCCGCGCGACGATTGAAACCGCTGCGAACATCCGCAGCAAAATGGGACCACTGGACGGCCCGGTTACGGTCTTCGGTCCCAACAATTTTCCGTTCGCATTCAACTCCATCGCCGGAGGGGATTTTGCCGCCGCCATCGCCGCCGGCAATCCGGTGATTGCCAAAGCCAATACCGGCCATCCCGGAACGACGCTTGTATTTGCCCGTCTGGCATTTGAGGCGGTCCAAAAGGCCGGGCTTCCACCGGCAACCGTTCAGTTGGTATATCGGACTCCTCCTGATCTTGGTCTCCAGCTTGTATCCCATCCAGACATTGGGGCTTCCGCTTTTACAGGCAGTAAATCGGCCGGTCTGAAACTGAAAGCCGCCGCAGACAAGGCCGGCAAGCCGATCTACCTTGAGATGTCCAGCGTCAATCCTGTGTTTATTTTGCCGGGCGCCATAGAAGAGCGTTCCGATGCGATCGCAACAGAGCTGTTCGGAGCGTGCGCATTAGGAGCCGGCCAGTTCTGTACGAATCCGGGATTGATTATCCTTCAAAAAGGCGATCAGACTGAACGATTTATTAAGACGCTTGCGGATCACTTTGATCGCAACCG
>JAAYVQ010000182.1 GCA_012517095.1 Phycisphaerae bacterium | reverse complement strand
GCGCAGAGACTATTGGAGCGAAAGAAGATGTGCAAATTCCGTTCCGAGAGGGAGAGGATAATCCCTGTGGGGAAGAAATAACCCCATGTGGAAATCTGGGGGGATAAGAAGTGTTAAAATGGGGCAATTGCACCCAATGGCGTGCCAGAAAATTGACGTACCCTGAATCCAGGTCTGGATCTTTGTCCGTCAAATATAACCAAGAGCCGAGGAATTCGAAGTCGGCGTCTGGCATGAATAGCTGAATTTCCGGGAGGAAAAGAGACCGCATCCGGTGGGATTGGCGGTTGAGGGTGGATTGATGTGTCTGTTTGTTGAACAGATCCGGTTCAAATCGGCCTGGATCTGGTTTTAGCTGGGATAAAGGGTTGGTACCAAACGGCGGTGAATCCCGGAGAACCGGGTCCTCCTAACCCTCGTCGCAGACTTCCGGATGAAGGGCTATCTTCATCTTCATGCCATTCTCGGATCAGGATACCCGGTGTCGAAGTACCCACTGGTCGCCATCCCTTTTCCATAAGTGCGGCGAGCGAAACTGATCGCATAATTCCAGAAACCGTTCGGGTTTCATCCCGATATAGTCCATCACTTCCTGAAAATACTTTTTCGGAAATTCCCCATCGAACCGATGAACCAGAGCGACGCCCTCTTCCCGGGTCAGATGACGCGTTCGAATTTCATGCGAGGCGTCATAGGTCGCGCGACCGATTCCGAATTTGATGTAGGTGGTGTAATAGTGGAAACCGTCGATCCGGTCATCGAGACTGGAATACTTGGTGAAGGTCCCCTCGGTTCGGACCGGATTGGCCTGAAAACCCGTATGCTCGACGGCGTAGTAATAGGCCTCCTGGGGCGTCCACTTGAGGTAATACCCGAGATAGTGAACCTCGACCTGAGCCCCCTCATACTCTTCGGCCTGAGCCGGCAGATAGGTCAGGATATCGTTGAGAGTCAGCTTATACTCGTCCATCAGCCGTGGAACGGGAACGCCGGAGATCGTCAGGTCGTTGAGCCCTTTCATCGTATGATACGATTTGTCGCGCAACGAAGCCGCGTTGTCGGAAACTGGATTGCCGTATTCGGCCTCGTTTTCCCCATAGAAGACCAGCGGAATCTTGTATCGCAAAGCCATCTTGGGGGCCAGGTTTTTCTGGCCGAGAATAAACGGCTGAAACGGATGCAGCAGATTTTCGATCGCCAGGCGCGTCAACAACGCATGATTGCGGGCATTGTAGTTGAACGACAGGTTATCGAATCCGCCCACATACAGCCAGTTGCGGAAGTTCTTCAGGCCAATGTCGGTGTACAGGATCGGCGGCCAGGTCACCGTCAGAGGATGCATCCCGTATTTGTATTTGAGCAGGTGTGCGGCGTAGGCGCTGTCTTTTCCGCCGCTGCCCGGAGCGATGCAGTCATAGTGGCCGTCGTTGCGGCGATGCCGATCCAGCAATCGAAGCAGTTGTTCTTCCCGCTGTTTCCAGTCGATCCGTTCCTTCTGTTCGGCGTACCGGCAGGCGTCGCAGATTCCCTCGTCGTCGAAATGAAGCGTACGGTGCTTCTGGTCTTTGGTATGTTTGAATTCGACGGACGAACAGGGCCGCTGGTTACTCATCACACAGCGCCGGCAGAACCTGACTTCCGAAGGAAGTCCATATCGGGCCTCAAGGTTTTCAGACAAGACATTCTCTCCGCAGAGATTCGAGTTTGGCCCGGAAACGACGATAGATGCGGATACCTGAAGGCCCGCTTTTTTCCGGGTGGAACTGACAGGCGAATAGATTTCCGGACCGGATCGCCGAGGCGAATTCGATCTGCCCGTACCGGCTCACGGCCAGGATGACCGATGGATCGCGTGGAACAATATAGTAGGAATGCACGAAATACATGTCGGTATCGGCGGTAAGACCTTCCAGAAATGTCCCTTTCCAATCGATCTGCGGCGCCGGTACGATACGGTTCCAGCCGACTTGAGGGACCTTTAGAATTCGTCCATCATCATGCCGCGGGCAATCGAACCGGATGACCCTGCCATTGAGCAGATTCAAACCCTGATGCAAACCGAATTCTTCGCTCTCCGTCATCAGCAACTGCATCCCCAGGCAGATCCCCAGCAGAGGTTTGCCCTGATGAACAACGCGATGAAGGACTTCGACCAGACCCAGCCGCTGCAGGGATTGCATGGCGTCGCCGAAAGCCCCGACGCCGGGAAGAATGATGCCGTCGGCGGATTCGACTTGTTCCGGATCGCTGGTGATGACGGCCTTCAATCCGACGGCCTGACAGGCCCGCTGAACGCTACAGACATTCCCCATCCGATAATCGACAATGGCGACAACGGGTCGGGTTCCGTCAGACACAGGCGGCCTCCTTGGTCGAGCAGGGACGGCAGGAGATTCCCTGATCCATCAGACGAGACTTCAGGATTGGCAGCGAAACCGGTTGAATCCGCGAAAATTTCTGGCCGCTCTTGAGATACTCCAGATTGCCCTCGGCGCTGAAATCGTCGTCGCCGAAGCAGTGTTCGACGGCAGCATAATGCAGAATCGAGGCGATCGCGACGGCATCCGCCTGACCGGCGCCGATCACCTCGGCGACATGTTCGAGCCGCCCAGCCCCGCCGCAGGCAATGACCGGAATCGGAACCGACGCAGCCACGCGGCGAACCAGCTCCAGATCGAATCCGTTTCCTGTGCCTTCATTATTGATGGAAGTCAGGAGAATTTCACCGGCCCCGAGTTCGCAGACGCGCTGGGCCCACTGAAACGCTTCAACGCCGGTACTTTCACGACCATTGTCGGTATAGGCCTCATAGGTGCCATCTTCATGGCGGATGGCTTCAATGGAGACGACAATCGTCGAAGAACCGAACGCGTGCGCCGCCTGTCGGATCAGGTCGGGATTCCGGATCGCCATCGTATTGAGGGAAACCTTGTCGGCTCCCGCCCGCAGCAAAGAACGGATATCCTCCAGCGAACGAACCCCTCCTCCGACCGTCAGCGGAATGAAGATGTCCCGGCTGGTCTGTTCCACGACCTCCAGCAAACTATTTCGGCCGTACAGACTGGCCACCACATCCATATAGATCAACTCGTCGGCGCCGGATTCATAGTAATATCGCGCAAATCGATGCGGTTTTCCCAGAACTCGCAATCCCTCCAAATGAATGCCCTTGACCAGATTCGGGCCTTTGATGTCCAAACGGGGAATAATCCGAATCCCGGGTTTCATCGGATCTCCGAACAAGAACAATTGCGATGAAACAGAAACTCGGCCATCTGAAAATCCAGAAGAGAATCGATATCAATCGATCGTTCCGACGGCATAATGTACGCGTAGGTCCGATCTCCATAGAATCCGCGGCGTTGACGGAAATACTCCGTTCGGGCCAAATAGATCGCGCCGTTCAACCGGTAATAGGTCGGCAATCGCTGACGGTTATCCAGAGCTTTGAAATCCAGAAAATCCTTCATGTGCCCATTCGGTCCCAGCGTGTTGGTCCACAGCGGAGAATGTTCACAGGGACAGACCGAAACAACGGCATCCGCTCGACAGTCCTCTAATCGTTGGAGGGCCGCTTCGATATCGGCAGTTTCTCTCAGGGGCGATGTCGGCTGTAAAAGCAGAACCAACTCATACGACTGGTCGCGTTGCCGGTACCAGTCGAGGGTATGAAGAATCACATCAATGACGCTGGCATCATCCGCCGCCAGGGCCGGCGGTCGAAGAAACGGCACTTCGGCGTCCCACCGCAAGGCCGTTTCGGCAATGACGGAATCGTCCGTGGAGACAATCACTCGATCGATCCACGAACATCGGCGGGCCTGTTCAATCGTCCAGGCGATCAACGGCTTGTCGGCCAGGGGACGGAGGTTCTTGCCCGGGATACCCTTACTGCCGCCGCGCGCGGGGATCAACGCCAGAAGTTTCTTACCGTTGAACATCGCCTCCGTGCCCCTGAAAAACCTTGATTGCGTTGCGATAGACTTCCCACTGCCCGACATCAATCCAGTCGTTTTCCTCGATCGGATACACTCCCACCTTGGCGCTCTTCTGTTTTGCGGCGACAATCAGATCCGTAAAGTCGAAATACTGATCCGGCGGAATCCATCGGAGAGCCGAATCATTCACCACATACAAACCGATGTTCACCAGAAGGTCGTATTCCGGTTTTTCCCGCAACCGGATCAAGGTGCCGTCGTTTTCGATTTCGCAAAGCCCATAGGGAATCGGATATCGTTTCAACGATGCGACAATCGTAATCTCGTTTTGGCGAGCTTGATGATATTCAAACAGACCCGCCAAATCCGCATTGACAATGATATCGCAGTTGGAAACGAAAAAAGGTCCGTTGATTTTGCCCTCCAGGAATCGAAGCCCCCCGGCGGTCCCCAGGGGCTTGTCCTCCTCGATCCAGCGGATTCGATACTGGGGGTTGGCTTCTTCAAAATAGGCCTTGAGAATCCGGGATTTGTGATTGACGGACAGAAAGAATTTGTCGAGACCGTGCGCCAGAAACCGTTCAATCACCAGTTCGATCACCGGTCGATCATCGATGGGAACCAGGGGTTTGGGAAGAATCCGCGTGAAGGGATCCATTCGCGTCCCTTTTCCCCCGGCCATAATAATCACCGGCACATCCAGTTTCCGACGCGTCAGACGGCCGGTTTCCCGAAAGGCGGTCTCCCACAGCAAGACCTCGACGACTCGATCGTCGGCATCCACCACCGGGACCGATTCGATTTTGTGAGTCTGCATGAGTCGGCGGACTTCCGGACTCCGATACCCGATTCGGATCCGGACGGGATTCCGGGTATAAATCTCGGAGATGTCGTGCTCAGCCGGATTGCCGTTCATCAAGTAACGGCGGATATCGCCATCGGTCACGGAACCCAGCAATCGGCCGCCTTCGTCCACCACATACAGGGCCTGGCCTTCGACCTGATTGAGCCGTTTCATGGTGTCCCGGACGGACATGGAAAACGAAATCAGAAAATCCTGCGGATTCGAGGTCATTCGTCCTGGAAATCCTCCCAACGCAAAACATGGTCTCGCTCAATCGCCCTTCGAGAGCGTCTCCCGATCAATTCCTTCCATCGAGCGGGGCTAATCCCGTTTCCCGGACGCTTGAATGTCAACATTGAAGGTTCGATCGCGGCTCCGGCCGGAATATCCCGGGCCGACACGACGCTTTTGCGAACCAGTTGTCGTATAGGACCTTCCGAGGGGGCCGGCCGTTTGATCCCATCTCCCCGGGCCCGTTCACAATTTCGGATCGCCGTAACCATCTCTTTCAATTGCATGGGGTTGAGCGACGCCCTATGATCTGGACCCGGCATGTCCGGATCAAGCGTAAAATGTTTTTCGACGATTACCGCCCCCATGACCGCCGCGGCAATCGGAATTTCGATCCCGAGGGTGTGATCCGAATACCCCACCGGAACGCCAAATGCGACTTGTAGGGTCGTCATCGCCTGTAAATTGACATCTCCGTATTGGCAGGGATAGTCGGTACAACAGTGCAAAAGGGTCAACGGAATCTCGGATCCGGTCCAGAATCGCTGGCAGGATTGAATCGTATCGACAGCGATCGCCACTTCCGCCAGGGTACTCATGCCGGTTGAAAGAATCAGGGGTTTTGCCTTGGCGGCCAGATATTCCAAAAACGGCAGATTTGTCACTTCTCCCGAGGGTATCTTGTATCGACCGACCAAAGGTTCAAGAAAATCGGCGCTTTCGGAATCGAACGGGGTCGAAAGGAATTCAATCCCCGCCTGATCGCAATATTCTTTCAATCGAATAAAGTCGTCAAACGACAAGGCCAGTTGCCGAAGCATCTGACACTGTGATTGAGCGCTGCCGGTGTTGGCAATCTGGTACTCGGCCCTGGGGGCGTCGGAGGTTACAAGCTCGTCGGGAAGAAATGTCTGAAACTTGACGGCATCGGCGCCGGCGGCAACGGCCGCGTCAATCAATCGCCGGGCCAGATCCACAGATCCATTGTGATTAACGCCCGCTTCGGCAATAATTTGGCAACGCGTCATCCAACGCACGCTTCCATTCGTTTTTGCATCAGATTCTGATCGATTTTCGTGCCGGCGATTATTTCTACCATCCGCGAGGCCGCGTGTCCATCGCCAAACTGGAATTCCATCGTCTGAAGGCCTTCCCGAAATTCGGGCGACAGGGCCTTTTGAATCCCGGCGGCAATCGACTCTTGCGAATACCCCGTATCCAAGATGCTGCGATGGCGGATCCGGCCGGCCTGTCGATCGCCGATATTGACGGTGGGAATCCGAAAATACGGCGCTTCCAGAAGGCCGCTGGAGGAGTTCCCGATCACCATTTCGCAATGCGGTATCAATCCGTAATACCGACGAGACCCTAATGATTCGACATAATGGATGTCCGGATTGTCCATTGCAGTTTGCAGAATCAGATTCATGATCTCCTCTCGCCCGCTATCCATATTCGGAGCCGTGACGACCCACTGCAAGGAGAAGCGGCGGATCGCAGAGAGCAGATGTCGAATCTGATCGCCGATCGGAATATTCATTTCGAGGGTCACGGGGTGATAGGTGACGATCCCCGTCGGCCGAGAGGGATCCAGACCCAGTTCGGAAAAGGCCTGCTCACGAGTCATGGAGGGTACGCAACGAATCCGATCGATCGCAAGGGAACCGGTATTGTGAATTCGCCAGGGTGATTCGCCCATTCGCCGCAGGTTGTCGCAATGCGTCGAACAGGTCGCACAATGAAGATGGGCCGCTTTGGTTACCATGTGTCGAATTTGTTCATCGATAGCCGCAGGGGTGTATTCCCCCCCCTGAATATGCAGAATGGGTTTTCGGAACAGGATTGCACAACTGACAATTCCGAGCAGTTCATATCGGTCACCCAGGACACAAACCCAGTCAAACGAGTATCGTTCAAATAAACGGGCCAACTCCATCGTCGCGATTCCCAACGAACGAGACAGGGTGACCGGATCGGTATGGTTGAGCAAATAATCAAAACAATCGGTTACCGTGACGCCGTCAGACTGAATCTCCTGAATCGTCCGGCCGGACTCCGTTGTCAGATGACTGCCGCCGACAAAGACCCTGACATCGGTTCGCGGGTCTTTCCGCAGTGCGTCAATGAGCGGAAACAACAAACCATATTCCGCCCGCGAAGCGGTAAAGATTGCGACGGTCGTTTTCAATCGTCGCCACGGAAATTTCGAAAGGTCATTCGGATCACGCCACTTTCCTTGCCGGGACACCGACATAGGTTCCGGCTTCCGTACAATCCCGTGTCACAACCGCTCCGGCACCAATGATACACTCGTCGCCAATCTGACATCCCGGGCAAATGACGGACCCGGCGCCTATCAGACATCCGAATCCAATCCTGACATCGCCGCAAACAACGGCACCGGGAGCAATATGCGTGAATCCGCCAATGTGGCAATCGTGATCGACGGAACAGCGGGTGTTCAAAATCACGGCCTCGCCGAGGATCGTGCCCGTATGGACGACCACTCCGTCCATCGCAACCAAGCCGTCTCCCCGATCCACCCCCTCATTCACAATCGCTGCGGGGGATACCAGGGGGGGCATTCCGATTTTCAACGATCGAAGATAATCAAACAAGCTTTTGCGCCGCTGAACATCTGCGGCTCGTATTGAACCGATCCCGAGGACTCCTACAAGGGTCTTGCCCTCCGCCATTCGGGCGATCTGCGGATCGTCTCCCAACCATGTCGCGCCCAATAGACAACCGCGATCCACGGGATCCGTATATCCCAGAATCGAAAATTCCGTAATTTTCTTCAGCAGACTCAGGATCACCCTTCCGTGGCCTCCGCCTCCCAAGACAACAACGGAACTTTTGTTCGTATGCGATCTCATACCTGGTACAAGCCGGGTTTGTAAAAATCCGGATTTTGGCGAAACCACTCGATCGTCAACGACAGGCCCTCTTCCAAACTGTGTCGGGGCGACCAACCGGTTAGCTCACGAATTCGACGGTTACATCCCAGCAACCGCTGCACCTCACTGGTCCGGGGTCGAATTCGTTCGTCATCGGTTTCGATTTCCGCCGAGGGTTCGATTTGTTCGATTATTTTTCCGGCCAGATCGCGAATCGCGATTTCCTGCCCGGAAGCAATATTGATCTCCTGACCAATTGCCGAATCCGAACGGGCCACGGCCGCAAACGCCTCACACACATCGCACACGAAATTGAGATCCCGGCGAGGAGTCAGATCACCCAGTCGGATCTGCCGCTGGCCGGCCAGAAGTTGCGTGATAATCGTCGGGATTACCGCCCGCGCGGATTGCCGGGGACCATAGGTATTGAACGGCCGGACAATCACAACGGGAGTCCCAAAGGATCGCCAGAAAGACTCGGCCAATCGATCGGCGCCGATCTTGGAGGCGCTATACGGAGACTGGCCCTGAAGGGGATGCTTTTCATCGATGGGAACATATTGGGCGGTTCCATAGACCTCCGAGGTCGAGGTGACAAGAATCCGCTCAACCCGGCAATCCCGCCCCGCTCGAAGGATGTGAAGAGTTCCCTTGATGTTGGTATCGATATAACTTTCGGGGCACTGATAGGAATACGGAATGCCGATCAGGGCCGCCAGGTGGAAAACCATCTGACAACCACGGACGGCCGAAAGTACGCTGTCGGGATCGCGAATATCGCCCAAAACGACCTCGAGCTCGGACAGGATTTGTGGCGGCGTCTGTTCCAGCCAGCCCCAGGATTGTCGACTGTTGTAATAGCAGAAAGCACGGACTTTGCATCCTTCGCCAACCAGCGTCTCGACCAGATGGCTCCCAATGAACCCATCCGCTCCGGTCACCAGAACGCGTTTCCCTGCAAGAGGACTCATCGCATCCATACCCCATCCTCAAGAAACCACGGATTGGCCAGACAAAAGGCGTTACTCAACTGCATCTGCGAATAGATCATGGAGTACCAGCGGAATTTCTTCCGGGAATGTTGACAAAACCGATGGCCCATTTCCTGGATCACTTTGAATCGTTCGTGTACCCGCTTCCCGGATGCGGAATAGAGATCCCGGCCATCCAAACGAGCTTCCATTTCCTCGACGGATTTCGTTATTTCTTCCGATGTATTCTCATGTAACTCGACCTCGAACTGGGTAAATTCTTCGGTTCGAATGAAATCGATCAAAGGACTTGTGACGATCTCCGCACAGGTCAAATGTCGCTTGAGCCGACGCGAATAGTATTTCTTGGGCACCAAAAGATCCTGGGGATTTCCCCAATGATAGGAGGCAAGGGGCGAATTGATCCAGAGCACCGGTTTGTTGAAAGCGACGGCGAAACTTAAGGGGCCGGAGGGAACGCTCACGAAAAATCGGCACAAGGCGGTAGCATACAAGTCCACGCTCGGTTGATACATCGGATGAAACGGCATATCCAGCAACCGGTCCGACAACCGCGGCAACGGTTTCATGCTCTTGTCGCCAAGACGAATCACATAGTACCCCCGACGCAAGAGGTATTCAATTGCCGGCAGGTATCGTTCGATGTCGGCATTTCGATAACTATGGTAGGTCAATAACGGTTGCCATCCGCTTTCCCGGTTGTGCAGCACAACCAGCGGGGCGCCAGCGGGAATCCCGAACCGGGCCAGCAATCGATGCCCCTGATCCCGGTCCTCCGCCGTCAGCGTATAATAAAAGGAAGGATTTCGTCCGCAGACCGCGGGAAAATTGTTTTCAAGCCAAGCCGCATCTTCGAGAACATAGATATTGGCCTGATCCTGAAGGATCCCCCGCGGTTCTTTTGGCAGACGATATCCCGGCACATGCCGAATATCCATCCCTCGCATGACAAAATCATAACAGGCCCGGTTGACCCGTCCGATCGGGGGATGGGTAATCACAGTAAACCGGTTCCCGGCCTGGGCAAACAGGTTCCGCAACCAGAAGACCTCGCCGACCAGTTGGCCGAAACTTTCGATGCCGAAGAGAAAATACCAGACCCGCCGAGCCCCCCGTTCGGGAAGACCGCCGGGGGATGGAAGATACCCGAAGGTTTTGTCAAGCGTGGGAGACGGGATAGTCAGCAACCGGTTCACTCAACGCGTTCAGGATTCGTGACACATTCAACGAGGAATTCAAGCCCCGGGATTCGGGGAAACGCAGGTCAGCCAGGGAAATCCGCTGGATCCGGTCCGGATCGAATCCGGATTCCCGCGCCACACGACAGGCAAAAGCATAGCGGCTTTCAATTCGCGGATCGGCCAAATGATAGAGGCCGGTCAGATTTCGACTGACGGCGGATTCGATTTTCCGGGCAAGCCAATCCACATGGGTGGGGTTAAAGACTTGATCCACCGCTGCGGCATACGGCTTTCCCTGACGAAGCGTGTCGATCACTTCGGCCAGAATGCCGCCTTCGTTCCGGTCGGCGCCGTAGGTTTTGCTGAGTCGAAGGATCAGACAATCCGGCTGGATTTGTCGGCATTGCCACTCGACCTGCCATTTCATCCGGCCATATTCATTGATGGGATTGGCAAGGTCTTCCTCCCGGTAATTTCCCTTCGTTCCGTCAAAGACCTGATCGGAAGAAAGATAGACGACGCGGATCCGACGGCGGGCCAGATACTCCACCATCGACAGCACGGCCTCGACATTGACCTGATACGCTCGTTGCCGCTCGAGTTTGCATCGGTCGATATTGGAAATCCCGGCCGCCACAATAACCCAATCGAAATCATCCAAAATCGAAAATTCCCGCCGACAGATATCCAGGGACACCAATCCCTCCCGGGGCCGGGAATGGCAAGTCCCCAAAATCCGATACCCATTCTTCAACCGACGGTGCAGGGCCTGACCAATCAGGCCCGACGCACCGACGATCGCGATCGCGGATTTCCGAGAGGCGCCGCCGTTGTCTGAAACTCCCGATATCATGCCCACTCCATCGGTACGGTCCATCCCGCGTCAGACAATCGATATCCCTTCGGTTTGAACGGTCTCGGAGCGATTGACCGAATCCGGAACTCGAGTCGGTTGAGGCGCGGCCAGGAAATACGAATTCGTACAGGCAAAATGGCAACCCAGCATGGCGCCGGACCAAAACATCATGAAGTTGAATGGTTCTTCCCGGGCCATCAGACGAATCGAGTGGGCCTGACGCTGGATGGCTTTGAACTTTCGGTTCATTCCCCGGCTGATGGCCTGTTCGTCGGCAGGATAGGTTTGACAAATCCGCTGGTCCATTTCCACGACGGCCCCGAGAATCTCCTCGGGGCTGTTTTCGATCAGTTCGATCCCCGCCTGCTCAAACTCCTGCGCCTTATAGAAATTGATCAGCGGCGAGCAGGCGATCTCCTGATAACTCAACATACGACCCAGACGATGGGAGTAGAATTTCTTCGGGATATACAGGTCGCCGATCTTGCCCCAATCGTCGCCGGTAATCGTCGCATTCGTGAGAACAACCGGGATATTGAAAATATTCGCCACCGAATAGGGACCGGATGGAACCCCCACATAGAATTGGCTACAGGCGACAAAATACAGATCCACCCAGTGATTGTACGCCGGATGAAACGGCGCGTCGATCAGTCGGGGACCCATCGGGGGCAACCGCTTCAGCGATGGATCCCCCAGCCGAACCACCGTATATCCGCGAGACAACAGATACTGAATCGTGGGCAGATAGTTTGCTATATCGGCATCCCGATAATTATGGTAGGTTTTTTTGGGCTTGGTTGCGGCTTCCCGGACATGCAGGGTCACGATCGGCGCACCGTCGGGAATCCCCATCGCGCGGCGAAGCTGGCGGCCCTTTTGATGATCCTCGGGGGACAACTGGAAGTACAACAATTCCTGTCCTTCGCGAAACCGCTTGACGAACTCATTTTTGAGTTTCATCCCGTTGACTCGCAGATAGGTCACATCGCGGTCGGCCTGTTGAACCGTTTGGATCTTGCTTTCGTAATACGACGAGAATGGGACCGACCCGTGTGTCGTCGAATGCACAAGCCGAATCCCCCGCATGCAGAACTCATAGACCGCCGTATTGGTCATGGGCCTAAACGATAACGGCAATGTCACGATCGTCACCTGGTATTCCGGCGGACGATACAGGTTTCGTACCCACCACGCTTCGCTGGCCAACTGGCCGATCAGGTCCATATTGCCCAGCACATACACCACTTCATGGGGTCGTGAATTCATGTTTGTTGTTTCCGGCATGGGGCGTCTGAATTACACCGTTAATTCGTCAGGATACGCATAACCGAGTTCGTCAAGCACCTCTTTAGCTTCACGAAACAAGGCCTGCTGCAATTCGACAGGCCAGATTCGATATTTTCCCGAATTCGTGACGATGGAAGGATTATCGCGGGCGTTTTCATCCTCCAGCCCGGTATCGTGTTCCTTCCGGTTGTATTCCAACAGAGTCGGATCCCACGGTTCATCCAGAAATTCGCAGACCTCCCGGAGAATTTTCTCTGGTTCCATCGTCAGGTCTTCATAATGGATCCGATACATTCGCGAACCAACCTGGGAATAAAAGTCCAGCAGTTTTCGATTCTGATCCCGCCAGAATCGGATCGCCGCCAACGGCTTTTCCAGTCCCTCGGCCAGATACGGTTTTAGAATTCCCCAATCGAAACCACACAACGAATACGCCACATCCAATCCATTACGGACGATTCCGATGTACTGAAGGTTTCCCCGAAACATTGCATCAATCGTCTGAGCATGATTAACATAGTGAGGTGTTTTGTCAGCCCAACGCGACTTCCCTTTCGACTGGGCATACTGTTCAAATAACCAAGCCGTAAACAATCCCATACGATCCAAGACCTGTTGCCGATCAAAGCCCATCCCCTGAAGTCCCTCAAAGGATCGTGGATTCTCCACTACTTGGGCCAACTGAACGATAAAGGCCGACTCGGGGGGACAGGCAATATGGGGATGCGAATCCAGAATCCGTCGAAATAATGATGTACCCGATCTCTGACAACCTAGAATGAAAATCGGCGGCCTTTTGTGATTCTTCATTCACATGACTCCTGATTATGAATAACCGAAAACAATCGTATTCATCGACCGTCTTGCACGGCCTGACTCTCCAACATTTCCTGAACATAACGATCGATGATCGCCGAAGTCGTATCCGGCTTGAAATGGTAGCTGTTCCACAGTTTCTCGATAGAGAGGGAAAACGATTCTCTGTCGCTGTCCACTTCCACAATCCTTGAGCCGTTTTGCACAGGACCAAGGACCCTCTGTACGGCTTCGATTATTGTGATGGATTCAGTCGCAGCCATCTGAACGACATCGAAGGATTTCGGTGGTCTCTCCATCAGTTGTGCCACAAACCGAAACACCTCATGGAGGTTCGTAACATTGTTGAATGCCGCCTGCGGATTGTAGATCGGGATTTCCAGCCCTGACAGTCCTCTCCGCAAGACCCAACCCAACCAGGGACGATACGAACCAGGACCCAGAACCGCCGGCAATCGAAGGGCCACCGTGTTGAACGAATCGGAATACTGCTGCAAGATCACTTCGCCTGAATATTTGGTCATCCCATACCAATCCGAGCAGCGGATCGGTGTATCCTCCGTTACGACCGATTCATGGACCGGCCCATACACTGAGATCGCTGAACAATAGATCACCAACGCGGGTCGGGTTCTCTGGGCATATTGTGCCACAGAAAATGTACCCATCACATTGGATTCGACGAATTCCTGCGGGGAGGGCATTGCTTTGGCAGGACTCAGTGCAGCCGAATGCAGGATGACATCGAAACGACCCAAGTCCGGAATCGGCCGGGAGAGATCGTGGCACACAACCTGGACAGTACCGGAAGTTATTTCACCTAACCGCGCGATTCCGGAACGGCTTACCACCGTTACGGAATGACCCTGCGCAATCAACCGTTCGGCAAGAAATCCGCCGATTAATCCCGTGCCCGTAATCAGAATCTTGTATGGATCAAACGCCATTCAGAGACATCACAAGGATTGATCGATTGAGAAATCAATCGCGGAAGAAGAAATCCAGGGTATTTTACACAAACGCCAGATGTTCGCTATCGGCCTGAAGATATTCCAGAACCATGCGGTTTTTGCCGTCGGCCACACAATGGTGATTACAGTCGCGCGACGGGTTAATCGTAAAAAATTTGTCCTTATCCTCCATCCAGAAGTCGCGGAATCGCCGGCCGCGGATCGTGCCGATCAGGCCGCAATCGAGGTTGTAGGCCTTGTCCTGGCACGAATAGATATTCTGGTCGGCGCCGATTACCGGCAGGATCTGCAGATAAGGGCACCAATCGTAACTTTTTTGGAAGGATTCAAGCTGGCGATGATACGAATCATAAATCTCAAATCCATCGGTTGAGTGCGACTGGATCGCGCGGGCAATCTGGTCGCGGACCTGCTCGAAGACCGGGGCATGATAGTCATTGTTTTCTCGGCCGTCATTGCTGACAATGCACGGACTGATCTTGACGCTGTGGATCCCCGTATCCCGTAGCTTGCCGACCAGCTCCCAGACATGCGCGGCGTTTTCGCGATCGACGATAATCGAGGCCCCCGCGTGGCACGATCCGCCGAACCGCCTGAACGCCCGCAGGTTGGCCAGCACTTTGTCGAACTCGTGACCGGATACGCCGCGGTACCGGGCATAACTGGGCCCATCCCAGCCATCGATACTGACCCGCAGCCAGGTCGCATGCTGTGCGAAAAACTCGGCACTCTGGCCGGTTACCCGGGCCCCGTTCGAGAGGGCCGCAAACTGGATTCCCGAATCGGCCAGCCGTTGCGCCGTCTCCAACAGATACGGATAACAGAAGGGCTCCCCGCCGCCGCTGAAGGTCACGGCCTTGACGCCCATCGCGGCCAGATCCTCGACGATCTCGAACATCTTGTCGCGCGGGATCGAATCGCGCTCGTTCATGTCCTTGCCGAGCTGCAGCCCGTCGGCCCGATACGCGCAATACCGGCAACTGTGGCAACAGACATTCGTCGGCTTGATCCGGATATGCACCGGAGGCAGAATCGACAAAGTCGCCCGCTCAAGCGAATCCAGCTTGTCTTTGAAATGAAAAACCTTCATTCCCGTATAGAGCGTCTTCACCGGACATTTCCCGTAAGAGACATTTCGTAAGTTCCGTTAACAATGTCCTTCAGCGTCAGGATAGGCCGGCCGACCCATTGGGCTTGTAAAGCGTTTTTGACCGACGGACGCAGGTCGTCAAGGATAGGAACCAGCAGCGCATCGCCCACTTCATGAATCGATGCCGACTCGGTTACCGGCCTTCCGGCAAACCGCCCCTCCGGAAACTGGCGACGATCTCCAAGCACACAGGGGACAGGAATACCGTTGGCTGACAGATCCTCAATCAGAACCGTCGCCAGCGGATTGGCCCCGAACACGCTGGCCGATCGGATTCCACACCGGCGCAAAAAAGGCGTTGCTCCCGTCCGCCGGGTCCATTGTGTGTACTGGTCGATCAGATTGTCCGCCGACGGCCCGCATCCGGAAGAATCGACTGAAGCTGTGGCCCGCTGATTCGGCTCCGACACCAGTTTCAACTGCTTTTCCCGATTCTCCCGCACTAATTTGGCTTGCTTGTCAAAACCGTATCGTGTCAGGACTTGTTCGACTTCCAGATATCCCCGCATATCCAGCGGTTGTGACACTTCGATCTTCGCCTGCCCAAACGGAGGAACTCGGATCCCCAGTTGTCGGCACTTGTCCTCGCTATAAAACCGTGCCTTGCTCTCCTCGTAGGTGTACTTCTCCGCAAAAGTCGGCGGAAAGAGAACCGGCATGGCATCCAGTGCCCGTTCCAGGTCGGCGAGAAATCGCAGGTACATCCTGTCTCCCGTTCCGGCATTCGGAATCAGGCCGCGGCTGCGGATCAGGCATTCGCGGGCCAACTCGAATAGATCATACACGATCGCGATATAGGCCATCTTGCGAAGCCGTGTCCATTGCCGAACAGGATCGCCTTCCGGCCTGAACAGATCCGACACGCGGCGGAAGAAGAGCGCATCGCTATACAGGGCATATCCGCGCCCACGAAATCCGATCGGACCTCGACACGGAGAGAATTCGTCCAGATGCTCAAAACGGACAAAGTCAAAACCCAGTTCATCCATAAACCTACATAAGTCCCCGAACAGCGGCTGGTCACGGTAGAGGGGATGGAATTCCGCCTCCATACTGACCGCCAGAACATCGGACATCAGGGTCTGCCGGGCACCGGTGAGAATCGCCAGTTCCGAACCCTGCGTGTCCACCGACAAAAAGTCCGGTGCAGGAACCCCGGCCCTTCCGTCCCGCAGAAGCTGATCCATCGTCACTATCGATACCTGTCGGGTCTCCATCACCCGGATACTGCCGCCGAGTGGATAATCGATATCCGTAAAGTATCCGGAGTAGTTCGCATATCGAGGATTTGGTTCGAAAACGGAACTGCAATACGGATCATACATGATATGAAAGGCCGACTGACGAAACGCATCTCCCAAGCAGAATGGCAAGACATGCAATTCCGAGCTGTACTTGGAATTGAAACTTTGCACTTGCTCCAGACAATCTGGATCGGCGTCATAGAGGACATTGATGATATCGCCCTCGAAGGGCTTGAGAACCGGAAAACTCCGTGATCCGGCCCGGCCGCCGACATGATGTACACACAATCGAGTATCGGACCTCATGGGCAAATGCTCCTCAGCTCTTTTTTCGGATCGGGGATCGAACTTCCTTCAAAATAGATAAACTCATAATCGCCTCGATAACCGAAACGATCGAAGAGCCACTCCCAGCTTTGTGGCCGGAAGAACGATTCGCAAGTCAGGGCCCAGCATTGCAGATTGAACAGTTCCCGTTCATTGCGGAAACTTTCGACGACCAGATATTGATGGTGGGCGACCCGGTCCATTTCCTTCAGCGCCTTCGCCAGACTCTCGATCGGAAGATTGTGCAGCGTCGTCAGCGAGATCGCCAAATCAAACTGTTTGTCGGCGAATGGATACGGTTCCTCGGCCCGATGGACGCTCAACCGATCGCGAATTTCGGGCTTGGCATTCTCGATCGCATAGGCGGATGCGTCAAATCCGCAGATCCTGGCCTTGGGAAGCAATCGCGATAATTCGTAAAGTAAAAAGGCCTTTCCGCATCCGACATCGAGGATCGAGGCATTTTCCGGGAGATGATACTGCTCAATCAATGATTTCGCTATCACAGCCCATCGGCCATCGTATCGGTATCCCCCATACCCATATCGCCGGTCGCCATCCCAGTAGTCGCGGCCGTATTCCCGGGCCACCGTCATACAATGGACTTTGTCGTCGGTCATCCGGCCGATATAATCGCGGGCCGTACGAGTATGCAGGGGCGTGACCAAATTAAGAAGTCGACCCACTCGGGCACTCCATCAGCGATCGAACGGAAGAAATGATTTGTCGGCTGGACAGGCCGTTGTGCTCCTTCATCCAACCGTACGATCCATACCCGGCGGGGAATCGATCCCGCAATCCCATCCGCTTGCACACGACTCCGCAGCCGTTTTCGGCCAGGACCTCGCTGACGATGCTACCCAATCCGCCGAAGATCGAGTGCTCTTCGACCGTCAGGATCGGCCCCGTCTGCTCGGCCGCTTCCAGCAGCGCCGCCTCGTCAAAGGGTTTCACTGTCGGATAATGAAGCACACGAATCTGAATGCCTTCGTTCTCCAATTCCCGCACGGCCGCAAGAACCTCGGGCACAATATGCCCCGTGGTCACGATCGTCATATCGTCACCTTTATGCAGGGTTACGGCTTTGCCGACTTCGAACGGTCTGTCCGTTTCATACACCTTCGGGCTGCCGCCGGTGGCCAGCCGGATATAGACCGGCCCGTCGATTTCGGAGGCGGCGAAAGTCACCTTCCGGGCTTCCTGCGGATCGCACGGGGCGAAGATCGTCATACCCGGCAGAATCCGCATCAGGGCCAAATCCTCCACGGTGTGATGTGTCGGCCCCAGATCGCTGTAGGCGAATCCCGCTCCGATCCCGACCAGCTTGACATTCATTCGCTGCAGGCAGATATCGTCGCGGATTTGTTCGTAGGCCCGCATCGTCAGAAAACCCGCAATCGTGTAGGCAAACGGAACTTTGCCGCAAGCGGCCAGACCCGCCGCGACGCTGATCATGTTGGCCTCGGCAATTCCGAAGTTGATGAACCGCCCCGGGTAGTCTTTCCGATACCGATCATAGACGATCGCTCCATTATCGGCCACCAAGGCCAGGATTTTCGGATCCCGGCCGGCCAAATCGTAGAGGGCTGCGATGCAGGCGTTTCGCATGGTTATTCGCGCTTTCCGGTCATCAACTCGTCCATCCCCAGGTCGCGGCAGGCCGTCCTCATCTCCTCCGGGTTCGGCAGCCGGTAATGCCAAATTGGGACATTTTCCATGAAGCTGATGCCTTTCCCCTTTATCGTGTGGGCGACCACCAGGTTCGGTTTTCCCGGTTCAAACGGTATCCGTCCAAAGGTGTTCAGTAACGAGGGGATATCATGTCCGTCAACTTCACACACAGACCAGCCAAAGGATCGCCATTTCTCGGCCAGCGGTTCCAGTGATACGATTGAATCGAGCCGATCCAGGGCCTGGAGCTTGTTGTAATCGAGAATGGCTGTCAGATTGTCCAGTCCTTGCTGGGCGGCAAACATTGCCGCCTCCCAGATCGATCCTTCCTGACATTCTCCATCGCCCAACACGACAAAAGTTCGATAAGATTTATGATCCATCTTACCGGCCAATGCCATTCCGACGCTGAATGGGAATCCATGTCCCAGCGCCCCCGTCGAGGCCTCAACGCCGGAAAGCTTGTGCATATCCGGATGGCCGCCCAGAATCGTGCCGGAATGTCCATAGGTCTCCAGCAGCGCCGCATCGAGGAATCCCATTTCCGCCAGGATGGTGTACAAAGCGACGGCCGCATGGCCCTTGCTCAGGAGGAATCGATCCCGGTCGGGATTCTTCGGATCGACGGGATTGACGCGGAGGATTCGACGATAGAGAACCGTCAGGATTTCGACAATGGAGAAACAGGCCGGCAGATGTCCGCCTCCTCCAAGGCAAATCGTGCGAAAGATGTTTCGCCGCATCTCGGCGGCAAACCCCTGTAGTTCTTCGATTAACGCCTGTCGGGTCGGGGATTCCAGAGTGGATTGCGGCATGATCGTCTCGCTTAGACGAAGTTCACATGTTTGGCCGTCGGCCATCGGATCTCGCTGAGATATTCGTTGATTGCATGCGGGCGGCAATTCGGCGGACAGACCCGGCACACCTCCAACTCTTCTTCGATGTGCTGTTTGATCCGTTTTCGGTTCTCTCCATGCCAGATTTCGGTAAAAGATGTGTTCTGGATATTTCCATACACGAACTCGGGCCGATCCCAATACGGCAGACAGCTTGCCACATCCCCGCCGGAGTTGATCGCCGTGATAAAACTGGTCCCGAGACAATGCGAATAATTCCGTTGTCCATACCCTTCGAAGGCGTTACGGCGAATCACGACCGAGAAATCCCGGTCGTTCAGCTCCTCCAACCGGGAAAAGACACTCTCCAGCCGCAACAGGGGCAGGGGCTCTTTCAACTGATACCCCTGCTGCTCGCTCTGCTGGACAAAAGGTTTGACGACAAAGTAATCGATTCCGGCCGATTTCAACCGGCTGGCGGCTTCAAACACAAAATCCAGGTTTTCCGGCAATAGAACAAATTGTGCCCCCAGATCGACATTGAGTTTTTGACGCTCGCGGATTTGTACCGCCTGTTCGATCCGCCCCACGACCTGATTGAAAACCCGTGTCGAGACCTGATGGATCGCGGCGTAATTCTCCGCCGAGCCGCCGTTGAAACTGAACCGAACGAATAGCAGCGAGGGTAAAATCGTCTCGGCGAGTTCCTCGGACAAAAGCTGGCCGTTGGTAAATAGACCCGCGTCGATCCCGCGCTCTCGGCAACGGCCGACCATCCGGCCCAGATCCGGGTGCAGCAGCGGCTCGCCCTCCCCGGCAAACAAGATGCTCCGCACGCCGCACTCGGCCAGTTCGTCGATCAAGGTCAGAGTCCTGTTCCCGTCGAGACGCCGATTGGGATGACCGATGTAATCGTACGCACAGAACAGGCACCGATGATTGCACGAACCGACCGGACTGATCTCGACATACAGCGGAAAACAATCGCCGGTCTCCATGAATTCGGCCACGCGATCCGGATGATACATCAGCTTGTGTCCATCCATCATGAACCGGCGCATCACGAATCCTCCTTGCGTTTTCGACAGCAGACCGCAATCAGGTAATGAGCCATGGGCAGGTATCCGGTATGCACAACCTCGTCGTTGGCTCCGAAAAGAAACACCTGATGAAAATGCCTCGCCAATTGCTCCCGCAGCCGGTCACCCGAATACAGATTCACATGACCGGCCCGGGCGACCTCGGATGCGTATTGCTGAGCCGTAATGTTGGGGGTTCCGAGGATGGCAATCCCATATTCAGTCAGATGATCCAGAATAACTCCAATCCATTTCTCGGATTGTTCGGCCGGAATGTGTTCGATCACATCCAAAGCCACCACCGCATCAAAAGGTGCCAACCGGGTGTCAAAAAAATTTCCGCAGGTAAATTGAATTGTCTCCGATGTCCAATTGGCCCTGGCGACGGCTATCGCCTCCGTATCGAAATCCAGTCCATGAGCCCGCCCACACTCCGCGGCCAGAACCCAGGTCCCGATCCCTTCGCCGCACCCCAGATCCAGCACCCGTCGCCCGGCGCCGATCAGCTTGGCGGCGAATTTGTAATAGGCCTGTGAATACAACAGCCGCCGGGGACTATGCCGCATCCAATAGGTTGCGTGTGATCCGAACCGGATCGGCTCCGTCCGCATTTCCTCCTTGACAACCAGCCAGGGATTCATCGCCGCCGATCCGGTATTCATTCCACCCCTTTCGGATTGCATGCAACCGCCAATAGATAGTGGGTCATCGGTTCAAACCCTACATGCACGATCTCGTCGTTCATACCGAATAAAAACACGGTATGAAAAAATCCTCCAATCGTTTCCCGAAATCGCGGGGCGGTATAGAGATTGATATGTCCCTCCTGGCTGGCAGCGGAGGCATAAGCGCTTGCCGTCTGATTGGGAGTCCCAATGACGGCGATTCCATCCTCGGCCAGATTGTTCACGATTGTCCCAAAGAACCGATGCTCCTGTTCGATCGCGATATGTTCGATCACATCCAAGCTGATCACCGAATCAAATCGACCATAGACTTTCCCGAGAAAGTCGTCTTCCACAAATCGAATGCCGGTCTGATTCCAGTTCTGTCGGGCTGCATGGATGGCCTCTGAATCCAGATCGACGCCCGTATAGGATCGCGCCGACTCGGCGAGGATGGCCGTTCCGATTCCTTCGCTGCTGCCCATCTCCAAAACATCGCCGCCCCGACAAGCCATTTTGGCTGCGAATTTATACCGCGACAAGACAAAGCCCAGTCGTTTCGGATCCACCGACAGATTATACGACCAGTGCCGGCCGAGTTTCCAATCGGGACCGCCAAAATGCTCCCGAACCTGTTGCCATTGTTGACGGCCGTGATCGAAACCAATCTGTGTCATGGAATAGACGCTACTCCGGAATCGTGGGCGTGGTCACACAATCCGTGGAAGAGAATTGTCGGATTTCGTCCAGCGACTGTCGTTGACGGCTGGCAATCGACACCAACCGCTCGGCCAGTTCGGCGGCCGGATCCGTGTGTTCCAGCAAACGACGGATCGCTCTCTCGACTTCTTCGGGGGCCGGACTGCACAGCTTGGAGGAAAATCGGCACTGCGGTTGATGACAAGGGTGATCTGAACACAGGCAATTGCCCGCCGTTACGACTGTTCCTTGCCCGTACAAGCACAATTCCCGAAAACTGGTCGAACTGAACAACGCTACGATCTTTTTCTTCATAGCAATAGCCAGATGAAGACCGAAACTATCGTTGGTCACGATCAGACGACAACTGTTGATCCAGTCGAAATACTGCTCCATGTCGTTAAGGCCCTGTTGCCAGGAAATCGAATAGTCCTTTCCGAGCAGCGATTCGATTTGTTGCCAGGACTCGGTTGGCCAAACTTTGGAGGGCCACTTATTCCCGACCATGTAATTGAAACCGATATCGTATTGTTCCCGTGTCCGCGGGGAGTATCCGAATACATATTCCTCACCCCGCCATTGCTGACCGACCATTTCAAACAGGTGTTCCTGCCAGTATCGGCTGTCGGAGCGTTTTTGTTTCTCGTCCTTGCACAGATTCAGAGCGGCATGGGTTCCATCATAGGCCTCGGCTTGCCCGGTCTTGGCGTCAAATCGGAATCCGTATCGCCGCCAGGCCCGGACCTGATCGGCCAGGGCGCACAAGCCGGGCACTTTTTCCAGATTAATCACGGTGTCAAAATGTTCCGCCTGAAGCTGCAATACGCTGGAAAGATCATAAATCAGAACCCGTGTGATATAGGGATTACTTCTCAAAATGGGGTAGGCCTTTTCATCGACCAGCCAGGTCACATGCTCGTTCTTATACAGATTCAACAGGACCGTCGAACGCAAGACATCGCCATAACTGGTCACATTGCTGATTTCCGGATCGAGCGTCTCGGAATAACCCACCTTGATGATCAGGATTTTTTGCATGGCGGTCCTCTCAAACCATGGAGGGTACGGTTGTCTGTGGTTGAAATTGCCGAGGGATTGAGTGGATCGGGGTCCCCCGATTCAAACATTCCTGGATCAAGGAATCCACCTGCTGAGCCCGATTGTTCATGGTATGATCCCGCAGGGTTCTTTTCTGTCCGGCGATTCCGATTTGCCGTCGGACATCGTCATGATCCAGCAGATACCGGACTTTTTCGACGCATTCGTCCATCGACGAATAGGTCACGACCTCCCGATCCGGCTCAAACAAATCCCGGATGTTATCTCCGGTGTCGGTTAACAGACAAGTGCCCATTCCGGTGGATTCGTACATCCGGAGATTTCCGACGCTCCCCCAGGATTGGGACATGTGATTGTTGAAGCTGATTTTCGAACGACGCATCAAGTCATACATCCGGAGCCCGAATACGGGGGGATGAATCCGTTGTGGGAACAGGGCCCCCAGCGGTTTCAACGGATATCCCTGTCGGTTCCGGTTGGCTTGTAGGGCCGATTGCATCTTCTCCGGAAGGATGGCCAGTTTTTTGCGGAGATCTTCGGCGTCGGCTGGGATCAGGGTCAATCCAACCAGGGCCATGGCCAGTTCTTCATGATTTCCGGAATATCCGATGTCCCGCAGAAGATTACGGGTCTGGACCTGAACCTGTTGCTGTTCATCCAGCCACATGCGGATGTCGGTCTTCTCGAACAGCCCAAGCAAGTCCCAATAACGATTGGCATGGGATTGATGTCCGAATCCCGATGAGCCGAGGTACGAAAAATCGCATTCATAGGAACTTTTCGTATAACCGGCCGCGGCCAGTTTGTCATGGATCCGGTCGTCGAAAGCGTGATATACCAGTTTGGCGTCCACTCCCTCCTGGCGGTACCGGCGAACCATCGACGGCATGCCGATCAAAAGCAAATCCACCGCGGCCAATTCCTTGTATGCGCCGGGAAAACCTCGATGAACGACAACCAGTTTGAGGAAGGGAAACATCTTCTTCAATTGCTTGTAGAGGGGGTACGGAAGCGTACTCCCCTGGATGTACAACACATCCGGACGAAGCGACTCGATTTGTCGAAATGCAATTTCCGTCTTCCAGGATTCCGGATTGTAGTGGGCACCGTTTTCCCGCACCCAGGTTTCCTGCATGGGCTTGAGATCATAGACGATTTCGTGGATCTCATGGCCCATCCTTCCCAAAGCCGCGGAGATCCCATTGGAATAGACATACGCCTCCGAAAACAACCATTGTTGTTGCTGGGCGTAGCTCAAATCCCGCAAATGCGGATTGTCGCGATACAATTCTTCGCCCACATAATGCAATCCCGCCAGTCGGACCAGACGATAATGTCTCATCGATATTCCTCTCCAGAACTCACGATTTCGGACATCCGATTCCCGCTTCGAGGGCCATCGAAGTCCGTGTTCCCGCCGGTTGGGCCTTCCGTAAACGACGCCAGTTCTGAACCGTTCGTTCATTGGACGGATCGATCTGCATCGCCGTTTCAATAAAGCGACGGGCCTGGTCGTAATGACCCATGTGCCAGCACAAACCACCCAGATTGTTGTACGCTTCCGGATCCTGCGGCTCACACCGGATGGCGGAGGAGAAGATTTCAATCGCCGCCGGCAGATTGCCATGTCGCACATGATCCTGTCCCAACCGATTCAAGTTGGCCGCCCGATACCCCCGAAGGCGGATTTGGGGTTGACGCGGAATTGACTCCTTCAAGAGAGTCTCAAAAACCCGCCGGCCGAGTCCCGGCTCCATCGCGAAGAACCGCTCTCCCTGCTGCCGGATTACGGCCGGATCTTTTGGAGTATTGATCCACCGCAGCAGATTCTCCGCCGAATCCGGTTCGTATCCCAGAAATCCTTTCTGGACATACTCTTTGAAATATTCATAACCAACGGGGCTATATAACAGCGACGGAACGCCAACCCGTAACGCTTCAATGCACACCGAAGAAAAACTGGTTAAATGGGCGTGAACCGATTTGAGCAACGCAAATAATGGCTGATCGGTGGCTCGTTCGATTTCATAATGATCGATTCCATTTCGGGACAGAAGGTCAATGAACGGCTGCTTTTGATCCCGGAATCGCGGATGACATCGTAACAGCCACAGCCAGTCCCGGGGACTGGTCCGCATCGCATCCACCAAATGAGACGGAATCCCGTCCGCAGGATACTCCAGCGTGACCAGGATCTTCTTACCGGGTCGTTTCAACTCCGACAGAAACCCCGGATCAAGACCTTCCCTCGGCGTTCCCGGCTCCTGCAGGGCTTTTCGCAAGTCTTCATGGGATCCGACAACCGGGAGATGATGACGGCAACCGGCCGGCCGAAAGGCCGCGATTGCGTCTCGGAACAGATCCCCCCACACATAAAAATAGTCCGGAAGGTATTCGTATCCCCCTTCCGGTATTCGAGTCCAACGCTCATAGTAGGGGCTCTGGGGAACAATTCCGTGTTGTAATTCCACTGTCGGTATACCCAAATCACGACAGGCCCGGATCAAACCCATTGCAATCGGACAGGTATAGTAACAGATCAGCGAAACAATCCTGGGACCAATTCGTTGCAGAACATCCAAAAAGAACAGGTGGTACTGTTCGGTGTTATGAAGGATTTCGAGAATCACTCCTTCGTCCATATCGATGGAACAAAGCGAGAGGACTCTCTGTCGGAGGGCCTGAAAATTTTGGATATCATCCCGGCCAACCGGACAGGGAATACGGGATTGTTGATAACGAATAATTTCCATCGGATAAAAACGCGGGCTTGTGGTCTTGATGAGACCGCTGTCCAATTCAATCTTCAGAACCCGATGCGAGTCCTTGACCATCTCCAGATACGAATCGGACAATCCGTAATACCGTCCGTGGATCTGGCGTCGATACTCGTTCCAGCGAGTCCAAAACAGAAAGTCCACCCCTCCGTAGGCCTCCAATGACTTCAACTGGGCCGAATCCGGAAGGTAAGACCAGAGATTGTATTGGCCGTTTCGGGATTGTCGGAAAGTGGGATTGTGAGGATTTTCCAGACTCGCGGTCAAAGCGTTTCGGATGATCGGCCAAACAGCAACGCCGTCATAACGAACCGCGTTGACATCCCATTGACACTCAAGATCTGCGATGACACGAAGAGCATCGGTAAAACTCATTCAGCAGCCTTTCGTCCGTCAACCCAATCATTCCACCGAAGTACCCCTTGAACAGGGTCGATCCTGCGCTGCGGGCATACTCCGTCCCCGTGGGTTACAAAGCAATATCTATGCCAGGGTCACGGACTGCCCACGCACAACATTAACTCCTTTGGTTTCAAAGATTTATATTCTTTGGAGGACATCCAAAACTCTGCGAGTGGATCGAAGTCTGTCGGATTTTCATACACGCCAATCACACCCGGAACGGCCCACCTAACTGATCGTCTCATGCTCAAGTGTCCTCTGGACTCGCTCGGAAATGACCTGAATTCACGGAGGGATGGTTCTATCCCGTCTGGATCCGCTGCGGATCGGTGGATGTTGTCCCCTCCGACTTCATCGGTTCCATCGTTCGGATATCCACGGATGTATAACCGAACTGTTGATACCGATTTGTCTTAACCTTCACATCGCACTCACTGCAGAGGCCGAAATTATCGCATATCTGATGGTTTTGCGGGAATTCGAATCGTTCG
>JAAYVQ010000181.1 GCA_012517095.1 Phycisphaerae bacterium | reverse complement strand
GAGTAAACTACCACCGGTTAAAACCGGTGGCATTTTCGGGTTCAAGCATAGCTTGCCCGTTGTCTTCCAAAACAACGGGAAGACAACGGTTATTTCCATCCACCAGTCTTACTGGTGGTATTAAAATCGGAAGAATAAAAAAACCGTCGTCCTCACGCGGAGAACGACGGTTGGAATCATCAGCCAAACTACGGATATTGAAGGCCGTGCGCACCGTTTGTCCCTGACGCGAGAACATTCCTGTGCCAACGATTTCAGGCAGGTTTTCTGGCTGGCGTCCTTCCCGACGGCTCCCTTCCCATCCAAAACACGGACAGTGGGACATCTGCCATCGGGATCGGCGAAGGATTCCTTCGCACTGGACGCTTACAGCGGCGCGACCGCTACGGATTTTCACCGTATTCCCGTTTTGATCCAAGGCCGACCGGCCCCGGACCTGATATCGCATGCGATGTCTTTTCAAAGAACAAATAACTATCTATCAGACTCTTTTGCATCCGGCAACAGAAATTCTCAAAAAAATTTTCTTCTCTGATTTCCCTGCACTCCAAAACCGGATATAATCGGAGTGGTTCGATTTACGGAGAGTCAGGCATGAAGCTTGCATCGTATATCAGAGAGCCCCGGATTTCCTGCGGTCTGGTGACGGAACGCGGAATTATCGACATTCCTTCTCACTGTTCAGGTCCCGTTCGTCCCCACAGCATCAAGGAAATTCTGATTCGCGGTCCCGAATGTCTCAAGCAGATTGCCGAACTGGAAAAGACGGCGGCCTCATTTCTTGATCCGGCCCAACTGAAGTTTATGGCCCCGGTGCCCCGTCCGGGTAAGTTACTCGGACTGGCAGGGAATTTCTGCGAACATATACGGGAAACCGGCAAGTCTCTTGGCCTGACCGAAAGTCCCGCCAAAACCACCGTTCCAAGGCCTTTTCTGATGCCCCCTACGGCCGCGACGGGTCATCGTTCGACCATCCCCTGGCCGGCGTACAGCGAACAGGTTGACTATGAAATCGAGCTGGCCGTAATGATCGGCCGTCATACATACTGTATCCCCCCACATAAGGCCCGGGAACATATCGCCGGTTACCTGATCGCCAACGACATTTCTGCCCGTAGCGTCACCTTTTCGGCAGGCCGGGCGGTCAGGCCTTGGGACGAGTTTTATGACTGGCTCAACGGAAAATGGTCGGACGGATTTCTGCCGCTGGGTCCCTGGCTGGTTACCGCCGACGAAATCCCCGATCCACAGAATCTTCAATTGGAACTGAAAGTCAACGGCGAAATCCGGCAAAAAGCCAACACATCCCAGATGATTTTCTCCGTCGATCAGATCGTATCGTTTCTCAGCCACCTGATGACTCTGGAACCCGGAGACTGCATTGCCACGGGAACCCCGGCCGGCGTCGGAATGGCGACGGGTCAATTCCTCCAGCCCGGCGATACCATCGAATGCTCGATCGAACGAATCGGCACTCTGACCAACATCCTCGGTCCCCGCCCTCCAAGTCTCTATCGACCTTTGATTGGATCGGAATCCGCATAAAAGCCCTTCGGCTCATGCGGATGAATATAGCGTCAGGCCGAAATATTCGGCCCTTAACCTTGTTATGGAGTAGGATGGACGATGCAGCCGAATCCAAGCGGACAAGTGTTCCATGTGGAAAAAAAAGAACAACCCGCCGACGATCATGGTCGCTGTGCCGATTGTCGCTGGTGGCACTCCGTGGACGATCAATCCCTGCCCTTCGGGGACAACGCCCGGCATTGCGGTAAAGTTCCTGGACGCAATGTCGGGGAATGCCGGGTCAGCGAACCCCAGCTGGCCTGTTACTCCGAAGAGGGAAAACAGTGTTTCGAGGGAATCTGGCCGATCACCTATGACGTGGACTGGTGCGGCAAGTTCCAGGCGGAAAAGGGCAAAGGCGGTCTGGCCGGTTTCGTCAAGCTCTGATCGCCCTCGGCGTTTTCGGCTATCCCATCTTATGGTCGAGAAAACCTTCCAGTTTTCTGGCCCGCACGGGATGCTGTAATTTGCGAATGGCTTTGGCCTCGACCTGCCGAACGCGCTCGCGGGTAACCTTGAAGATTCGCCCGACCTCTTCGAGAGTATAGGTGTAACCGTCGCCGATACCATACCGCAGTTTGATGATCTCGCGTTCGCGGTAGGTCAGGGTGTTGAGGACATCTTCGATTCGTTCTTTCAGCATTTCCTGCGTGGCCGACTGAACGGGCGATTCAACACTTTCGTCCTCTATAAAGTCTCCAAAGTAACTGTCCTCGCTTTCGCCGATGGGGCGGTCCAGACTAAAGGGATGCTTGGAAATCTTCATCACCCGACGGGCTTCCACAACGCTCATTTGGGCTTCGTGCGCGATTTCCTCAATCGTCGCTTCGCGGCCGAGCTCCTGGTGCAGGTTCTTGCTAATCGTCCGTAACTTGCTCATCGTCTCGATCATATGCACCGGGATTCGGATCGTCCGGGCATGATCGGCGATCGCACGGGTGATTGCCTGTCGAATCCACCATGTGGCGTAAGTGCTGAACTTATAACCCCGGCGGTACTCGTACTTATCGACTGCGCGCATCAGGCCCGTGTTGCCTTCCTGAATGATGTCCAAAAAGCTCAGGCCGCGGTTGCGGTATTTCTTGGCGATGGAAACCACAAGCCGCAGGTTTCCACCGGATAGATCGCGTTTGGCCTGTTCATACTGCTTGTAAACGGATTCGATCGATCGCAATCGCTTGTCGATCTGCCGCGGGGTTTCCATGATCAGATCCTGCAGGCCCTTGAGTTCCTGTTTCATCGAAGCGATGTCCTCTTCGGTATATTCCCGGTTGGGTCCGACTTCGATGACCTGCTCCAGTTGGCGCATCTTCTGACGAATCCCCTGCAGCTTCTTCATCATTGGCTGAATTCGGCTGGTTCGCAGACTCAGTTCTTCCAGCATCGTGGCCACCTTGCGACGGTTTCGCCGGATCTGGCGTATGTCTTTCTTGGCCTCGTCGAGGGTCGCAGCGTGGATTGACCGCTGGAACATCGTCGCGTTACGATCCAACAGTTTGTTGACCGTCTGCAAATTGAGGGGCATCCGGCTCTTGACGACGGCACGGACCAGATTCTCCGTCGTGCTCATCTTCATCGTCCGGTCAAACGGCAGCGTGCCGTCGGCGACCTGCTGGAGAATTTCCACGGCGTTGCGCGCCGAATAGTCGTTTTCCAGCACCCGACGACGGAACGCCAGCCGCGTCAACTCAATCTTCTTGGCCAGGGAAATTTCTTCTTCGCGCGACAAGAGGGGAATCTCACCCATCTGGGTCAGGTACATTCGGACCGGATCGTCGATCCTTCTGCCTTCGCTTTCTCCGACGACCCGCTCGAGTTCCTCGTCCTCCTTGACAGCCAGCTCGTCTTCCTCCACCCCGACGGCTTCGGTATCGGTGAAGTCTTCTTCTCCCACCTTCAGGGCATCGCCTTCGTCAAGAATCTGAACACCCAATTCATCCAGGGTCATCAGCAAACTATCCAGACGAGCCGGCGTAATGGCTTCATCCGGCAACTGGTCGTTAATCTGTTCGTATGTCAGAAAGCCGTTTTTCTTGCCGTTTTCGATAATGATTCGTATCTTGGCTTCAATCTCATCGAGGGGCTTGCCCGGAATCGATGACGCCGGTGTCGGCGCCGATTCGATTGATTTGCGGCGGTTCTTCTTGTCGGTTACCGCGTGCTTTCCCGATTCGCCCGGTTCGGGCGCATGCTTGGTCTTGACTGCTTCCACCTGAGAGGTCCTTGCGATATTCATGGTTGTTTTCTTCTTTGCCTTGGATCCGGAGGCGGGGGCCTTGCCTGAACCGGGTTTGCCGGAACGGGCCGTCTTGCCTATGGAGGCGGAGGATTTGCCGGCCGGCCGAGAGGGTCGGGCCGTTGAACGCGCCTTGTTTCGCTTTTTTGTCATGGATGCCCTTTCGCAAAACGAGCCATCACCGGGGTAACAACCCGGGGTTCCTCACATTCTTCTTACTCAGCATTTCGCTGATCGCTCGCAATTGTTGCGTATCCTCGTCCGTGAGTGTGGCACGAATCCGTCGAAGCTGTTGGGCCCGTTCCAGGTCCTCCAGCGTCTCGATCGCCTGCGAGAGCCGGTCCGCAAATCGTTGCTTGACCCGCCCAATTTCCGATAAATCCACCAGGGCCGCCGCCGAAGCCGGATCCTCAATTTCGGTCAGCAAACCCGCTTCCGTCACCTCCCGCCCTTCCCGTAACCGGCTCCACAACGCTTCGGCAATCGGCCGATACGCCGGTTCCGTAAACCAATCCAATTCCATCCTGTCGCGAAACGAATCGAACAACTTCGGTTCGTTCAGCAGGACGCTTATTATTTCCGCCTGGGCCCGGACTCGAATGTCTTTCCCGGTACCCAGACTGACTACTTGCTGGTTTGGCTGGGCAAAACCGGAATTCTTTTCCATTCGGCCAAAAAAACGGGCGATTTCTTCGCGGGCATAATATTCTTTCATGCCCGTCAAATTGGCCAGCTTGTTTCCGATCCATCCCTTGGCCACCGGATCCAACTGGAAGGTCCGCGCCGCCAGGGCGACCGACTTGAGATAGTCCTCGACGGCGGCCCGATGTTCCATCTGGGTCCCCGAACCGGCCAGCTCATCCTGTAACCGCCGCCACTTATAATCCATAATGTCAATCGCGTTTTCGAGAATCCGTCGAAAGGCCTCGGCCCCGGCAGCCAGAAGAAAATCGCATGGGTCCTTGCCCTCGGTAACAAATGCCAACTGGATGTCTATCTTCTGGGATAGACAGACTTCCATCGCCCGATTGGCCGCCTCGCGACCGGCAGTGTCGCTGTCAAATACCAACACGATTCGCTTGGCATATCGCCGCAACAAGCGGGCATGACCGTCTGTGAAACTTGTGCCCAGCGTAGCGACCACATTCCGGCAGCCGAACTGGTGGCACATAATCACATCCGTATAACCTTCGACGACAACAGCCGTGCCGCAGACACCGATTTCCTGACGGGCCTGATCAAGCCCATACATACATTGACTCTTATCGAACAACGGCGTGGCAGGCGAATTCATATATTTTGCCGGATCGTCGCCCAGCGTTCGACCTCCAAAAGCGATCACCCGTCCGGTAACATCCACGATCGGAAACATCAGCCGATGCCGGAACTTATCATAACACCGACCTTCCTGAGAGGTCACGGCCAGTCCCGCCGCGACCAACATCTTGTCGCCGATCTTTTTGCCAGCAGTCGAAACCAGCGAATCCCAGCCATCCAAGGCATATCCAAGTCCCCATCGCTGGACGGACTCGGCATTGATTTTCCGTTTGTCGATATACTCCCGAGCAACTTTCCCTTTTTGCGGATCCTTTAGATTCGATACAAACCATCTCTGGACTGCGACATTGATGCGGGCCAATTCGCGGGGATCGACTTCATCAACAATCCCATCATTCGTCCGCCGCTGCGAGGCCTCGAATACGATTCCCGCTCGTTCGGCAAGTCGCTGGATCGCCAGCGGAAACGACAGATTCTCCCGCAACTGGATAAACTTAAAAACATCCCCCCCCGCTCCGCAGGCGAAACACTTGAAGATTTGCTTGGACGGACTGACATACATGCTCGGGCGGTGATCCGCGTGGAACGGACACAATCCCACAAAATCTCTTCCCTTCCGTTGAAGGGCGAGGTGTTCGGAAATCACCTCAACAATATCGCTGGCCTGCTGAATTCGGCTGACCAGATTCTGATCAAACTTACCTGACATTCTGCTCCGTCGTTGAACGCGATCCAGTCGGCCCATCTCGTTGTCGCCGATCCCCGCCATACAACCTGAATGACTTCCCGCCCCGGACTCAAATGGGAATTCGGCTATCCCACCTCCAAAACTTGGTAGGTCGGCCAAGAATGGATATTAGAGTATAGTCCGAAAAGACAAAAAGTCAAGCCCCCCCCAATAAATGGCCATATCTATTCAATATTCTGTATTTTTCAAGTCATTCGACATTTAGCTGGATAAGACGGGACTACTGAACACACAGGGAATGAAGGTCAGACAAAGTGAGTTCGCCAAGGGAATTCACCACCCGATCCGCCTGCGGAGCTAACTGTCCCGAAGGATAGGTATGAGTAACGGCAATCCTTTTCATGCCGGCGGTTTTTGCGGCTTGAAGACCCCACAACGAATCCTCGATGACTACGCAACTTTCAGCCGGGATGGATCGCCCAACCGTATCGCTAAGTCGGTGAAGGGTCAACACAAACCCTTGCGGATCGGGTTTTCCCTTGGTCACATCATCAGCGGATACAACAACATCGAAGACCCCCTGCAATTCGCTGCCTTCGAGGATCAGATCGATATCGCTCCGTAAAGCGCCGGAACAGATCCCCAGCGGGATTCGATTCGAATGGAGCATCCGGACAAATGCTGGAACTCCCGAGATGATGGGCTTTTCGTTTTGGATCAGTTCTTCAAATCGACGCGATTTTAGTTCCAGCGCCCGCCGGCGGGTCGCCTCGTCGATGGGGACTTTCAAATCTCTTGATAATACATCCAGCGCATCGGCATCCGTATAGCCGAGGTAGTCACGGTAATACATATCCTCAGTCAGCGGAAAACCGAATTGCGGAAGGACCTCCAGAAAGGCCCGGCAGTGAATCGGCTCAGAGTCGGCAATAACGCCGTCAAAATCGAAGATCACGGCCTGCAACATAGCAGTTCCTTCCGGGTCGTTGGCGTTCGTCAATCAACCAAGTTCCGGGACCGGGCCGACGATTGCCTCATATTCGCTGAAGGTCGAACGGTCTCCACTGCAGATCCGCTCGGTCAGGGCCTTGATCTTCGGGGCGTTACGCGTGACAAATCGCCGCGCGATTCTGGCTTTGCGCTCCTTCATCGAGATTGTCCTGGGTGATCCGTTGCCCGCCGACTCGGCGATGGCGACATCCATCGCCACCTTTGTACCCGCCTGATCGCAGAACAGATACCCGACGATCAGGTCGATGGCAATATCCACCAGCTCGCGGCCGAACAGATCCATGTAATCGACGCCGGCTTCTTTGACAAAAGCGATTCCTCGCTTGAGTTGTTCAGTTCCCTCGATAAGCAACCCCAGCAAATCCTGAACGGCAGGATCATAGGTTTTGACGGCGGCTTCTTCGAGATATTTTTCCGTCGTACCGCCGCAGACGCCGCGAACTGCCGCAACGATCTGCAACTGACTGGTTCCTTCGTAAATCGTCGTAATCCGCGCATCGCGGGATAGCCGCTCGACGGGATAGTCCCGCATATACCCGCTTCCGCCAAGAACCTGGATGGAATCGTAGCACACGCGGTTGCTCATCTCCGAACAGTAATACTTACTCATCGGAGTCAGCATCGCGGTCAACCGCTTGTATTTGCGGCCCAGGTTCTTGAGCTCCTTAGCCGTGTCCTTTGGAGTCGCGGGATTTTCGAGGGCCTTGAGGATTCCGATTTCGATATCGACCGCGCGACAGGTTTCGTAAAGCAATGCGCGCCCGGCCTCGATGTCGATCTTCATGTTCGTCACCAGATCCCGCACCGCCGGCAGCCGTTCAATCGGCCCGCCGAATTGCTCACGGCTTGCCGCATAATCCCGCGCCACGCGCCAGGCCGCTTCGGCGATCCCCATTGACTGTGCGGCGATACCGACACGGGCCCCGTTCATCAGGGCCATCACATACGTCACCAAGCCGCGCTGTCGCTCGCCGATGATCTTGCATGGCGTGTTGTCGAAGAACAGTTCGCAGGTCGGCGAGCCGTGGATGCCGAGTTTCTCTTCCAATCGTCGCACGCGGACGGTCGGCCCGCGGTCACAGACGAACAAGCTCAACCCCAGTCCGCCGCTGCGATCGGGTTCGCTGCGGGCCATGACCAGCAGCACTTCGCCGCAACCGTTGGTGATGAACCGCTTGACGCCATGCAGATACCAGTTCCCATCCTGATCCTGGTACGCCCGTAACTTCACCGCCTGCAGGTCGCTGCCGGCGTCCGGCTCGGTCAGGACCATCGCCCCCGTCACACGGCCAGCTGAAAAATCGTGAAGGTATTGCTGCTTGATCGGCTCATCGGCGAAGGCGTTGATCGTCTCGGCAATGCCTTGCAGGCCGAAGATATTCATCAGCGGGGCATCCGCCCGCGAAACGATCTCCGTTGCGACCGTATAGATCAGATTGGGGCAGTTCAACCCGCCAAAACGATACGGAAGCGTAAAACCCATCACATCCGCCTTCGACAACGCATCCAGCGATTCGCGGATTCCTTTGGCATAGGTCACCGTACCGTCTTCGTTGAGGGTATTGCCTTCGCGGTCGATCTCTTCGCTTCGTGGCGCGATAAAACTGCCGCTCAATTCGCCGACCGTGTCCAAAATACGGCCGTAGTTGTCGATCGCTTCGGCCGCATCGGCCGGAGCATAGTCGCATTCCTTCGCGAAACGGAATCCTTCTTCCTGATAACGGGCCAATTCCCCCAGATCCAGGTGCCGCATCAGAAACTGAATATCATCATTATCTTTGTAAAAGTTTGCCATATATGCATCCTTTTCCAGGATTTACTTTTTCTCTTTCAATGCTTTGATCATCATCGGAACGACTTCATTCAGATCACCGACGATCTTGTAGTGGGCGACATTGAAGATCGGCGCCTCGGGGTCGTTGTTGATCGCGACGATCTTCTGGCTTTCACTCATTCCGGCCTGATGCTGAATCGCCCCGCTGATTCCGACGGCCACATACAAGCTCGGTCGGACGGTCGTTCCGGTTTGGCCGACCTGATGATCGCGGTCGATGAATCCCAGATCCACGGCCGCCCGCGTCCCGGCCGCCGCCGCGCCCAGACAGTGCGCCAAGTCCCAGACCAGTTGAAAATTCTCCTTGCTCCCCAGACCAGCCCCACCCGCCACGATCACGCGAGAGGCCTTCAGGTTGACCTTCTTTTCCTGGAATTGCTCGCGGAGGATCTGGATCGGCAGGTCGTCCGGCGTCAGATGTACCGCATCGCGAACCAGCTTGGCCTTGTTGGCGGTATTCGGTACCGGCATCGGCATCACGCCTTCGCGAACAGTTGCCATCTGCGGCCAGCGGTCGAAGTTGATAATCGTCGCGATGATGTTACCGCCAAAGGCCGGGCGAACCTGGAACAACAGATTTTTATACACTTCGCCGGTCTTCTTGACCTCGTGGTCGCCGATCTGCAAGTCGGTACAGTCGGCGGTCAGGCCCGCCTTCATCGCGCTGGCGATTCGCGGAGCCAGATCCCGACCGCAGGGCGTCGCGCCAAACAGCACGATCTGGGGTTTGTGACGCGTAATCAGATCGCAGATGACGCGGGCATAGGAATTCGTCTGGTAATGCTCCAGCAGCGGATGCTCGGCCAGATACACCGTATCGGCCCCGTTATGGCTGAGCCGATCGACCAGCCCTTCGCATCGCTGACCCAACAGCAGCAATCCAAGTTTGACGCCAAGCTGATCGGCCAGTTTCCTTCCCTTGCTCATCAGCTCCAGCGGTGTCTCTTCAAGCTTGTTATGGTGCTGTTCGGCAAAAATCCAAACATCGCCGGCGGGATTGACTTCAATCATGATTTTCCTTTCTATCGATTCCGCTTGGAGCGGGATTATCCAAGAGTATGGTCAACAATCAGTTCGTGCACCATCGCGGCGATCCCCTCTTCGGTCGGCGGAACCTGCTTGGTCTCCTTGGCCGTCAGGACCACGCTCTGAATCCGATGGACTTTCGTCGGCGAACCGTCCCGTCCGCACCAGGCCAGATCGGCCTTTACGGTATCAAGGTCCCATTGCCGGATCGCCAATCCGCGCTTTGTCAAATCAGCATACTGCGCCTCGGCCGATTCTTTGGGCAGTTCCGCCTTGCTGCGGGCCTTCTTGTATTTCATCAGCCGCTTGACGCTGGCTACCCGCGGCTCATTGGCCTCGCCGATTACCGTCAGCAGGATCGGCAG
>JAAYVQ010000180.1 GCA_012517095.1 Phycisphaerae bacterium | reverse complement strand
GGCAGTTTCTTTACGGCCACAACGCGCGGCGGGACTCAACCATCGGACACAATCGACCTGTTCGGAATCGCCGACGACAATCCCAACCTTCGCTATGCGAGGATCAAACTGAACCGCTGATTCGGATCGGATATCGAAGCAGATAACTTACTCGAACCGTATCCAGTCGATCTGAATCGTGCCTTTGGTAACCTTAACCTCGAATCGATTGGCCCCTTCGGCCAGCTCGACGCTGCCCAGATCGGCCTCGGTCCATTCGGCACTGCTGACGGAAATGGGTTTTTTCTGCTGGCCGATCGAAAATTGAAACTCAGCCGGTGCATTCACGGTCTTGACCCTCGCGATCGCTTTGTACTCCTGAGACCCCAGACTATGAATCGTATAGGCCGTCCATTCGTCGGCCTGCAGGCGAACGCTTTGCTCGGAACGGAAACGATTACCTTCCGCCGCGGGCATCTCCACCGGCACCGGCTCGGAGGTCCGGTAGAACTTGGACTTCTGCGAGCCGTCCTTCACAAAGTAAGACTTTCCGGCCCCCTCGTGGCCATAGTTTTCCGCCTCGACTTTGCCCGGGGCACGGCGGAACATGGCGTTGACGACATCCGGGTAGAAGACGCAGTTTTCCAGCTTGACATTATCCAGCAATTCGTCGAATGCCTTCTGTGCCGTCTCCTTCGACGGTTTGGCCCGACCTCGCGAAAAAGCCGCGATCTCATCCCATCCGGCCGGCCGTTTGACGGAATAGATGCCGTTGTTGGCATCCATCTTCTTCCACGGCCAGAACGACCAGCCGATATTGTTGGCCTCGAATAACTGCATCGTACCCCAGTAGATCGTGTTGTTCTTCTCGCCGGTCTCGCCGACCCAGACGGGGGCGTTGAGCTGCTCGCGCCGCTTGAGGTACTGATCAATGCTGCTGAGTTTGTCGGGCCGGTCCCAGCAGTAAAAGTGGAATTGATAGAACAGGTTGTCATCGAATTTCTCGGTGAAGACCGACCATTCGTTGGCCCAGTCGGCCCCCTCCAGCGTGATCATGTGTCGCTTATCGACGGTGCGGATGGCCTCTGTCAGCCGGCGATACAAGGGTTCCAGCCGGTCTTTGTATTTGTCGAACGCGCCGGTGCGCTTGGGCATCGGCTCATTGAGCAGGTCGTATCCGGCGACGGTCGGCTCATTTTTATAGCGGTCGGCGATCTTGACCCACAGGCCTTCGAGCCGGTCCTGGAATTTTGGATCCGCGAACAACTCCGCCTGGTCGCGCGGGCTGTCGTCGATGTTGGTCCCCGTCTGGCCGCCGGGCGCCCCGTGCATGTCGATGATCACATAAATCTTGTGCTTCCTGCACCAGCCGACGAGATTGTCCAACAGCTCATACCCTTCGGCGACATCGACGGGATTGTCGCCTTCGGTGAGAAACAGACGCGCATTGAGGGCCGGACGAACGGAGTTGTATCCAAGCTCGGCGATTCGCCGAATGTCGGCCTCGGTGATATAGTTACGGCGGAATTCCAGCCAGAACTTCTCCGCCGCCTCCGGACCGATCATCTCTGCGACGAGGGCCTCGATCTTGCGGGGCCGGTCGCCCTGATCGCCGAATTTCCACATGTACCCTTCCGGCAACAGCCAGTTGCCCAGGCCGACTCCGCGTAAGAGAACAACCTTGCCGCTTTCATCGACCATGTTCTGACCCTGGGTCTTCAGATATCCTGCCGCCTGGGACAATTGCGGAATAATTCCAACCATCAGAAGAACAAACAGAATCCATTTCATGCTGTTCGGGTATCGATTGATTCGATCCATT
>JAAYVQ010000179.1 GCA_012517095.1 Phycisphaerae bacterium | reverse complement strand
TACGCAGGTGTCGGATTCGGAGGTTGACAGGGTGGAGCGATTGTTGAATAATCGACCCCGGAAGTGCTTGGGCTATCGGACCCCGGCCGAGGTGTTCTGGGCCAACCCGAAGTGTTGCGCTTCAGATTGAAATTGGCGTAATCATAGACGCCTTCTTTACGGCGCTGTTCGGACTTTTGGCTAATGACGGTATCCTCGCGAAGGTCCAGGCCGATACGGGCCACCAGTTCTTTGATGTAGCCCAGGTGCGGGCAGGGTGGGCCGTGGTAGTTATTCTTGCTGATGCAGGAGGACAGTTGCACGACGATGCGGCATTTGTCGAGGCCTTCCTTTTTCTGGATCGTGCGTTTGAGCAGGGTGAGTTTACGGTGCACGGCCCGGCCGCAACAGCCGCCGCATTCCATGAAGATCATCCGGTAGTTCCGATCTTTTGGATAGTCGGCAAAGCCGCCGGTGCGTTCGTGAAACGCCTTTTCGCACAGGTAACCGGGGCAGCGCTGCTTGACCAACGAGCACTGAATCACGACAACATAGTCTTTTTGGGTGAGGTCCATGGTTCACTCTGATGGAATCTCGGATTCGGATGGTTGGAATCGATCGCAAAGCAGAAGAGTTCGTTCAAATCGAAGAGGTACTTCCCGAAAACGAATTTCTCTTTGGTGCAATAAATTTCGGATCAGGGAAAGTATTTTTGGATTGTGAGCTATGATTTGATAGGGGTGCTGGTCGTCTTGAATTTCTCCCAATTCGTACGGAAGCGTTTCGGGCATCGTAAAAAACGGATACGGATTGGGCCGAAGCGTGATATTTTCCACCTCGTGAGCACCATAAAACACCAGCCCATCGGCCGGTTCGTCCAAGGTAAGAATTTCGTATAAACCGGAGGGAAGATGGGGCTTTATCTCGGCCCACAAGTTTCGCATGTCATTGGGTGTGGGATAGAAAGCCAAGCATAAACGAATCAGTAACATTATCCCGCTCCAGATGACAATGGTGATAACAGTTCGACGCAAATGGTCCGGCCGAAGAATACCATCGACGGAGTTATCCCGTATCCATAAAGCCGCTGAACCAATCGCCAGCGCCGGGAAAAGCGGCAATGAATACAACGGAAGCTTTGAACTTGCCAAAGAAAGGACCAATAAGGGCACAACGATCCAACAAAACAGAAAAGAGCCGGCCGGATCCGTATCAAGCCATCGCCATATATCCAATGGGGATTTGATGTTCATCCAAACTTTTCGTCGGGAAAACCATCCGATCGACCAAGGCAAACAACCCAGAAGAATTGTGGGAAAATAAATTAGGGCACCCCCGAGGCCGGGATTTCGTTCGTATTTGTCGGAAACCAGGCGGCCCCAGATCTGATTGTCGAAGAAATACCGGGCAGCCCCGGGGACACGGATTGAAATCAAGCCATACCACCATAGACCAGTGACCAGAAATGTGGCCGCACAAATCCAAGCGGACCGAGTAAAGAAGTACTGTCGTACACGGCCGTGGATCATTAAATACACAAACATTCCGGCTGTGGGAATTAAAGCCGCTGGGCCTTTGCACAGAAAGCCAAGGCCGAGCATAGCGCACATCGCCACTTTCCACAGGTCGGCATGACGGGTTTGTGGCTGCAGGGACTGCCAGAAAGCCAACATGGCCAGAGTGGTCATCAGGGTTAACGGCATATCGGGTGTAATGTACGATGCGGCGATAAAGGGTATTGGCATGGTCATAAACATAACACCCCCCCAGAGGCCAACTTCGGTCCCGGGGAAAATTCGACGGCCGAGGAAAATAACGATTACCCCGGTGGCCAGATAACAGATACCGTGAAACGCGCGGGCGGCGAATTCGGTACGGCCAAGAAATTGGAATCCAGCCATGATGCCCCAATACATCATCGGGGGTTTTTCCAAGAAGATTGACTCCCCCATCTTGGGAACCAGCCAGTTGTTTTGTTCCTGCATTGTCACCGCTGTAGCGACATAATAACCCTCATCGGGTTGCCAAATACCGCGCGAACCCAGGAAGCCGAAGGCCAGAAAAACCAGTAAAACTCCAACCAGAATCGTTTTGACGCTTTTTGACATTGAATACCTTAGGTGAACAGGACACCGAGTTTTTTCTTTTTGACGAAGGGAATGGCCTTGGGGTCGGTCCAGACGGCCAGTTCGAGCGATTTGCGACAGGAACATTCCTCGTCGAGCAGCGGTTCACGGCCGCGAAGGACGGCGGCGATCAGTTCGATGGCGTTGGCGGTGGCCTGGTTGAGGTTACCGAGGATTTCCTGGAGCAGGTCGTGTTTGTCGCGGCCTTTGGGGTGTTCCTTCCAGCAATCAAAGTCGCTGACCAGAGCGATTAGAGCATAGCACATTTGGGCCTGCCGCGCTAACTTGGCCTCGGGTAAGGCGGTCATGCCGATCAGGTCGGCGCCCCACTGGCGATGCAGGAGGGATTCGGCGCGGGTGGAAAACAGCGGCCCTTCCATGCAGACATAGGTCCCCGTTTCGTGGGTGACGGCCCTGGTGCACTCGGCCGAACGGAGGATTGCGCGACGAAGGCGCGAGCAGCAGGGCTGATCGAATTCGCAGTGGACGGCGCCGAGTTCGTCGAAGAACGAACCGAGGCGGCGATAAGTCTTGTCGATAAACTGATCGACAACGACCAGATGGCCGGGCTCGATCTGTTCGCGTAGAGAGCCGACGGCGCCGCTGGCCAACAGCGAATGGACGCCGAGTTTTTTCATCGCGAAGATGTTGGCGGCATAGGGAACGCAACTGGGATTGAGTTTGTGGCCTTTTCCATGGCGGTTGAGAAAGACAACGGAGCGTTCGCCCAGCCGCCCGGTAACCAGCGGAGCGCTGGGCTTGCCAAACGGAGTGTCCATGGTGACGGTTTGGGCGTCAGTAATGTTCGACAGGAGGGCATCGCCCAGACCCGTGCCGCCGATAATCCCGATTGTCGCTTCCTGCATAGTTTATCCTCTGGTATTTTGAAATCGGCGGCGATTATAGCAGATCAGGGAATGGACGGGAAATTGAATTTATCGAAAGGACCAACAAGGGCATAACCAATCGGGTTGGGACAATTGCCGGCGGCGGAATATCTATATATTATATAACCATTAATCCTGATTGATGGGCCGGCTTTGTCAAGCGGAGCGTATCAAGAAAAGATCTGGGAAGGCAAGAAGATAAGAAACCAATGAGAGGGTTATTAAATCTGTCCTGGGGGAGAAACCGGCGGGCCTCGTCCGTGTGCATTCCAGCACGGGCAGTAATAGTTGCACATCATGTCGTGATTCGGCCTCGGCGGCATACACACAGATCCGTAAATCAGAGAGTTCAGAAAGGAGCGTTGACAATCAAACCATACGAAATAAATCCGGCCCAGACAAATTCTCTGTTGGGGATGAATTGATTCGAGGTCCGATAACCTGAGATGGGGAAACATTCACGAAGGACAAAAGAATCGGGGAAAAAATAAATGGAGAAAACGGGAAAAATTTACATACCGGGGAGAAAAGGTCCGAGGTGTTTTCCCGGCGGATCCAGCCCATCGGCCTCAAGCCGCGGTGGCCAACTCAAAATTGATTGTCTTACACAGTTCGTCATTTTGAAACTCCGAATATCCTCACAAGAAAATCGTCCATCCTTGACTGTCCGGCGGACCCCTTCCGCCTTGTACGGCTAAAACCATTTGATTGTTTTGAATGCATCGCATATTTACCCCTCGCACATCATTAACTACAAGGTGAATTATATCAGAATGTGCTTTTGATTTCAAGAAAAAATTAGGAAAATATGAAGAATTCTTAAAAACACGCGAAATGACATTAGAGTTTCTCAAATGGGTTTATTATCGGACAATGAAGTCAGACAGACTCTTCTGGATACATGAATTCAGGCATCCGTCTGGGTTTTCCTTGGGAATCCACACAAGCCAAGATGGTGGAGCCCTCGGCCAGGAGCAGTCCGGTCGAAGGGCGTTTGATTTGGTATGAATGCTCGACGCGAGCGGCAGTAATACGCGTGCAGGAGGTCGTCAACTCCAGGGATTCGTCGTAAAAGCAGGGACGACGGTACTTTACGGTCATTTCAGCGACGACAAACAGCACCCCGTCTTTTTCAAGGTCGCGATAGGCCAGGCCGTTGGCTCGCAGAAGTTCGGTTCGGCCCATCTCGAACCAGACCGGATAGACCGTATGATGGATCACACCGGCCTGATCCGTCTCGCAATATCGCGGAACAACCGTAATTGTAATGCTGGATATCGTCATACTTTTTGGGTATTCCATGATGGATTCCATCTCAATGTCATTCTCTCTTTCAACTGTGAAATAATCAGGATACCACCAGGAAACCCGGATGGCAAGCGACTGAATTATTACCGATAATATTACCGCAGAAAAAGCTGTCATTGACACTTATGGGGGTTGGGTTATAATTGTATGTTTAGTATTTCAGGAAATCTCCGTTGACGGTGGAAGTAGCTCAGCTGGTTAGAGCATGAGATTGTGGTTCTCAGGGTCGCGGGTTCGAATCCCGTCTTCCACCCTTGTGGGTTTGTTCGGGCGTGAGGATTCTCTCCCTTTGTGTCCGTCCCCGGGGTGATGATGGCTTGACGGATCTTTACCATTTCGGTTCGGGGTATTGCGACCATTTCTCTTCGGAATTTGTTTTAGCCGGTTCCCATAATCGCCGACATATTCCAAACCAGTGCGCTGGTACGATGCCCCGAAGGATCGATTCTCTTTCGGGTTCATGGATGGAAAATACCTTTGGGAGATCACTCATGGCAAAGGCAAAAAAAGCGGTCAAGAAAAAGGTGGCAAAAAAGAAAGTGGCGATGAAGGCCAAGTCCAAGAAGGCCAAGAAGGTCATCAAGAAAGCGGCGAAGAAGGTCGTTCAAAAGGCGGCGAAGAAGACCGTCAAGAAAGCGGTCGCAAAAAAGCCGGTTCGAAAGGCCGCACCTAAGAAGGCCGTTGTCGTCAAGGCCCCGGTGGTCAAACCCGCACCCAAAGAGACAATCCCTGTTCTGGAGTTGGAACAGTATCAGGTCAAACCTCTGATCGAGACGGGCGTCAAGGACGCATTCTTCGGTTCGACCCGATATGCCTGGATCGGTTCCGGCCAGGCGGGGGGTCGGCTGGTCAAAGCGTTTTACGACCTCGGCTACAAGAAGACCATCGCTGTCAATACGACAACGCACGATCTGGATCTGCTGGATTTGCCCCGGGCGCAGAAATATCTGATGGATATCGGAGAAAAGGGAGCCGGCAAGGAGATGAGCCGCGGTCGCGAGGCGGTCATGCGGACCAAGCAGGATATTCTGCATCTGGCGATCAAAACCTTTGGGACCGAGGTGGATCATGTCATGGTCTGCTTCGGCGCTGGCGGCGGAACGGGCGGCGGCAGCGCCGTCGAATTGCTGGACGCGGCCAAGACATATATCCGCTCGATCGGCGAGGCCGAACCGAATAAGGCCGTCGGGGCGATTATGACTCTGCCGACGGTCGGCGAGGCAGCGTCGCCGCAAGTGGCGCAGAACGCCTACAAGGTCGCAATGGAGCTGGGACGATTGGCGAGCGAAGGGCAAATCTCGCCGCTGATCATCATCGACAATGAAAAGATCAGCAAAATGTATCCCGGTCTGACGGTTAAGGCCTTCTGGCCGACGATCAACAACACCGTCGCAGGTCTGTTCGATGTCTTCAATCGTCTGAGTTCCCTCAACTCGCCTTATACCACGCTGGATCCGGTGGACTACCACAGCATCCTGCGGTCCGGCGGCTGTGCGATCATGGGGCTGACCAAGGTGGACAAGTTCGATGATCGTTACGCCCTCTCGGAGGCCGTACGGCAGAATCTAACCAAGACCTTGCTGGCCGATGGATTCAATCTGGCCTCGGCGAAGGTTGCCGGCTGTACGATGGTCGGCGGTAAGCAGATGATGGGCCTGACGCCGAATCTCCAGGACAACATTAACTTCGCGTTCGATGT
>JAAYVQ010000178.1 GCA_012517095.1 Phycisphaerae bacterium | reverse complement strand
GTTATTGAACACAGACACGTTTATTCCGGAGCGATACAGAACAGATGTTTGTCGCCCCGGAGAAACATCCGGCCGTTGCTGATGGCCGGGGAGGCATTCGTTTCTTCGCCAAGTTCATTTATCGCCACTTTCTCGTATTTCCCTCCCGGACGGACCACAGTCATCACGCCTTTATCCGACAGGAAATACACCAGCCCGTTGGCGGAGACCAGCGAGGCGCTGTGTCTGTCGCCCATTCGCTGACGCCAGACCAGGCGGCCAGTTGCGGCCTCCAGACAGGAAGCGACGCCGGTATCGCTGACGACCAGAAAATAGTCGCCGAATGCGATTGGGCTGGGGACATAGGAACAATCTTCGGTCGTCTGCCAAGCGACATGCGTGTTGGTCACATTGCCGCTGCCGTCCGGACGGATGGCGAACATGTATCGATCGGGAAAACCGCAGGTCATGAACAGCAGCTTGCCGTTATAGACCAGCGAAGCGACATACTGCTCCGTTGGTCCGTCAATGATCCAGTGTTGAGCGCCGGTATCGGGATCGTAGCTGGCCACGCACTTACTGCCGGACAGGACCATCTGGTTACGGCCGTCGATGGTGCGGATCAGCGGAGGGCAATAACTGCGGGTTTTGTTGGGCCGATCGGTTTTCCAGATCTGCTTTCCGTTGGCGGCATCGAGGGCAACGAGATACGCGGGGCCATCGTGATCGCCGTTGAGGATCACCTTGTCCTTCCATAAGATCACGCTGGTACAATAGCCATGCATGCTGGAAAACACACCCGGCCGGGCTTCCCAGAGAAGATTGCCGTCGAAGTCATACGCGGCGGCGTACATTTCTTTGCCGTCGAGGAAGGTCACATAGACTCGACTGCCATCCGTAGCGGGAGTTGAAGAGGCGTGACTATTCAGCGAGTTGATGCGTTCCAGCGGGGAGATAAGGACCTCCTTTTGCCAGAGGACATTGCCGGATTTTGCGTCGAGACAGAGAAGCATTCGCTGTTTGGTCTCGGCGACGGCGGTGATCAGAAAGATCCGGTCCTCCCAGATGATCGGCGAGGCGTGGCCCTTGCCGGGAATCGGGGTTTTCCATTGGATATGGTCGGTCGTGCTCCAGCGGACGGGAACTTGTGTTTCCAAACTTGTTCCGTCCCCCCGCGGTCCGCGCCAGCAAGGCCAGTTTTCCGCCGCCGCTTCTGGGACCATTGCCAGAACCATGCTCAGAAGCCAACTCCATTTCATGGCCGATCCTTTCCAAATACAAAAATCTCATGCCAATCTATGGACGATCAACAGTTCAACAATATGGCATGAAATCGATCAACGGGTATCCGGATTCATCAGCCGGACAAAATCGTCAAACAGATACTGAGAATCATGGGGACCGGGCGAGGCCTCGGGGTGATACTGCACCGAAAAGGCCTTCAATTCCTCACATCGGATTCCTTCCGGCGTCTGGTCGTTGAGGTTCAGGTGGGTCAGCTCGATATCCCGGCCCTTGATCGAATCCATATCCACGCAGAAACCGTGGTTCTGGCTGGTAATCTCGATAACGCCGGTTCGCAGGTTCTTGACTGGATGATTGGCGCCGCGATGGCCGAACTTGAGCTTGTAGGTTTTGGCACCCAGCGCCAGGCCGAGCAATTGATGTCCCAGACAGATACCGAAGATCGGGAGTTTGCCCAGCAGGTCGCGGATCGTCCGGATCGCGTACTCGACAGCGGCCGGATCGCCCGGGCCATTGCTCAGAAACACCCCATCGGGTTTATGAGCCAAGACATCGGCGGCGGTTGTTGCGGCCGGAACAACGGTCACTTCGCAGCCATGCGATCGCAACAGGCGCAGGATGTTGGTTTTCATTCCGTAATCAAATGCGACGACTTTGAATCGAGGGGTCGGCCGGGTTTCCTGGCCGGTGATGGCGTCCACGACGCCCTTGTCCCACTCGTAGCCATGATCGACGGTCACATCGCGGACGATATCCCGGCCGACCAGTCCCGGATAATTTTCGAGTCGGTCCTTCAACCGTCGGATATCCAATTCCACCGAGGACAGAATACCCCGCATCGCCCCCTGCGTACGGATGTGTCGAACGAGTTTTCGCGTATCAATACCTGAAATTCCGACAACTCCATTATCCGCCAAGTAGGCATCCAACGATTTCCCATTACGCCAATTGCTGGGATACGGACATGCTTCCTTGACGATGAATCCCGCGGCGAATATTTTTCGAGATTCCCAATCGTCGTTATTGGTTCCGTAGTTGCCGATCAGCGGATAGGTCATCGTGATAATCTGTTCGTGGTAGGACGGGTCAGTCAGGATTTCCTGATAGCCGGTCATGGAGGTATTGAACACCACCTCGCCACAACGGATGCCCCGGGCCCCGAATGCATCGCCCTCGAACTGCGTCCCGTCTTCCAACAGCAGAATCGCCTTCATACCTTTGATCCTATTGGTAATACGCCTGGATGGGTTTGACATCCAAGGATTTGTGTTTCATGGCGGCAATCGCCTTGACAACGGCCATCGCTCCACGGATCGTCGTCATATAGGGGACCTGCCGGTCGAGCGCGGTCCGACGGATGGCGAAGGAATCCACGATCGACTTTTTGCCCACGGCCGAGTTGAGGATCAGATCGATCTTACCGTTGATGATCATATCCACGACATTGGGCCGGCCCTCGCTCATCTTCAATACATACTCGGAGGGAATATTGCTCTGGATCAGGGCGATGCAGGTCCCTTTGGTCGCCAGGATCTTGAAGCCCATTTCAAACAGATGCCGGGCAACCTCGACGGCCCGGGATTTGTCTTGATCCTTGACGCTGAGGAAGACCGTCCCCGAAAGCGGGAGAATATTCCCGGCGGCAATCTGCGATTTGGCATAGGCCAGGCCAAATTCGTCCGACAGCCCCATTACCTCACCAGTCGAAAGCATTTCCGGGCCGAGCATGGGATCGGCTCCGGGAAACTTGAGGAACGGAAAAACGGCTTCCTTGACCGAGAAATACCCCTTTTGGACCTCCCGCGTGAATCCCAATTCTTCCAGGGTTTTCCCGGCCATGATCTTGGCGGCCAACTTGGCCAGCGGAACCCCGATGGACTTACTGACAAACGGAACCGTCCGCGACGCCCGTGGATTGACTTCGAGGATATAGATCTCGTCGTTTTTGACGGCAAACTGGATATTAATCAGGCCGCAGACCTTCAAGGCCATGGCCAGCAACTTGGTCTGTCGCTTGACCTCTTCCACCAGTGCCGGCGCCAGTGAAAACGGCGGCAGTGAACAGGCGCTATCTCCGGAATGAATGCCGGCCTCTTCGATATGTTCCATGATCCCGCCGATGACCACTTGTTTTCCATCGCAAATGGCATCGACATCCAACTCGGTCGCATCGTCGAGGAACTGATCGACGAGAATCGGATGCTCTTCGGACACCTCCAGCGCCCGGGCCACACAGGCCTTGAGCGACGAATCATCATACACGATCTCCATTGCCCGCCCGCCCAAAACAAACGACGGCCGTACCAGGATTGGGTACCCCAGTCGCTGGGCGATCTGAAGGGTCTCTTCGTACGACATTGCTGTCCCGCTGGCCGGTTGCTTGAGACCCAGCCCATCGACCAGTTCGTTGAACAGCTTACGATCTTCGGCCAGGGCGATGCTGGCCGGACTTGTTCCAATGATCGGAACCCCGGCCTTTCCCAGGGCGTCCGCCAGTTTCAGGGGCGTCTGACCTCCGAATTGCACGATCACACCGTCCGGTTTTTCCGTTTCGACGATGTTCATCACATCTTCGAAAGTCAGCGGCTCAAAGTACAGCCGGTCCGAGGTATCGTAATCCGTGCTCACCGTCTCTGGGTTGCAGTTGACCATGATCGACTCGACACCGATCTCGCGCAGCGCAAACGAGGCATGTACACAACAATAGTCAAACTCGATGCCCTGCCCGATCCGGTTGGGTCCGCCGCCGAGGATCATAATCTTGCGACGCGTGGTCGGGTTGGCCTCGCATTCGGATTCATAGGTTGAATACAGATACGGCGTAGCCGCCTCGAACTCCGCTCCGCAGGTATCGACCATTTTATAAACAGCTCGAATTCCAAGGGACAATCGATGGTTTCGGAAATCCGGTTCGGAAACACCGATCAGGGACGCCATGTACCGATCGCCAAAGCCCAATTCCTTGGCCTTCTGCAGCGTTACGGCGTCGAAATCCGAAAGAGTTTTCAGTCCTTTAAGTTTGCCCTCGAATTCGACGATTTCCCGAATGTTTTCCAAAAACCACGGATCGATTCGCGTATACTCATAAACCTCGGAAACAGAAATCTCCCGTCGCAGCGCCTCGGCCAGATACCACATCCGATCCCATCGCGTCGTTCGCAGAATCTCGACGACCCGTTCGTTGGATAGCGTGGCGTCGATATGCCGTGAATCCAGCGAATATCGATTGATCTCCATCGAGCGAATGGCTTTTTGCATGGACTCCTTAAAGGTTCTTCCGATCGCCATCGCCTCGCCGACGGATTTCATCTGGAT
>JAAYVQ010000017.1 GCA_012517095.1 Phycisphaerae bacterium | reverse complement strand
ACATCCTTGAGAAGATCATCCAGTACGGCGGCACGCGCAACACAAGCCGAAAACACAAGACTCACAAGCAGGGTGTAATGCAGGCGGTTCTGAAGTTCTCGCATATTCTTGGCTCCAACATTTTCTCTGTACGGATCATTCCGTTGAAATGTTTACTTTCTCAATCTTCCCCCGCAGAGAATTGGGTACAGAATAATTACCTACAGCGGTGTTATCATCCCGGCCGATCGTCATCTCATCGATGGGTTGTACGGGAATCAATCCCGGCGCTTTACCTTCCCCTGCGATTCGGCCGTTGATCTCCAGTTGCATCGATCCGTCGCGATTCAGCCGGGCGACGATCGCGATTTTGCCGGAGGGTGTTTGCGCGGCCGTAACGGTCGTCAACTGTCCGTTGACACGAACGCCAAAAATAAGCTCCCCATCCTGTAACCATAGAGCATACCCCTGTCGGTTGCCCCCGTGAGCGAGGATGACACCGTTGGGCGATTGCGGCTCGACCTGGCAGGAAATCGTCAATGGTTTGTTTGCGATCTGCGGCGTTTGGGGAAGATTGCCGCCCTTGAGCTTTTCATTTTCAGGGTCCAGAGGAACCCTGCATCGAACCGCCCATGCGTCCCAGGCCTTGGCCATGAACGTCACGCGGTCGGCATTCTCGACCGCAAGGTTCTTCATCTCCGTAGGGTCGGAGTCCATGTCGTAGAGTTCCCACGGCTTGCCCTGCAGGGCGACCAGCTTCCATCGCCCCTCTCGCACGGCACGGTTGCCCTCGTGTTCCATGAAGATCGCTCGCTCGGCCAGTCGTTTGGCTTGGAAAACCGGGACCAAACTTACCCCCTCCTGCGGCAGGATCGTGTTGCCATCATATTCCTTCGGATAACTCACCCCCGCTAATTCCAGGATCGTCGGCATCAGATCGGTTACATGTCCGATTTCTCGCGTCAAAGCTCCGGGCGTAGTCTTTAGTCCCGCCGGCCAGTGCACGATCAGCGGCGTATTCGTGCCGCCCTCGTGGCCGTAATGCTTATACAGGCGAAACGGTGTGTTGCAGACATTCGCCCAAGCGCTGCCGTAGCTGATGTAGCTGCCGGGACCGCCAACGGTCTTGAGGTCATCGCCGGTGTGCAGGATATTTTTGGCGCTGCTGGATTCATCGAAGCCCCACGGGTCCCACTCGGCACAGGCCCCGTTGTCGCTGAGGAAGAAGATCACGGTGTTGTCGAGTTGTCCGCTCTCTTTGAGATGCGCGATCACGCGGCCGATGTTGCGGTCCATGCGATCTACCATCGCCGCATATACGGCCATCCGCCGCGTCAGGTCCGCCCTACGGTCGGCCGAGAGCGAGTCCCACGCGGGATTGTCCTTGTCCGCCCAGCCGGTCTGCGTATTGAACTGATTCTTGGGGATCACGCTCCGCGGCGTAAGCGACAGGTCCTGCGGAACCAATCCCAGTTCCTTTTGCCGGGCCAGCCGCTTTTCGCGGATCGTATCCCACCCCTGCGCATAGAGCGGCTCGTAGCGGGCGATGTCCTCCTCGTAGGCATGCAGCGGAAAATGCGGGGCATTGAAGGCCAGATACAGTAACCACGGCTTTCCGCTTTCGGCGCCTTCCTTCAAAAAGTCCAACGCATAGTCGCCGAAGACATCGGTCGAATAAAACTCGCCCGGTACATAGGCCCGCTTGCTTCGGCCTTCCGGTAACCGCGTGTAATGGGAATTCTCTTTCCAGAAGGTGTTAAACCCGCCGATCATCCCGTAAAACTCGTCGAAGCCGCGCTGTGTGGGGGTACTTTGGTTGCTCAGGTGCCACTTGCCGACCATCAAGCTGCGATACCCCGCCGACGCAAGTGCTTCGGGGATCGTCACGCAGTGTTTCGGCAGCACGCCCGACAGATTTGGGAAACCCGCCTGATGCGGGTGCAGACCCGTCAGGATCGACGCCCGTGTCGGGCTGCATCGCGCCGAGTTGTAGAATTGTGTAAATCGCAGGCCGTTCTTTGCAAGCCGATCCAGATTCGGCGTGGCGATCTCGCCACCGTAGCAACCCAGATCCGACCAGCCCAGATCGTCGGCCAGGATCAGCAGCACATTCGGCCTCTTTCCCCCGCCCGACGACCCCGCCATCGACGAACATCCCAGACCTACACACCCCAGCCCCGCCCCGCACGCCAGCCGAATAAAATCCCTTCGATTCATCTTTCCACCTCGTTCGATGAGTACAAATCGGCCATCGGCTTATTCTTTTCCTTCTT
>JAAYVQ010000177.1 GCA_012517095.1 Phycisphaerae bacterium | reverse complement strand
TTTTCCAGCGAACCGCCGAACATTTCCATCGCCATCTCCCGAGACATGGAGACAAGCTGCAATTGCTGGACTTCCAGAGGAATCCCAATTCCTATTCCTCCGCCCCCGCCGCGCTGCGAATCATTCAGAATTCGCATCCGCTGTTGACCCTGTTCGACCTGATCCTGAACGATGAATCCTGAAAGCGGGATCGTTCCACCGTTGAAGCCGCCCAGACGCTGACCGTTAAAGGTCCACCAGCCCACCAGTTCAATCACGAGATTGTGACACTCCAGGTCGAAGAACAAACCCAGGTGCAGGATATCGCAATACTTGTACGGGGCGCCTGACCAATCGGCCTTGAAAAAGTACTCATTCTGTTCCGGGCTGGTCGGATCCGAATGGATTACATAAACAAAGTTCGGAAACTTGTCGTCGATGTGACCCACCAGCGTCGGTGGACTGGACCAACCGCCTCCGACCGTTCCGGATATGAGCTTGCCTTCGATATGAAAATCGTTGGCAATCCCTCCCGGAATGTCCATGTGGATGTCGGCGTTAAAGCCCGCGATGATCGCCCAGGCCGCCGGCGATACCATCGCCACGATGGACAAACATAACACCAATTTCGCATTCATGTTTTTGTCTCCCCAATTAAGTGTTTTCGTTTTTCAAACGGTTGAATATCCCATTTGTGCCCCTGGAATACAACGACTCAAGCCGAACAAACACCCTTGTCTAATAACAGAATTTAGCAGGGTTGAAATATCTCATACTCTGGTATTCAAATATCACCGCAGGAAGGTTTTGATCGTTGTTGTCGTATCGCGAGTGCGAACCTCCGCACGGCCACGCGCGGGGAAAGATTCACGCGGGGGAACCAATCGAGGCATGCTGACTCGGTGTCACAAACTTCCTCCACGAACCTCTCTCCGGTCTCTCTCTCCAAAGGCATAGGTTACTCCGTTATTATAGCGTTTTAATAGAATCCATTTCAAGAGAATTGTGTCGTAATCGGCTTAAAACCAACATCCGGATTTTTACCGATATCGGACATGATGAAATTAGAAATATGGGTCCGATAAGGCGATCCTATCCGGAAGATTCCGGACATCCATTCTTTGGGCATATCAAATTCAATTTATCTTTTTTGGATTCTTTCGAACAAAACGCGCTTTCACGATCTTGCTATTTTTGCCCCATTTATTAAGCGATAAGTCCTTGTCTCATAATGACTTGTCAATTTTGGGTGTCGAGAAAATCGGACAATTCGTGCACGATTCCCGGTAGGGTGGAGAGGCAACGATACATAAGACCTGACAAAAGGAGAAGACGATGGGACTGGATCTGAGAATCTTTGACGATGGGAAATTGGATGAAGCTTTTATTGGTTGGTTGTTGGATCATCAGGCCAAAGAAAATATTCGTCGTTTCGGCCGATTGTGGGAATATTACAGCAATCCAATGACGGAAACCGCCGGAGAGGGGGATTGTGAGAGTGCCCGCGGTTACCGCCAGGCCCAGGAGATGGGGCTTCCCGCACGAATTACCGGGGCGATTCCCTGCGGCAGTTTCGAGCAGATCGGGCTTCGCCGCTCCCCGCAGATCCAGCGCAAAGAGGTGGTCATCGAAAACGATATCGCTTGGCGGGTCAATGCCATGGTGGATTTTCTATTCGGCAAGGGAGTGAGGATGGTTAGCCAGTCGCCGGAGCCGTCGAAACGCAGAATCATTGAACGCATTCTAACGGCTGTGATTTCGAGCAACGGCGGCGTTGGCTTTTTCCAGGAACTGGCGGCGCTCGGGAGCGTGTACGGATTCGTCGATTGCGTCATCCGGCCGGGGGAGGAGTGGAGGACGCAGAATCGTCCCTCGATCACAGATCCGCGCCGCAACGATTCCGAGGTCGTCGAGGCCGCGGTGCGACAGGCCTCGGAGATCACGCTGGAGTTGATTGAGGCGCCCCGGGCGTTGCCGGTCCTGGATGAAAATGATTACCGGAAGATTCGCTACTTCGTACAGCACTTTCGTCAGCCCCAAAACGCCGTCGCTTCCGGCGGCGGATGGTTGTCACGGCTGATCGGCGGCGCCGCCGGCGATCGGCGACGGGCGGTCGTGATCACGGAGATTCTGGGCCCGATGGCCTGGCAGCGATACGAAGACGACGAGTTGGTTGCCGAAGGGGACAATCCCCTGGGTGCCGTACCGGTGGTACACATTCAGAATCTGGCGCAGCCGTATCGCTACGAAGGACTTAGCGATGTCGAGCCGCTGATCGGTCTGCAGGATGAACTGAACACACGACTCAGCGACCGAGCCAGCCGGATCACTTTTCAATCCTTCAAGATGTACCTGGTCAAGGGTCTCGACGGCGCCTACGAACGACCCGTCGCGCCGGGGCGGATGTGGTGCACCGACAACGCCGACGCCAAGATTGAGACCTTCGGCGGCGACGACGGCTCGCCCAGCGAAGAACAACACATTGAACAGATTCGCGAGGCGATGGACAAGATCAGCGGCGTAACTCCCGTCGTCGCGGGGTTGCTGAAGAACAAGATCGGCAATCTCACCAGCGGCGTGGCGCTGAAGATGACCTACATGGGAATGCTCGCCAAAACGCTCCGCAAACAACGGACTTATGGCGAGGGGATTTGCACAATTCTGCGGATGGCCCTGGAACTGCTGGACCGCTACGGAATCTTCCGGACTGCCGCCGAGGATCGACAGGTGGAGATCGTCTTCCCCAATCCCCTGCCGGAGGATGCGATGGAACGGCTCCAGGAAGCCAAAACCAAACTCGAACTCGGCATCGATTCCCAAACTGTCCTGAAGGAACTCGGATACTGACATTTTGCAATTTACAATATCCATTATCAAATTTTGGGAGGAACCATGAACGAAAACCAAAGCAAAATCGAGGAAACGCAGGAAACGGAAAAGGTGGTCCCCGTCAGCGAGGCGATTCGGTATCGCAAGCGGGCCCAGGCGGCTGAGCAGCAGGCCGAAGAGTTGTCGCAGACAGTCGAACAGCTTCGCCGCGAACACAGGCAATTGGCCGAGCAACTCCAGGCCACCCGCAACGAGGAGGAATTGTCCAAACGACTGACGGCCGCGGGCGTGACGGATATCGAGGTGGGTGTCTTACTGGCCCGCAAACGGATGGAAGAGGACGGCGACCTTGACGACGCCATTGAGCGGCTGCGAAAGGACAAGCCCTATCTGTTCGCGACAGGTTTACGGCAAACGAGTGCGGCCCCGAAAAAAACGGCCGGGGCCCGGGAACGAACGGGCACGAGCCCGACGATTGCGCAAGCGGCGCAACAAGCGGCGGCCAGCGGCCGTCGGTCGGATGTGCACGAGTACATGCGCGTCCGACGAACGAAAGTCCGGTCCGTGTAGAATCGAAAGCATAGGGCTATCGATCCGCGACCGGGGACAAAACGAAGTAGCACGAAAGGAGGGCAATCATGCCATTTACCGGAAAAGCGACTTACTCGGCGGGAACAAACCTGCCGGAACTGGCGGAGGATGTCAGCGATCTGATCGCGATCCTTTCGCCGTACGAAACCCCACTGCTGGACGCACTTGGCGATCCGGTGCGCGACGCGGCGAGCACGAGGCACGAGTGGATCGAAGACGATCTGCTGCCGAACAAGGACACGATCAGCGACGGTTCCATCACCAACCCGCTGACCGAGACGGCCTTTGATGTCGCCAACGGCGGGCGGTTCCGCATCGGAGATCAGATCCAACCGCTGGGTTCGCGCGAATTGATGCTGGTGACCAATGTCGTCGGCAACACGCTGACGGTGACGCGGGCGTATGCGGGTACGACCGCCGAGGCGATCTCCAACGGCCTGACGATTCGCATCCTCGGCAACGCGGCTCTGGAGGGATCGGACCGACCCGCGACGCGGTTCACCAACCGCGCGCGAAAGGCCAACTACACGCAGATCTTCACCGCATCGGTGGAAGTCAGCGGCAGCGATCTGGCCGCGGGACACCTGGGTCTTGCCGACGAAATGGATTTCCAGAAACAGCAACGACTTCGCGAGCTGGTGCGCGATTTGGAGAATACCGTTATCAACGGCGGGATCGCCAGCGCCGATCCGCAGGGCAGCGCGACCGTGCGCCGAACGATGAAGGGCATCATTCGTCATCTGGTCAGTAATATTTTCGCGGTGGGCGACTCGGGTTTCCCCACCGGTACCGACCTGGACGAAGCGAAGGTCAATTACGCTTTGCGCAAGATCTGGGAAAACAGCAACGGCAACATCGATCTGATCGTTGTGGGTGGCAATCAGAAACGGCGATTCAATCAGTTCCTGGCGGGGATGCGGAGCTATGCATCGTCGGAGACGACCTTTAACGATCGCATGGACGCTTATCAGAGCGACTTTGGCGTTTGCCGGATCGTAACGACGCGGTGGATGCCGCTGGATATGGCACTGTTTCTGGATTCGTCCCGGGTCAGCGTGTTGCCGCTGGCGGGGCGCAGCTTCCAGTACAAGCCATTGGCCAGTTCGGGCGATTACGAATGCGGCGAGTTGATCGGCGAATACACGCTGGAGCTTCGCAACGAAGCCGCGCACGGCCTGATCCGCGGCCTGAGCGTATCGTGATCCGAAAACAGGGCGGGTGAAAGCCCCCGGATTGATTCCGGAGGTTCTTTCCGCCGCTTATTTTTGAACCCTCAACATAAAGTTGGGCTTCCGTCGTAAGGATTCGCGGTAACCACGGGGACGGGGAGGGTTGGGGGTTTGCACGAGTCGGCTGGATCGTGCAAACCGCCGCGGCAGGGGTTGGAGGACTGCCGCCGCGGATTGCACGGGAAAACCATACCGATTGAATTGTGAATCTTGAAGGAGGAAAAACCATGAGACGATTTTCAAAGGATGTGGATGTGTTGCGGATTCATTCCGGAGCGTTCGCTGAGTCGATGGGTCTGCCGGTTTTGTGCCGGGGAGACGGGGGTACGATCACCGGAACAAGTTTAGTTGCCAGCGGCGCCAACTTTCTCGCGGCGGGCGTAACGACCGGGAATGTGATCTGGCTTCGGAGCGGGGATGGAAAGATCGACGATGCATTCGAAGTGGTCGAGCGGATCTCGGCGACGGAGTTGACGATCTCCGTCATTCGCGGCGACGACGAGGCGCCGGCCGTGGGCCCGGGCGACGCGACGGCCGTCAGCTACCGCGTGCCGACGCTGGAGGCCAAGGGGCGGGATGCGGCGTATTTCCTGACACAGTATTTCGGGATTCAACCGGGATTCGCCGACGCCGAATCCGGCGAGGAACAGATCGTCGATGACGATCCGGTGAGGATGGCGGAGGTGTACTCGATTCTGGCGGATGTTTATGGCTGCCGGGCAGTCGCCGGATCGCCGGATGATTGGGACAAGGCCGAATATTTTCGTCGCATGTACGAACGGGCACGAGAACGATGTCGGTTATGGATCGACGGCGACGAAGACGGACAGGGCGATACGGTCACCGACGGCGGATCGATGCGATTGAGAAGGGAGTAATCCAATGCAGACGACCAAAGATTTTCGGTGGCGGCTGGATCGGCAGGTGAATCTGTCGATGTTAATTCAGCTTGTGTTGCTGGCGTCGCTGATCCTGGGTCAGTGGATGGATACGCAGCGGCGACTGGATCGCGTCAGTTACAATGTGACTCGACTTGGCGAACAGCTTGAACAGTTCGGCCGGCGACTGGACGGCGTCAATGAAAAGACCCTCGCGCACGAAGTGCGATTGAGCGTTTTAGAAACCAGGGAAACCAACAAATCCAAAAGACAGGAGGACTTACGATGAAACGAGGAGTAATGACCATGATGGTGATGGCGATTTGCGTGATGGCGTTTGGATGTGAACCGCTTCGATTCGCGCCGGGTGAGGCGATGAAGACCAACGCCTGGGTCCATTATCGCACGACGCAGTTGGCCGCCAACGAGGCGAGAAACGAAAACGCCAGCCCAGAACTTTGCGGATTGACGGAGCTTTCGGAAAAACAGAGCGAGGCCTTCGTGGCCTATTGCGGAATGCCGGAGGAACTGCCCGCGACTCAAACCCCCGAACAGATCCTGACGGACGCGAACCATCAGCTTGCTACGGCGGCGACTGAGGAAGCCATGCAGCGGCCCGATCCATGGCAGGCGGCGGATGTTCTGCTGCAGGCGGGGTTGGCAGCGGTCGGCGTAATCGGCGGTGTTTCCGGGGCGCGGATCGCGCGAGCCCTGCAAAAGGCGCGGGATGTCAACCAGGCCGTGCGGGAGGTTATTCGAGGAAACGAGATTTTCAAACGGAACAACACGGATGCCGTCGAGGCCTTCAAGCAGGCACAACAAGGACAGTCAACGGAGACGAAAAAGATCGTCGCCGAGATCAAGGCGGAATCGTGACCCTTTGGAATTCAAACCGCCGCTCAGGCCTTCGGCAAAATTACGGAAAAGACGCTGCCGACCCCCAGCGCGGATTCCAGACGGATCTGGCCGTCCATCCGGCCCAGGATGCGTTTGACGATGGTCAGACCGAGGCCTTCGCCGCCGGGACCATTCACGGGATCGAGCTGATGAAACATTTCGAAAACCTTCTTCTGGTGTTCGGAAGCGATCCCGATTCCGTTGTCGGCGACGGAATAGACCGATCGGGCATCTTCGACACGACCGTAGATGCGGATCACGAGGGAGCGATCCGGGCTACGATATTTGATGGCGTTGTCGATCAGGTTCATGAAAACCTGCGTCAATTGTACGGCATCGGCCAGACAATCGGGTAACGACTCGACGGCGATTCTGGCCCCGCACTGGGTTGACTGATAATGAGTACTCTTGAGAACGCCGTCGATCAGGTCGTTCATGACGACTTTGCGGATATCCAGGGATTCGCGGCCGATTCGGCAGATTTTCAGAAGGCCCTTCTGTAAGGAATCGAGTTTGCTGACGCTGGTGGTGATGTATTCGAGGGCCGAGGGAATGTCCTGGCTAACCAGCTCAATAAGCCGTTGTTCGGCTGATTCGGCGACCGTATTTCCGGCCAGGAGTTTCTGGATCTGACGGCAGGATTCCTCCAGTTCGCCGCTGAAGCCCTGGATATTGACCAGCGGCGAACGGAGGTCATGGGAGCTGACATAGATAATGCTTTCCAGTTCCTCGGTTTTGACCTGCAGGGCTTTGAGCAGGCCCTCCCGCTGCTGTTCGGCCAACACACGGGCCGTCATATCCGCGACAAATCCTTCGAGCGCTTCGAGTTTTCCCGTGTCATCATAGATACCGCGGCCCTGTTCCCACACCCACTTGACCGTTCCGTCAGCGGCGCGAATCCGATAGGTGATCTGGTAAGGTCGTTTTCCTGACAGGGCCTTCTGGACGGTTTCCCAGACCATTTCCCGATCTTCCGGAACGATGATATCGTTATAGGACAACTTGGCGTTGCCGATCAGATCCGAGGATGGGTATCCGGTCAGAGCCATACACCCTTCGCTGATAAAATCCATCGTCCAATCGCGATTGTTCGAACATCGATACGCGATTCCGGGCAGATTGCTCATCAGCGTCGAAAGGCGGCGCTGACTTTCGCGAATCACCTGCTCGGCGCGTTTTCGTTCGGTAACCTCCAGGAACATGGCGACCATGCGCCCGGGACTGCTCTGAAAGGCATGGACATCGAAGAAGCCCTCGATGTTGGAATCATGGTATTCCAGATCATTCATTTCGAAAGCGGGAATCTGGCCCAGGGCAACCTGCTTGTATCGAGCGGGGATATCGGTACCGGCCAGGCCGGGAAAGGCCTTTTCGGCGGGAAGCCCCAACAGATCGGCGGTGTGGGTGCCCGTGAAACGATCGGCGGCGGCATTGGCGTCAATGAGGATGAGTTCGCCATCGGCATTGACCTCATACAGATGAATTCCCATCGGCGAGGACTGCACGATTTTCCTGAACCGCTCTTCGCTTTCCTTGAGGGCCTTCTCGGACTGCTTTCGCTGGGTGATATCCATCGCAGTAAATACGGCACCGACGGACAAATCCCGGAGGTCCAACGGGGCGGAACTGAGCAGGATATCCAGGATCGTACCATCTTTGCGGCGCCAACGGGTTTCGACGGCGCCCCAGCCCTGTCTGCGAATCTGGTCGTATTTTTCCGTCCCGACGAAATCGAAGTCCTCCTGGGTGGGATACAGCATACGGGACGATTGTCCGATGAGTTCTTCACGACTATAGCCGGTCATTTCACAGATGCGGTCATTGACCTGATCGAACACGCGACTGCGGACCAGGCCGATGCCGACGGGGGCGGCCCTGTAAATACTATTCAGCATCGCTTGGCGCTGGCGAAGCGATTGTTCGGCCGCTTTCTGGTCGGTCACATCGCGAACGACCGCAAAGATCAGATGTTCCTGCGGCAAGGGAGACGAGTTCCACGACAACCAGCGATAGGAACCATCTTTGCAACGATATCGATTTTCGAAGGTGGTAATGGATTTGCCTTCGGTCAATTCCTTTCCGGCCTGTTCGGTGGCCGAGCGGTCGTCCGGATGCACAAATTCAATCCAGGGTCTGGCCATCAGTTCCTCTGGTGACCAGCCCAGCGCGCGGTTCCAAGCCGGATTGAGCTGCTTGAAGTATCCGTCGAATCCGGCCACGCACATTGGATCGATCGAAGTATTGAAAAGCCGATCGCGTTCCGCCTTGAGTTTTCTTTGCTCGGTGATATCCATTACGATGGACAGAAGGTATTGTTCCCCGCGCATCTCGATCGGAGCGGCGGAAAAAATGGCGGTGATGATGCTCCGATCTTTTCGATAAAATTTTGTTTCGAACTGGTGTATTCGTCCCTGTTCTCGAAGGTTTTTAACCATGTCGGCCCGATCCTGCGGATCGACCCAGATACCGATTTCCGTTGACGCGCGGCCGATCACCTCCTGACGAGAATATCCTGATAACTGCACGAACGCATCGTTCACTTCAAGATAAGCGCCATCCGATAATCGGCTGATGGACATCGCTTCCGGATTCAATCGGAACATTTTCGAAAACTTCTCTTCGCTTTCACGAAGTTTCGCGTCGGCTTGTTTTCGCTCGGTAATATCCCGGGCAATGGCCAAGACCTGTCTCTGATCGACGAGGGGGATCATGTTCCAGGACAACCATCGCCAAGAACCGTCTTTGCATTGAAACCGATTTTCGAAATCCAATACGGCTTGACCTGCGGTAAGGCGCGTGTCCGCTTCGACGCAGGCGGCCTGGTCGTCCGGATGGATGAAATCAAGCCATGGCCGACTTTTCAATTCGGTTTCGGACCATCCGAGCGTCCGGGTCCAGGCGGGATTGAGTTCCCGGAGATACCCGTCGAATCCCCCGATACACAGCAGATCCATCGAATAAGTAAACAAGCGATTGCGTTCCATCTCGGTATGCCGGCGCTGGGTGATGTCTTCGGCGAAGACGGAGACCGCCCGGGTCGTTCCGTCGGGATTTAACGCGGGGCTCATGTAATTCCAGTATTGGCGTCCGGCCCGTTCGTCCTCAAATTCGATGGCCCGGCCGGTAAGGAAAACCGATTCAATCTTTTTTCGTCGCGAGGTAGCGATCGGTTCCGCCAGGATTTTGTAGAGGTTGCGTCCAAGCAGTTCAGCGGCGGACATCCCGAGTCGGCGGGCGACCGTTTCGTTACAGGCCAGAACCTGGCCTTCGCGGTCAACCAAGATCAGGGTTTCCTGGGTTGAATCGAGCAATCCCTGCATGCAGGAACGGGAATCGAGAAGGAGCCGGCGCTCTCGTTCGAGATAGACGGCCAACAAGCCGATCGCCACAACTATCGGGAAGACCAAACTCGGAAGGTAGCCCCAGGGGACAAAGTGGTCAACTGCACGCAGGAACGGATAGTCAAATTTATGAAAAGCCCAAAGAATAAAGGCGATCGCCAGGGCCCGGCGACCGAATCGGTCGAGGTCATTGCGTGTCCAAAACGACAATCCCGTCATTACAAAGGCGATGCCGATGAACAGAAAGATCGGAAGACTTGTCCACCTTTGGCTCCAGTCGAAGGCGAAGCCGGCGACTCCCCAACCAGCGCAGACAATCGCCACGATCCACCACACAGCCGGCAACCTTTGCTGTCTCCAGGCGAAGCAACCCCAAACCAGGAACAAGCCCGTCAGTAAACTGAATTCCTGCGTACCGAGGGCGTATGCGGCTCCGGCACGGCGATCCTGCCATCCCAGTTCGACGAGATACCGAAAACTGAAACAGATCCAGGCCAGCGTCCATAAACCCAACGCGGGTTTGCGCTCGAAGAGGTACAGAAACGCGTAGACTAAAACTAGGACCACCGTCGCGGCCAGCGATGTCGCAATCGAAGGAATAAACCATTCCATTCCACACTCCACTTCCTATAACAAATCCATTATATCCACAAACGATTTATTTTTCCTGGTCCGGCAGGGGCAGGGAAACCCAAAAGGTCGTTCCTTCGCCGGGCGTGGATTCGACACGAATGGCGCCTCCGAGTCGATCGAGGATTCGTTTGACAATGGCCAGTCCGAGCCCTTCTCCGGGAATGTCGCCGCCCGGATGGAGCCGGTAAAAGATCTGGAAGACCTCCTGGCAATGTTCGGGCTCGATGCCGACCCCATTGTCGGCGACGGCATACAATGCGTGGCTATCGGCGATTTGTCCGAAGATTCGGATTCGACACGGTCGCGACGGCTCGGAATATTTTAAGGCATTGTCGATCAGGTTTCCAAATAACTGGTTAACCATGACGACATCTCCAAGACAGGCCGGCAGCGGATCGACGGTAACTTCGGCCTGACGCTGTTGAATCTGGAACCGCTGGGCGTGAAGAACCTTGCCGAGCAGTTCATTCATATTGAGCGGTTCCAGGGAGATTTCGATCGATCCGACGCGCGAAAGACGCAGCAGGCCGTCGAGCAACAACTGGATTTTGTCGGCGCCGGCGCGGACGAAATGCAGGGCCTCGGGTACATTGTCGTTGAGCAGGGTCTGAATCTCGTCTCGGGTCTGGAGGCCGCAGTCACAAACCGCCAGCAGTTTTCGGAGTTTTGTGCAGGCGTTTTCCAGTTCGCCGCCGAAACCCTGGATGTTGACCAGCGGCGAACGAAGGTCATGGGAAGCGGTATACAGAACGCTTTGAAGCTCGTCATTTTTCATTTCGAGATTGGTCAGAAGCTGCTCGCGTTGCCGTTGGGCGAGCTGGGCTTCGGTAATGTCGCGGGCGGTGGACAGGGCCCCGATGACATGACCTTGCGCATCCTTTAGAGGACGGCACCACCAGGCCAGGAGCCGCCGTTTTCCATCTTTTCGGCGCTGCCAGCTTTCGATATAAATTGTTTCCTCGCCGCCGTTGAATAAGGACTGAACCGTCTGGTAGGTTGTTTGTTCACCGATAAAATAATCGTGGGCAAAACGGCCGACGGCGTCGTCGCCGAAGAAAGCCAGTCCCGCGGGGTTGAGCCAAGTATAGCGTTTGGTGATATCGACCTCGGCAACGATGTCGGGAATGGCCGCCAGAATCGCCTGGTGACGGCTGTTCAGGATCCGCAAGGTTTCCTCGTTCTTTCGGCGTTCGGTGATGTCTCGGAGAGAACACTGAATCTCGGCCAATTTACCGGCCTGGTCGTATAGCAGACGGGCATGCGTTTCGAACCAGATATATCGGCCGTCTTTGTGGCGAATGCGTTGCTCGATCTGGTATCCGGGTTTACGGTCCGAGACGGCCGCTTGAATGAGTTCCCATGTTTTCGCGAGGTCGTCGGGTTGCGTGAAATCCGAGGCCTTGAGACCCAGCATCTCCTCGGGCTGGTAACCCAAGGCCGCCCGGCATGACGGACTGATATATCGGATCGTACTGTCGGGGGCGTGGGAGGAGATCATATCTGTGGCGTTTTCGACGATCAGTCGGAGCTGTTGTTCATTGTTGCGCAAGGTGTCCAAAATCCGTTCCCGTTCGGTGATGTCGCGATCGACGCCGCGATATCCCCGGAGACGGCCTTGCTCGTCGAGGATTGGAACCCCATTGGTTTCAAGCAAAATCACGGTTCCATCCTGTCGAATGCATCGATTGTGTAAATCGTAAAACGGCTGCTGATTCCGAGCGGCCTGTTCAAATTGAGCCCGGATGAGGGGGACTTCGTCGGCGGGCATGAAGTCGAACGGGGTCCGCCCGATCATGTCCTGAGGTTGGTATCCCAATAGATGCAGATACTTCGGGCTGCAATAGGTAAAACGGGCCTGGTCATCCACTTCCCAAATACCATCCGGGCTGGCCTCAACGAGATTGCGAAATCGTTGTTCACTGGCCCGAAGGGCCTGCTCGGCGGTCTTTCGTTCGGTGATATCGAAAATGTAATGCACATAGAGGTCTTCGGACAGGGAGATCCAGATACATTCGCACCATTTGCCTTCGTGATGTTCGACTTCGATTCGCTGCGGCCGGCCGGTTTCCCAGCTTTCGGGGGCC
>JAAYVQ010000176.1 GCA_012517095.1 Phycisphaerae bacterium | reverse complement strand
GCCGGCATAACATATTTTATAATAAGGACTTATGTTTTTTTGGCATTCGCGGTTGCCGATCCTTATTTGCAGGCAGGTGGCGGGGTCGGAGATTGCGGCAGGGAGGGGCAGGTGGGGATTACGATAAGGGGATCCAGGTTAATCTGGGGAGGCCAGCCGGCAATATGGAATCGATTGCGGATTATCCGACATAGCCCCTTGACTATAGCCAAAAGAGGGGTATAATGATGGGTGCAAGGGCAAATATTGCCCGGAGGAAAAGGCGAACGAGGTTGGCCCGGTTAAACAGGAGAATGAACATGCGACAGGTTCTGGTGATGATGGGGATCGGGGTGTTTGCAATTCCAGTCATGGCAGCCGTGAATTTTACCGCGACGGATGCAGGAGGAGGAAAACTACAGATTGCTTACACAACCACCGATGGTGATTTACCGAGGGGGGTGGCGTTGCGAATTTCATGCGGTGACGGGGCCGTACTTGATATCGCCGCCCCATTCGTAGCGGATCCAGCATTTAATACCTTTCCGGATTATGCTTATTCCAATCCGCTGAACTATGCGGTCGGCAATGGTCATCCCCTGGCCAAGTCAACTGAAGCCGGTGCTCTCGATGCCGATGCGTCCGATTTCTCGATCAGCATGGGCGTTCTGGATCAGACCGGTAATCAGAGTGCAGGCCCCGCAACTACAACCAATCTGATCACGGTCCAATTAAAGGGAGTCGGCTGCCCGACAACCGTCACGATCTCCGCTGACACGCTACGCGGTCCGGCCAGCGGGGTCGTGGGTAGCGTCTTGTCCAGCAATCTTCCTATCACCGTGGAGGTATTGAATATGTGTGGTGAATGCCTCAAGTGGTCGGCCCCCGAATATCCGGACTGGGTCGCCTGGGGCAAGCCGGCCTGCTGGTGTTATCGGCGTCAGTGTCGGGGCGATATCAACGGAAAGAAAGAGCCGATCGGAACGGCTCAGATCGGCGCAACGGACTTGAATACCTTCAAGAGTGCGTTTGGAAAGAATCCCACTGATCTGGCATTTGTGTCGAATGGAATTTGCGCCGATTTGAATCACGCAAAGGAAAAAATCGGCACGGCCCGCGTCGGCGCTACCGACCTCGGCCAGTTTAAGCTGTACTACGGCAAAGCTGCAGCCGCGATTCCCGAATGCGATTTTCTCCACTACAAATTCTGGCTAACCCCGTAGTCAAATCCTTGATCGCAAATCCCTTGGGAACCGGAAACATCAGCCTTTTCGATCCATTCGGGAAAGGAGAGTAACGATGAAACTCTCGATTATTGTTGGGATCATCCTTTCGCTAATGGGAGTAAGCCTGGCCAGTCTGCGGATTGAGGTTTCCGGCGATAAGGCGATGGTAATTGGCCAACTGGACGAGGATCTGTATCTGATCCTGACGGCGGGAAATGGGGCTTCTTTATCGAATTTTCAATTAGGTCCCGAAGCACCGCTTGGTTCGTCTTTTACGGCCCCGGCGGCCGATTTCAGGACTTTCGGAGTTCCGATTCCGGACGGTTTTGAAGGTGAGGGATGGTTTTTGGGCACGATATCGGGGGAGTGCTTCAAGATGGGTACCCTCTTAACGGCCGATGTTTCCTTGTCCCCGTATGAAAGCCGCGAGATTTTTCTTCGGGAAGAGTACTTTACCAAACAAGTCGGGGATTTGTGCTATTTCTCTTCCCGGCAGTGGCTCAAGCTCCTGGTTACCTATCAAGGAACCCTCTCTCTGTATCTATGCAATACTGATTTGTCAACCGGTGATTTTGCCTTTGAATCTTCTGTGGACAATACAACCGAACATGTGTTTTACATCGATACACCCTGGGAAGTATTTTCATGTCCGGAACCGGCGACGCTTGTTTTACTGGGAATGGGAATCGCCCTGATCCGCCGTCACAAGTAATGAATCATGCTCAGTATGAAAAGGGGATTACGATGAAAAATGGATTCGCATTATTATTGGTTCTCTGTTTGGCCACAACAGCCAAAGCTGAGCTACAGTTATATGATATCGATGGTCAGGGCAAGGTCGCTATCAGGGGAGATCTTAAGACGGACCTGTGGGTAACCCTGTCGGCCGGACAAGGCGCTTCAGTGTCCAACTTTGTCGTGGGCCCCGAAGCGCCGGAAGCATCCTTGTATTTTACCAATGCTTCTGATTTACCCGAGTTTTTGGGTGGGCCGGTTCCGTCGGGTTTTGAAGGAGAATGCTGGCTATTAGCCACATATCCGGGTGAGGCCTACAAACCGGGTACCTATTTGACAGCTGATGTGACCTTGACTAAATTGCAGGAAACAGTGGAGTGGGTGGAAGTCGTGACCGATGGGTGTCCACCCGGCGCATATCGGTACCGCTATCATACGGATTTTGTCGAGATACAGACAGGCACGCTGTCGCTGATCACTTACGACGAACTTCAATTTCAACGGACTGCAAATGTATTTGTGCTGGACAGCAGGGCCGTTGTATTTTCGACCTATATCGACGGACCCTGTCCGGAACCTGCGACCTTAGCTCTTTTCGGATTGGGATTTGGGTTTATTCGCCGCCGTAGGTAATTACAGAAAAGAAATTTTGAGGTTCATTTGAAAAGGAGTGCACGATGAAAAGGGGATTTATTTTCGGTGCCTTGTTCTGTCTGGCCGCCACCACGGGGGCGGCGCTTCAGTTGGAGGTAACGGACGGCAAGGTCATCGTCAGCGGTAAATTGGATATGGACATTTTTCTGGTCCTATCCGCATGTGAAGGAGCTACTCTATCAAATCCGCAGATCGGTCCGGCTGCTCCTTCAATCATCTGGAATCCGTACCCCGATCCGTTTCCAATCGAATTATCGGATGGGTGTATGGAATTCGCCCAGTTTTTCGGGCTCTTTCCCGGAGAGGAATTTAAGGAAGGTGTATATTGGACCGCTGATGTGACCCCGGCCATCCATCAGGAAACGAGGTATTGGGAGGAAATCGTGATGCACGAAAGTTGTCCCGAGGGCTGGTGGGTAGTCCGGACATGGACGGAAATAACCGAAACCCAGACGGGTGTCGTTTCATTATCGGGGCTCAGCGCCGACTATTCACAAGGCGGCATCTTCGATGAGATATCCCTTTATAAACAAACGGTTAATCTCACTCATGATGATCCTGTTTGTATTCCTGAACCGATGACGATCTCTCTGCTGGGATTGGGAATAATTCTGATTCGCAAACGAAAGACAGTTGTATGATAGAATGATGGGGATCGATGTAAAGGAGATCACGATGAAAAGGAAAGTTGTATTCGGGATCATTTTGGGTTTTACAACTTTTGCGACTGCAGGTCTTCAATTGACGGTCAACGGCCAAGCCGTCGATGAAACAACGATCCAAGTCGATGAGGAACTGACGATCGGCGTGGTCAACGATTCCAGTACGCTGATCGGTTCTTTATTCCTGTTGATGCCCTGGGGACAACCCGGGGAATGGATTCCATCCATTATTCAACCCGGAGGCATAATACCCGGGGTCATCAATTCCTGGGGATGGGAATATTTTGAAATGGAGGATGTCGGAAGCGGCTGGATGTGGCCGGGTAGTCCAGTGATCGAACCCACTCCGGCAGGGATTATGGGCGAATTCGGGTTTCGTTGTACCGGCATAGGCGATGTATCGATTCAGTTATTCGATGAGCCCTTTATGGAGATAGAGCCATTGGCCATCCACCAGGTTCCTGAACCGATGACAATGTCTCTGTTGGGTCTGGGGATGGCTCTGATCCGGCGAAGACGCGGGATCAATAGCTGATATAGGCGGTTCCCGCGGCGTCGGCACCGGCGTGGTTGAGGCGGATATTTCGGGTCTGGGGCTGGTAGATCCAGCCGGTGGAGTCGTCGGCCACGGCGGGAAAGGCGGCGCCGTTGGCGAGGACCTGCACGGTGGAAAGTCCGTTGAAGGAATTTTCGGGAAATTGATTCATCGTATGCGCATCCAGCAGTTGGGAGATCAAATCAGACTCGGTGGGAGTGGCGGAGGAAACATTTCCGGGATAGCCGGGAGCGATGCCATTGTGCTGCATGGCGTATAACTCGATGGCTTTGCGGAGGATGCTGAGGTTGTCTTTGGCGGCGGTTTCCGAGGCCTGCAGGGTGTGGTTCTGAAACTCCGGAATCACGATCGCGGCCAGGATGCCGATAATCGATACGACAATCAGGATTTCGACCAGAGAGAATCCGTCTTTGATTTTACATCCGCTCAACCGATTGCGGACCGTCGGTATTTGATCATTCATTTTCAATTGCGGTCATCCGAAATTTGAATTCGCGTTCCTACTTGTTTCTATCGGTCAAATTCGGGTATGACTTATGCACTTGACTGAGTTATCGGACGATGCGAACCGTACATTCGGGAATCGCATCCAGAAACAGCCGGCCGTAGGGGCGGTTGACGATGCGGGAATCGAGGACGACGACGATGCCGCGGTCGGATTTTTTGCGGATCAGACGGCCGAATCCCTGCTTAAACTTGATTACGGCCGTGGGGAGCTGAAAAGCGGAGAAGGGATTTTCACCGGCCTGGCGGAGAAACTCGATTTTGCCCTGGATCAACGGGTGCGAGGGCACGGCGAACGGCAGGCGGACAATGATAACATTCGTCAGAGCATCGCCGGGGACATCCACGCCCTGCCAGAAACTATCGGTGCCGAACAAAACGCTACGAAGATCGGTCTTGAATCGTTCCAGCAGGACGGCACGATCGATCCCGCCGCCCTGGCAGAGCAGTTCGATCCCCTGTTCGGCGAAGAATGGGGCCATTTTCTCGGCGATGCGCTGAAGCATGGCATAGCTGGTGAACAAGACAAAGGCGTGGCCGTCGGTAAGACGCAGGTATTTTTCGATTGCCCCGGCCGCCGCGGGTTCGAACTCGCCGGATTCGGGATTGGGCAATGCGGCCTCCAGGTACAGCGTAACCTGCGAGCGATAATCGAAGGGCGAACCGAGTCGCAGGGCTTTGAAGGTATCCAGGCCGACGCGGCCGGCGAAAAACTCGAAGGCCTCTTTGTTGTCGCCACCGGCCGACAGGGTGGCGCTGGTGCAGACGACCGAACCGATCTTATCGAACAGGGCGGCCTTGAGCAGAGGGGCGACATTGACCGGCGCCGAACGCAGGGCGACTCGTCGTCCGGCCGGACCGGAAACCTCGACCCAATAGACATGGCCGCTCTGGGGCTGCGTCAAGAAGTCCTTCAGTTGATTTTCCATTTCATGCAGGCGGTCGATGTATCGGGTAAATTCCAGCCGGTCATCTTCGTCCGGAAGGGATTTCTGGATACGGGTCAAGACCAATCGCAGGTCGCGCACGGGTTCGGTGATATTGTCCTCGACAAACGCCGGCTGGCAGCGACCGTTGGTTTCCTTTTCGGCGTGGGCGTACCAGGCCTGGACCTGGGCGAAGAAGATTTTGGCGGCTTTTTCCAGGGCCGCGACGGAGGGACGGGCCTGGGCGGAATCGTGGTGCGCCAAAAGACCCTTTCGGGTTCGCCGGCTGTAAAGGCGATTCAGTAGATGCGTAAAAGAGAAATTGGACAGATCGATGCCGAAGTGGTCTTCGGCCACATGTTCGATGTTGTGGGCCTCGTCGAGGATCACGGCCGCATAGTCCGGCAACAGCCCCGGCGCTTCCTGTCGCAGAACGAGATCGCTGCAGAGCAGAGCGTGGTTGGCGACGATCAGGTCAGCGGTTTTGAGAAGCCGCCGCGATTTCCAATAGAAGCAGTCGCCGAATCGATCGCACTTTCGGCCGCGGCAGTTCCCATGTTCGCTCATCACCGCATCCCAGGCCTGCGACGACGGCACAAACGGCAGGTCGCTCAACGAACCGTCTTCGGTCGTCTGTGACCAGTCGGCGATCCGACGGATCTCGTCGGCATGGTCGTCGAACAAACTGCGGGGATTGCGTATCGCGTATTCAAGGCGACGGCGGCAGAGGTAATTGTTGCGACCCTTGGCCAGGCACGCCCGAAACGGGACAGGCAGCACCTCCAGCAGAAACGGGATATCCTTGTTGATGAGCTGCTGCTGGAGGGTGATGGTATAGGTGCTGACGACCACTTTCTTTTTGGTCTGGCGGGCAAAGTCGATTGCGGCGATCAGATAGGCGAAACTCTTGCCGACTCCGGTTCCCGCCTCGACGGCCAGATGATGGGAATTTCGAAGGGCCTCCTGGACGGCCAGAGCCATCTGAATCTGTTGCGGACGAGACTCGTATTCACCGAGCGATTCGGCCAGGGGACCTTCGGGACCGAGGATTTGCCCGAGATTCAGGGGTTTATTGTTGTCGGGCGTCGCAATCAAGGCGCGGCTTTCGCAGCGGAACCATCCATCCCGAGAGCTTTCTGCATGGCGACGACCGCCGGATCACCGGGGAAGTAATGATCCGATATGACGATTGCATCCTGGGCTTTTTCCAGATTTCCTTCCTGGAAATAGAAATAGGACATCATCAGGGCCAACATTCCGGAATCGCTGTCTTTCTGGAATTTGAGAATCTCTCGAACGCGACTTTGATACAAATCCTCGTTTTCCTTGCGTACAACTTTATCCGAGTTGGAGGCGGTCCCGGACACGGAGACAGCTCCCCCCAAACGAGAGAGAACATCGATCTTTTCAGCGGCCATTTCCGGTTTGAGGACCAGGACCTGATGGAGCGATTGGGCTCCGCTCAAGTATGCCCCCGCCGCAACCAGTGCCAGGAATTGCCTGAGGTAGATCTGTGGATTTTCGGGCTGCCAGACGGTTGCCAGGGTATAGGCGTCGGCGGCTCTATAATACTGCCGTTTGACCATATACTGATCTCCCTGCCGAACATATTCGGCGGTCTTGTCCGCGGTCAGGGTTTCCAGATTTTTGTATGGCCCCAGGAGTTGGCGAATGCGAGTTCGCTGTTCGGGCGACGGCAAGCGAAACGCATTTTCCTCGGAATCTGCGGGCTTGTCCGATTCGGTCGTGGGGGGTTCGGACGATTCGGTTGACGGTCGCGAAAGCGGAGGAAGGGGAGGAAGAGCGGACTTCGATTCGGCGGAGGAATCCGTCCTGGATGGAGACTGAGAAGCGGATTCCGACGGAGATCGAGACTTGGTGCGGGATTCGGATTCGGGATCGAGGAGATTTTCCAGTTCCTTCCTCATTTCCTCAAATTGTTCCTGTTGGATCCGAAAGCGTTCGGCCTCGGTCAGTTTGATCGGTTCGACCGGTTTGTCGGGCAAGACGGGTCGCATGGATTCGTCGAGGCCGGAATCGGGACTTTCCTTGCTTGTTACAGGGGGTTCTTCCGTCGTTTCCAGGAACCGGCGAAGCCGCGGATTCAGGCGCGCCAACTGGTCCGGGTCGAGTTTGTTGATTTGCTCTTCCAGCAACGCCAGTTCGCGCAGGCCCATTTGCTGCATGATCAACGATTCCAGTTCGGTGGTCTCCTGCCAGGCGGGCCTCTGGGGCAAGCTCATCCGCTGCAGATCGGTCAGTTGAGGTACGGATAACCGGGCGACGCTGGTCGGCGTGGTGATCATTGGACGCGACAGGCCGGACAATTCGCCGGGCTGATAACTGGTTGTCGTCCGCATCGGATCATAGTAGGTCTGGGATGAGTTGCCATAGGGGGCGACATAGGGCGATCCGGCCGAGCGGCGGAGAAATGCGCTCACGGAAGCGGAACCCGAATCGGACAATCCCACACCGAGTTGCGATGGCGCAACATACGGCAGGGAACCACGAAATTCACGACCGCCCGCGACATTTCCGGTAACGATATCGTTGGCGGAGTTGATCCGCAGGCGCGGGCGTTCATAGGCCCCGTCGGCGGGAACATTCGTGGGATTTCGGACGGGCGAGGTGATATTCGGGGCCTCGCTTTGCGGAGTCGTATAGGGATTGGCCGATCGCTGGGCTCCTGCGGAACCGATCAAGGCGACCGACAGAATCAGGTATTGTATCGATTTCATGACATTCCCCTATCTTAGGAAAGATCGTCCCCCGCGGAGGAATCCTCGACGGCCGAGTAGGTGGGTTTTTCGGCCCACTTGAGTTTGCCGGCCAGAGTATCCCACAATGTCCGCATGGGATTGTTGACCACGGAAAAACCGCCGGTATGTCGTCGAACCTGGATGATATCCGTCACTTCCAATTTATGCTCAAGCTGTCCGTCCAGGATCAAGGTCGTTCCGGGATTGATCCGTACGGGGTGGATATGGACGACGGAATCCGAACCGATTACGATTGGGCGAAAGCTGAGGGAGTGCGGGCACACGGGAGTGATGACGAACGCTTCCAGTCCGGCCGCGAGGATCGGCCCGCCGGCCGATAAACTATAGGCCGTTGAACCCGTCGGGGTGGAAATGATCAAGCCGTCGGATACGCAAGCGACCAGCGGCTGGTCCTGAACGGTCATCTTCAGCTCGATCAGCTTAAAAGGCAAGCCATTGGTGATAATCATATCGTTGACGGCCGTCGAGGCAAAAACCGTTCGATCGTCGCGCTGGACGGAACAATGCAACATCATCCGCTTCTCAATGTCGGGATTGGCGATGACTCGATCAAATAATCGTTCCAATTCGTCCAGGGCGAACTCGGCCAAGAATCCCAGCTTGCCGATATTGACCCCGATCACAGGAATGTGGTTGTCCGCCAGCGCACGCGCGGCCGCAAGAATGGTCCCATCTCCGCCGAAGACAACGGCAAAATCGGCTTGGCGAATCAGCTCCGAATCGCAGTTCCCTTGAAAACCATTGGCCAGAATACGGGCCTTACCGCTGACGAAACGGATAAACTGCTCCATCGCCGCCTTGGCGTGGCGTCGGTTGGGGTCTCCAAACAAGATCAATGCCGGTTGTTTGGCCAAATCGGCTCGTTTCTCTTTCTTCAGATTTTTATTTTCTCTTAACAATCGGGCCTTTTAATACGGATACCGTGAATACGACGAAAAGTCAATTCGTCTTCCTATATATATCGGATTGATTCGAGCGAGGTTTGCAGAAAAGTAGGAAGGAAACGAGGGTCGTTTATTGATTCCCACGGGAGGAAAAAGACATTGGGAACGAAACCCCCGGAGAAACGAAATAGAGCCAACAACCGCGCATTGGTTTGACCAGGATCGCCTGGGCGGCCTGGGCATAATACCCCATCTGGGCTTGATACAGCTTGGCCCGTTGGGGGACTTCGGAGGCCGGAATTCGATCGGTCTTGAAGTCCACGATGACAAATCCGTTTGCGTCGGGGATGAGCAAGTCAACGATTCCCTGGACGATCACCCGATCCTGGCCGGATGTTTCTTTGATGGACAATCGAGAATCGGGTGCAAAAAACGGCTCGTTCGCCTGCGCGGTCGGAATCACCATTGTGAATGGCCATTCGCGTAATAATCGAGAACCATTCGCGACGGCCAGTCGGCCGGGTTCCGTGCGAAAGAAGGCCTCAATCCCGGCCGGATTGATATACGGCACAACGGATTGCGGAATCCAGCCTTTTTCGGCCAACCTATTCAGAGTACTTGTGATTTGCTCGCAATCGGGCGGCGTTGTCAGATCGAGGGTCTCGAAGATTCGATGGATCGCGGTACCGATCCGGCGGGCGTCCGGCCGGTCGGAGTCGGTCGGGTCGGAATGCAGGGCCCGTGGCAGACGGCTCAGACACCGTGACAGGTCCAACATGGCGAACTCGTCATCCCGATGGGTCAATTCACTGACGGACATCTTGGCCCGACAAGTTGTCGAATCCGCATAGGGATATTGCCAGGAGAACGATTGAACAATCTGATTGACGGCATGTTCGACGGCCGGGTCTTGCGCAAGGGGGGAATCCGTCGATATCGAACGATTCTGCCGGGATCGTTTTCGCTCAAGGATCTTTTGCGATAAGCTCTCAAGTTCGGCTTTCGGAACGACTTCGATTCGGCACCGCTGCTGCTCCTTTGAATGAGCCGGCGGTTGCATTTGGAATGATGAATATGTCGATTGTAGGTCGGCCAGACCGAACAAAATCCAGTCAAGAAAACAACGCGTCGCCGCAAGTTGCCAATCGGCCGGGCCGTCAGGGTCCAGCGAACTGGCCTCCAGGATGTTTCGACAGTCACTTTGATCCGCCGAGGCCGTCAGGATCAGCCGTTCTCGCGCCCGGGTGACGGCCACATACAGGATTCGCATCTCCTCGGCGATCGAGCGGGTCCGCTGTTTGTCGGCAATCAGTTCGTGGATCATCGACGGGAATTTCCGTCGGAGAGTCGGCTCGATGATGCGCAAGCCGAGCGTGTCCTCTTCGTCGAACAGGCAATCCGAGGATTGGTCGGTCCGATTGAATTTCCGGTTCAGATCGGCAATGAAGACCACCGGGAACTCCAGGCCTTTGCTCTTGTGGATCGACAAGATGCGAACGGCATTTTCGGCCGCGTCGGGTTCGGCCGGAGCCCAGTCCTGCTCTTGATCGGATAATTGCTCCAGAAACTCCACAAATCGGGCCAGCGATCCCGATCGCGAGGCCTCCGTGAACGACTCGAACTGGATCGCCCGGTCATGCAGTTTCATCAGATTCGCCCGGCGTTGTTTGCCGTTTGGGAGTGCCGAGACGAAGGCGGGATACCCGGTATCCCGATAGATCCGCCGGATCGCTTCGGCCAGGCCAAGCATCTGGGCGATGCGGCGCCACTCATCCAACTGGGACAGGGTCTTCCGCAAATGCTCTTTCAGAGGAAGATCGAGTCCGTGATCCAGAAAATGCCGGGTTGCCTCGAAGAAATCGGCTTTGGCGGCCGGAACGCAGGATCGAATCTCCAGAAGCTGCGAATCCGTGAAACCGAACATCGCGCTTCGCAGAACCGCCGCCAGTTCGATATCCCGCCGAGGGTTATCCAGTACTTTCAGGACGGCCAGCATATCGGAAATCTCCGTGGCGGCAAAGTAACCGGCCGCGGTCCGGCTGCTGACGGGAACGCCGGCCTGTTGAAGGATCTCGACGAACTCGACGGCCCTTCCGGATAAGCTTCGCATCAGGATCACGATATCCCCGTACGAAACATCGCGATAGGTGCCGCCGGATTTGTCGAAAATTTGAAACGCCGCCCGTCCGGTGTCGACCCCGACCATCGCGCGAATCTGCTCGGCGATCCAGGCGGCTTGCCGTTGCCCCGGGCTGACCAGAGGGGTATCCTCCGACACGCCGGCGGCCGGTGAAATTTCGGTTGCCGATTCGTCCTCCGCCGTATCCTCGGAATCCTCCCCCCCGGATTGATCCAGGATACATACCCGGACCAGATCCTGCGGGGCGGTTCCGTTTTCGAGCGGAGCGTATTCGAATCCGGATTGCAGGAAGGCCCGCCGGTCGTATTCGATTCCCGCCACAGACGGTCGCATGATCCGATGGAAGATCTGATTGGTAAAATCCAGGATGGGCTGGCGGGATCGGAAATTATCCGTCAGATCCACTCGTTGGGGTTTCCCCGAAGAGGGCGTCTCGGCCGCCTGCCCCAGACGGTGCAGAAAAATCTCGGGCCGACTCTGGCGAAAGGCATAGATACTCTGCTTGACATCGCCGACGACAAAGAAATTGTCTGACCGCCGGACATGGTCGAGAATCGCCTGTTGGACGGGATTGATATCCTGGTATTCATCGATGAAGATATACCGGAATCGGTCACGGAGGATTTTCGCGACGGGTCCATTCCCAGCCAGCATCTCCAGCGCCCGGTGTTCCAGATCGGCAAAGTCCAGGGCGTTGCGCTGCCGTTTGGCCGCGGCATAGGCCTGGTCGAATCGCCGGATCAATTCGATCAAACATTGGGTTTGTCTGGCCGCTGTCGGTACGAAATTCTCGGCCGATGGGTGAACGATCATCAGATTACCGAGGGACTTCCACATTTTTTTCGCTTCATTGACCGGATCCTGGACTCGTTTGGCCCGGTCTTTTGTCATTTCCTTTGGCTTTGGGCGTTTGCTAAAAGACGGAAATTCATGTTGCGTCAAAAAATCCCGACATCCGATCCAATCATCACGATCCAACCGTTCCAGACATTGTTCGATCGGGTTTTCGAACTCTTCCTGCAGGAACTGTGCCCAGTGGGAACCGGCGATCGCTTCGTCCACCCGCAGAGCGTATACGATTCGACCATGGATATCGTTGAGGCGCCCCGACAAGACCTGGCGGCGACGATGGCTGAACCACTCACCGTGCAGAGCTTGCACTTGCAGCGCCGCCGTCGCCCGGTTAAACCAGTCCGGCCGACTGACCACGGAATCCAGATAATCCGAACTGCGGAGGATCTGATAAAGAAATCCGCGATCGCCTCGGCCGAAGGTGCGACCGGTCATTACCTCCGGAAGCCGGGGCCCAAGGTCGGGATCTTCCCATGCCCGTTCCAGAACCTGTTCGAGAATCTCGGTTTTCAGCAACTGCTGCTCATCGGGGTCGAGAATCCGGAACACCGGGTCCAGTCCCGGCTCGTAGAAAAATTCCGTCAGGATCCGTTTACAGAACGAGTGGATCGTGCTGATCCAAGCCGCATCGAGCCGGAGAAGTTGACCTCGAAGCCGCGGACTTCCCCCGCCGGCCGCTTCCTGCCGAAGCCGATCGGCAATCCGGCTGCGCATTTCTTCGGAGGCGGCATCGGTAAAGGTCAGGGCCAGGATTTGTTCGATGTCGGCCGGGGCTTCAGGGTCCAGCAGACAATGCAGATATCGTTCGGTCAACACGGCCGTTTTGCCGGTTCCTGCGGAGGCGGTGACGAGGGTTTCGTGGCCGCGCGCGGCGATGGCCTTTTGTTGTCCGGGGGTCCAGGATCGCTTAGCCATGATCGCCTCCCGCAAGGCCGGCCAGAAATTCGGACTTGTTCACCGCCGGGATTGGACGATAGTTGTTGATCTGCCAGTCGAACTTGCATACGGCGCGGTAATCGCAATTTGAACACGGGGAATCGGTATGGAGACGGTAGGGCCAAACCGAGATTTGACCGTCATAGATTGCCGCGGCTGTCGATTGGATGACCGTCTCCGTATATCGCAGCAGGTTGGCGAAATCCACCGGCCGAAGCGACGCGCTATTGTCATATCGACCATATACACCCTCTTTCTGCGTGATCGAATAGTTATAGCATGCGCTATAGAATGAAACCGAACCATCCAATGAATCGGCGAATTCGCCGTTGAAAACACCTTTGGCTTTGGCTATTTTTTTCTTTTCTGACCGATCTTCTCCTTCAACAGACGATCCATCCTCCGAGCGGAAAGTCAATTTGTTTGCAGGCCTTTCGATCGGTAGATAGAAAGCCCCGGCGACCTGATCGACCCCCGACATATGTCGGGCGGCAACCAGATAAATCGGCAATTGAAGATCTATTTT
>JAAYVQ010000175.1 GCA_012517095.1 Phycisphaerae bacterium | reverse complement strand
TCCGTCGGGGGTGGCGGTGCTGGAGTGGGAATCGGGGAGCTTGGACAACGCCGGGGAGAAGATTGAGCTGTCGCGGCCGGGGGATAAGGAGCCGGGCCAGGACCGGTACTGGATCCGGATGGAACGGGTCAACTATGACAAGAGCGCGCCCTGGCCAGCGGCGGCCGACGGGGGCGGCAAGAGTTTGACGCGGATCGCCGATACCCAGTACGGCAACGACGCCGCCAACTGGCAGGCGGCCACGCCCAGTCCGGGACAATAAGAGCAACAGTGGATTATCATTAAAGTGACTATTGAATATTGACTATTGACGATTGTTCCAAGAGGCGGGTTTTTGGTTGCGGGAGAAGTGGTCCAGCAGTAGTTTCATGCGGGGGGTGGGTTCAGCGGCGGGTGTGTGGTTATTTCGGTCGGGGCCGTGTTCGACGCTCCAGCCATCCCATTCCCGGTAAGCGTGGTAGGACCAGTCCCAGCCGTATTCTTCCATCTGATCGATCACATCGCGGAGCCAATCGCGGGCACTGTCAGCGGGGGCCCACCGAATGGCGCTGAATTCTCCGACATAGATCCGGACATTGAACTCGGTCTGGAATTCGCGGACGGAACGAAAGGCCTCGGCGATATGGGCGCGGTTCCAGGTTTGGCCGTTGATTGTACCCGGATAAACGACACCGCCGGGATTGTTGTAGAGGGTCTGGTGGGTGAAGGCGGACGGTTCGTACATGTGGAAGCTGTAGATGACTTTCTGCAACGGCAACGGCTCGAGAGTGTCAAAACCGGAAGCGGCGCCCCAGGGACTGGGTTCGAAGACGACGGCGCGGTCGGGATCGACGGCACGGATGCGGCGGGTGGCCTCGGCGGCCAGATCGCGCCAGTTCATCAGGCCGGGCGCGACAGCCCCTTCGACGGCCTCGTTGAGCAGGTCGAAGGCATAGACATTGGGGGCGTCTTTGTAACGAAGGGCGATTTTTGGCCAGAGGTCGAGGAAGTAATCTTGGTATTTTTTATCCTGAAATAGACGGCACACTCCACCGTTGGAACGGCCGCCGGGCGGGCAGTGCAGATCGACCAGTACGAGAAGGCCTTCTTCGGCGCAAACGCGAATCCCGTCGTCGCATTGTTTTAGCACTCCCTGGAGCCAGTCATCATAGGCCCTCAGGTCGATGGCCCACTGCTCGGCCTGATTCATTGGCTCCCAATTGAGCTGCCAACGGACCTGGTTGGCCTTCCAGTTGCGAGCAAGGTTACGAAGGTCGTCGGGGCGGCAAGCAGGGCCATACATGACGCCGCGGAGACGGTCTAGGGAGTGGCCGGAGAAGGGAGCGTTGTAACGGAGGCCTTTTCGGGGCGGACGGCCGGAGGCGACCTGGAGGTTGTCAAACGCGACGGTGCCTTTGACGAATTCAAGGCCGACGATGAGGGTGGCCGACTTGAGGTTCGCCGGGCGGCGGAATGTGTGGACGAAGGGTTTCCAGTCGAAGGAGCCGGTTGGGAACGGGATTTGCGGATATTCTGTGCCACCCTCGGTTTTCAGGACGAGCATGACTTTGATTCCATTCCATGAGTTGGGGGGTGCGCTGATGGCATCGGCACGAACGACGGCGCGAAGGGTGACATACGGGTCTTTCAACAATTCGGTCGGAATGGAAAACGAACGAGTAGCCGTTCCCGGCTCGGAGAGCGAGATTTCCAAAGAAGGAGTGGATTGGAAATCCGTTACCATCCGGCCGGGGCCCGCGGGGATGGATTCCGGTTTGTCAAAATCACAGCGAAAGACGATTTGTTCATCCGCAAGGACCAAAGAAACCAGCAAAAGAAATCCAACGATTCCTGTTCTCATATATTTCCCCTCGTTGATTGATAGGAGATCAAACCATGCATTTCGGACCCGAGCCAACACTTTACATTTTCGTCCGATAATCCACAAGCCCTTGTTCGGATATTCCTTTGATCGAGTAGTCAAGAAATGGCTGTACATGGGCGATAAAGGAACATGGAGTAAGTTCGAAATTGTCTATTCCGAGAACCGAATCGTGCCCACAACTGACGCCGGATTCCGGGATGAGTGAAGCGAGTATTGGATGTCGAGGGATTGAATGAATTCGCCGACAGAAACACAATCGACCGTCGAGACAATGAGTCTAATGAATTGCCTGGAACGGGTTTGCCAGGAGACCAGGACTCCCCATAAGGAGCGACGGGTGGCTTCGGATATCATGACCCATCCGGTGGAGGCGTTGACGCTGGATCATTCGGTCAAGGGATTTCTATCGTTCATGCAGGTTCATCGGGTCCGTCACGCTCCAGTCGTGGATTATCCGCAGGGCCGGCACGCCGAGCCCGAATTCATCGGCGTAGTTTCTCAACGAGATGTTCTCCGGCTCAGTTCATCAAGTGGTTCGGGAAAACTATTGCCCGAGCCGGACCCGAATGCACTTCGGCAGTTGTTATCTCGCGTGGTAACCAGGAATGCCCAAACGGTGGAACCCAATACTTCGATTGCACAAGCGGTCGCAACGATGCTGGACCTGCATATCGATATGCTTCCCGTAGTCGTGGATCGAAAAGTATTGGGGATCATTACGACAACGGATCTGCTTCGCATGATTGTTCGTACGGCCGAAACGATCGAAGAGGCCTGCGTTCGGCAAACGCATCAAAAAAATGTAACCGTCTGGGCCGAAAGCGAGGATGGAGATCGATCTCGACTGGGAATTTTCGTTAAGCAAACGGTTGAGGGGATCATGGCGCGGAATCTGATTACGATGTCCCCGAATCAAACTCTCGGGGAGGCGGTCCATACGCTTCAGGAGCACAAGCTCCGTCATGTTCCGATTGTCAATGAGGAAGGCCACCTTGTGGGAATTTTGTCGGATCGGGATGTGTTACGACATTTGCCGTATCAGAGACACGGTCTGCACACTCCCTCCGGCAAGTTTCGGGAAGACTTGTTTCGAGTGGAAGGGAACCGATCCGTGCTGAATCAGCGAATCGAGGGGATCATGACGACGAAAGTGGTGACGATTCGGCCGAATTGCCCGGTGATCGAAGCGGCCATGATCTTGATGAAGAAAAAAATCGGCATTCTTCCAGTTCTCGATTCACAGGATCAAATGGTGGGGATCCTCTCCGTGTTGGATCTTCTTGGCATAGCTCGCTCTGTTGTTGAGTGAACCGAATTTCCCCAAAATGAGAAATCGGGTATTTTTTTGTTGACAGATTGTAATAACTACTATATAGTTATCTTTATTGATTATGAGGTCGTTCTATGCAAGAGATGAATTCCCAAAAGGGAATCGACAAATTTCGGGACTGTTGTCGAAGGGCGGGACTGAAGGTAACGCCGCAACGAGAGCTGATTTACCGTACTTTGATGGATACGGATGCTCACCCGTCGGCTGAATGGGTGTATGAGCGGGTACGGAAATCGATGCCGACGATTTCGCTGGATACGGTCAATCGAACTCTGTTGACCTTAAGCCAGATCGGTGCGGCATTTGTCGTCGAGGGCAGCGGAGAGTCGCGGCGGTTTGACGGGAACCTCTGCAGCCACCAGCATTTTAAGTGCGTGCGATGCAAACGGATTCTTGACTTTCATCACGAGCCATTTGACAATATCTCCGTTCCGGAGGAGATACGGAAGCGATTTGAACTGTTACGGACAACGGTATATCTGGAAGGGATCTGCGACCGGTGTCGAGCGAGGAGTGAATCGTCAAAAGACACCCAACTGTAAAACAATCAAAATATGTCCACCTATACTATTATTCAGGAAAGGTAAGTTCCATGGATCTGAAGGGATCGAAGACGGAAAAGAATCTGCTGACGGCATTCGCGGGCGAATCGCAGGCGCGGAATCGTTATACCTACGCGGCCTCGCAGGCCAAGAAGGAAGGATTCGAGCAGATTGCGGCGATTTTCGCCGAGACGGCGGACCAGGAAAAGGAGCACGCCAAGCGGTTGTTCGGATTTCTGCAGGGCGGGGAAGTGGAAATCAGCGCGGCGTTTCCGGCGGGGGTTGTCGGGACGACGACCGAGAACCTGGCCCATGCGGCGGCCGGCGAAAACTATGAAACAACGGAGATGTATCCGAGTTTCGCCAAGATCGCGGACGCGGAAGGATTCAAGGAGATTGCGGGCGTATTCCGCATGATCGCCATCGCCGAGGCCCGTCATCGCGATCGATACAACGCGCTGAAAAAGAATGTCGATCAGGGTCATGTGTTCAAGAGGTCTAAGCCGGTCCGTTGGGTCTGCCGAAATTGCGGTTATGTGCACGAGGGAACCGACGCGCCGAAGAGTTGCCCCGCCTGTGCTCATCCTCAGGCGCATTTTGAACTGGAGGCGGCCAATTATTGACCTGTGCCTTTGAATCCCAATAAAAATCGGGAGCGGGCGGAGAAATTGCAAACCAAAACCCAGGGTAACAGTATAGTATGAGAAAGGAATCGAGAATGAACCGGAAACCCGGAATAGTGGCTGTAATCTCGATTTTGATTCTGTTATCCGGTTGTCATGGGAGACATGAAATGACGGAACGGAAAGGCGCGATCACATTCAAGGGCGGACCCTTAACCCTGTTGGGTCCGGCTCCGGTCATCGGGACTGCGGCTCCGGATTTTAGCGTTCTGGCGAATGACTTATCGCCGGTAACGCTATCATCCTTTAAGGGCAAAGTGGTGATTTTGGCTTCGGTACCCTCGCTGGATACGCCGGTGTGCGATGTGGAGACCCGCCGATTTAACGAAGAGGCCGGGAAACTTCCAGGAGTGAAAGTGTTGACGCTCAGCATGGATTTGCCGTTTGCCCAGAAGCGCTGGTGCGGAGCGGCCGGAGTGACGAATGTCCAGACGCTATCGGATCATCGCGATGCGGAATTTGGCCAGGCCTATGGCCTGCTGATCAAGGAGTTGCGGTTGTTGGCGCGGGCAGTAATTGTGATTGACAAAAAGGGTATTATCCGGTACATCCAAGTTGTTCCGGAAGTAACGCAGGAACCGGATTATGCCGCGGCACTGGATGCCGCAAGAAAAGTGATTTAAAAGGGCCCAAGAGCGATTTGAGGCCCCGAAGGTTCGTTGAAAGATTGCACCATGAGACCCTTAAAACCCAATATCTTTTATGTCGGCGCGGTCGATTGGGATCGTCGGATGTTCGATGAACTGATCCCATTGCCCGATGGGACCACCTACAACGCCTATCTGATCAAGGGATCGAACAAGGTGGCGCTGCTGGACACGGTGGATCCGTCAAAGGTTGATACCCTGATGGGAAATCTGGTCTCGCTGGGCGTGGATCACATCGACTATATTATTTCGCATCACGCCGAGCAGGACCATTCGGGATCGATTCCGGACCTGCTGGTGTTGTATCCTCAGGCCAAGGTTGTGACCAATCCGAAATGTCGCGATATGCTGATGGATCTGTTGCACATCGAGCCCGACAAATTTGAGACGATCGAGGACGGCCAAACCCTGTCGCTGGGCGACAAGACGCTGAAGTTCATCTATACGCCCTGGGTCCATTGGCCGGAGACGATGTGCAGTTATCTGGTCGAAGACCGGATTCTGTTTTCGTGCGACTTTTTTGGTTCACACCTGGCGACCAGCAATTTATTCGTGGACGACGAGGAGCGAACAGTCGAGGACGCCAAGCGTTACTATGCCGAGATTATGATGCCATTCCGGAGCCAGATTCAGAAAAATCTGGATAAGCTGGCTCCCCTGGCCATCGACATGATCGCTCCGAGTCACGGCCCGGTGTATCCACGGCCGGCGTTGATCGTGGAAGCGTATCGAGACTGGATCGGCGACCGGGTGAAGAACGAAGTCGTCGTGGCGTATGTATCGATGCACGACAGCACTCGGTTAATGGTCGAGCATCTGGTCCATGAATTGACCGACAAGGGCCTGAAAGTCATTCAATTCAATCTGGCCGGTGCGGATATCGGCAAACTGGCGATTTCGATGGTGGATGCGGCAACAATCGTGATCGGTGCTCCAACCGTTCTGGTGGGGCCTCATCCAGTGGCGGCCAATGCGGCGGTACTGGTCAACGCGCTACGGCCCAAGACACGGTTTGTCGGGGTGATCGGATCGTATGGTTGGGCGGGCAAGATGGTCGATCAGTTTAAGACCTTGCTGGGAAATCTGAAGGCCGAGTTCCTGGAACCGGTACTGGCCAAGGGTCTCCCGCGAGACGAGGATTATCACAAACTTGATGCGCTGGCGGAGCGAATCCACCAATCGCATCAACAAATGAAATTAACGCAATAAATCCTATGATCCCAAGAAACGGAAAGGGAGAGAGTATGACTCAACGGAAGCAGGTGTATAAGTGCGCGGCGTGCGGAAATGTCGTCGAGGTTCTTAGCGCCGGGGGCGGGGAGTTGATCTGCTGCGGCGAGGCCATGGCGCTGATGACGGAAAAGACGGCCGACTCGAAAACCGAAAAGCACGTGCCGGTGATCGAGGCGATCGAGGGCGGATACAAGGTCAAGGTCGGCAGCGTTCCGCACCCGATGGAAGAAAAGCACTATATCGAGTGGATCGAACTGATTGCCGACGGAAAATCGTATCGGGAATTCCTGACGCCGGGCAGGCCGGCGGAAGCGGTATTTCCGGTCAAGGCGGCCAAGGTGTCGGCCCGTGAATACTGCAATGTCCACGGATTGTGGAAAGGATGACAATCATGGTATCGAAGAAAATCGAAGACGCTTTTAATAAACAGATCAATGAGGAATTGTTCAGCGCGTATTTGTACCTGTCCATGTCGGCCCAGTTTGAGGCGATGAACCTGGGGGGATTTGCCCGGTGGATGCAAGTTCAAGCCCGGGAAGAGACCGAACACGCGATGAAATTCTTCAAGTATCTCTACGATCGGGGCGGCCAAGTCAAACTGGCGGCCATTGAAGGCCCGCAGACGGAGTGGAAGGACGCCCTGGAGATGTTCGAGGACGCTTACAAGCACGAGCAGAAGATCACCGGCTTGATCCACGGACTGGCGGATCTGGCTGAGAAGGAAAAGGACCGTGCCTCCCTGCTGTTCTTACAGTGGTTTATCGATGAACAGGTTGAAGAGGAAAAGCATGCCGACGAGATCGTCCAGACCCTCAAGCAGATTGGCAAGGCCTCTCATGCCTTATATATGCTTGACAAGCATTTGGGGGAACGGAAGGCCGATTAAGGAAACCCCATGACATCCCGTTTCAATATTGACGAAATCTTCGAGATGGCCGAGCAGATCGAGCGCAACGGGGCGAATTTTTATCGCCTGGCCTCTTCGCGCGCAGCGGATCCGGAGATTCGAACCCTGTTTGCACAACTGGCGGGCATGGAAGAGAACCATTTGCGGATCTTCAGCGAAATGAGGGCACGGTATGCCCAGGATCGCGGGCAGGTTGTTGCGTATGATCCCGATAACGAGGCCGGTCAATATCTGCAAAGCATGGCTTCGAGTCATGGCTGGGAGGGCAAGGCCTCGCCGTTTCGAGAATTAACCGGAACCGAGCCGCTTTCCCAGGTCTTGTGGAAGGCCTTGGCGGCCGAGAAGGATTCGGTCGTTTTTTATACCGGCATGAAGGACACGGTCAATCCCCATGACCATCTGGCGCTGGAGGAGATAATCCGGGAAGAGCTGGGGCATGTCGCATTATTCCAAAAGGCCTATGACCAACATCGGGCCTGATCTATAATCCGATCGACGGCTCGAAAATTTCTGAGACCGTCGCGATCTCGAGTCGATCTGTGGAAAGGAAACAGCGAATGAAGAAGTATCGGTGTCTGATGTGCGGGTATATTTATGATCCGGCCGTGGGCGATCCCGATAACGGGGTGGCTCCGGGAACGGCATTTGAAAATTTGCCGGACGGCTGGGTTTGTCCGGACTGCGGCGTCGGCAAGGATGAATTTGAAGCGGTGAAGTAAAGCAAAGAGGCCCCTGTCCGGATTCTTCCGAGGGATTGGGGCAGGGGCCTTTGGTTTCGGGTGAGGTGGGCAAGGGGGAGAGGAGGGCCACAATAAATCCCACTTTTTCGATAGGAATTTTCAATCCGTCTCCCTGTTGCATCGTAAGAAGAATAGAACGGTATCTATTCGAGATTGGTGCTGTTACGGGATGAACGATGATCGAATTCATTCAACAATTCGTTTGGAATTTATGGCTAACGGTGACCCAGATGGCACCGTATCTGCTGTTCGGATTTTTGCTTGCGGGTGTTTTGTCGGTCTGGATTTCGCCGAGATTCGTTGAACGGCACCTGGGCGGCCGGGGGTTGTTGCCAGTGCTCAAGGCGTCGGCATTCGGGGTACCGTTGCCGTTGTGTTCGTGCGGGGTGATCCCGGTGTCGATGTCGTTGCGTCAACATGGGGCCAGCAAGGGCGCAACGGTGGCGTTTCTGCTTTCGACGCCGCAGACGGGACTGGACAATATCCTGGTGGCCTATTCGCTACTGGGGCCGGTGTTTGCGGTGGCCTGTCCGATTGTGACTTTTACTACGGGTCTGTTCGGCGGGGCGGTGGTGGATCTGTTTGACCGAGGTGAATCGGTCCCCAAGGTTCCGGTGGCCGAGGCCCGCGCAAACGGCTGTTGTGACGGGTGCAGGGAGCCCCGCTGGCGGAAGGCCCTTCGGTACGGATTCGTGAATCTTCCGGCCGACATTGGCAAGGCGGTCCTGGTTGGCGTGCTCATTGCGGCGGCGATAACCGCTGCGGTACCGGAGGATTTTTTCGGGCCGATCCTGGGCGGAGGATTGCTGGCCCTGTTGGCGATGGCCGTGATTTCCGCGCCGGTCTATGTCTGTGCGACGGCGTCGATTCCGGTGGCGGTGGCCATGATCGCCAAGGGGGTCAGTCCCGGAGCGGCGATGGTGTTTCTGATGGTCGGTCCGGCGACGAATGCGGCGACGATTGTGACGATCGCCTCCAAACTCGGACGGCGGACGGTGATTCTGTATCTGATCTCGGTCACGATCTGTGCAATCGTCGCCGGATTGACGCTGGACGCGTTGTGGCCGGGGTTGGGGGCGGATATTACGGCTCATTATTGTCAGGATACGCCCGGGCTCTTGGGTCATGTGTCGGCGGCGGTCCTGCTGGCGATGCTGGTCGCCGG
>JAAYVQ010000174.1 GCA_012517095.1 Phycisphaerae bacterium | reverse complement strand
CTGGGATGTCACGAATCCAGCAGTCGCACACCCGAAGGACAGAGAAACACCCTCGCGCTACTCCAGGCACCCCAGTCGATCACGCCCCCGCCCTGGACCGATACGACCGTCAGTTATCCTCGCTATGTGCAGCCGGTTCTGGATCGTTATTGTGGAAAATGCCACCAGGGTGATGGGGAAGCGCGCAAAACTTTTGATCTTACGGAGCGTCCCAGTTCGCCAATCTTCACTGAACCGTATCTGACGCTGATCGGCAGACCGACATGGGGCAGTCCCTATACCATACCGGATAAGCCGGTCCCGGGATTCGGCATGGCGGGAATGCTGATGGTGGAGGGTTACTCCACGGTCGATCCCAAAGCGTATGTTACGCCCCAGCCGATGACTTCGCTTTCGTATCGCAGTCCGCTCATCGAACGGGTTTCCAGCGGCAAACACCACGATGTGAAAGTGGATGAAATCAGCCGGCTTCGGCTCATCGCTTGGGTGGATGCCATGTGCCCCTATATGGGCGAGGAGGAAATTCGGGAGATTCCCGACCCTGTCTTTCAGGGGGTTGACTGGCTGGCAGTTCGGCCGAAGATTAAGACGGCCCCTCACATCATCCGGCCGGGTCCTCTGGATTCTTCCGAACCGGAATGATATTCCCCTTCGGTCCTCGATAGACCCTTTTTTTCAATCTCCTCCTGCCTGTGGGAAACATACTGGAATATCTCACTGGGGAAAATCCGTAATGTAATACAAGAATAATCAGATTGTCTTTTCGATCGTTACATCTTCTCCCATACGCAGAGCCCCGTACTTGATGGCCGTGGGAGCCAATAAAGCGACACCCTCTTCCACCGCATCCACCGCAAGTGTGGCATGGACTGAATGCAGACCGCCGAGCCACCACCGCTTATCGCAAATATAAACGAGATCTCCGGTTCGGGCTTTCATCTTCTCCGCGGCGGCGGGCCCGACCGAGACAATAATCTTCTCCAGGGCTTCGGCCGTATCGGGGATGTCCTGTTCGGTCCCAACCAATCTGAGCCGGGTCTTCTGTCCAGGTTCCCGGTCGTTCGGAACGCCGCCCTTGAAGCGGCGCTTGGCAGCGTCAAGGGATCCGATCCAAAGACCTTCAATATCGGCGAGATTACGATTGGGCCAGATCACAGAGGCGATCACGGCGATGGTGGAACACAGGAGCATACCATAAAGTGCCCTCATGTAATTGTAACCCGTACCCGGCTCCATTCCGTGAAGGGCGGCCAGGGGTTTGATCAGGTCGGGCCATTTGACCGACAGGCCCATCAGGATCCCGCCGAGGAAAAGGGTCAGGAAGGCGGCACGGGCGGAGAAACGCTTCCAGAGAATACCGAAAATTACCGTCGCGATCAGCGGCGGGCTTACCGCGGCGGTGAAGGTGGCGTGAGCCACATAGATGGAGTTGAAACTCATATACAAAGGGACCAGCAACAGGCCGGTAAAGGCGAAGAGAGAAGAGAAAATGCGGGCCATATTCAGATAGTGCTTGTCTTTGCGGCCCGGACAGATGAACGGCTTCCAAATGTCGTTAACGGCGATGGCGGAAGAAGCGTTTAACAGAGTGTCGATGGTACTCATCAGGGCTGCGGTGAGAGCGGCGAGAATAAAGCCGAATAGCAGCGGGTTGGTGACGATGCGTGCGGTAATCAGGACAAACGAGTGTTCGGGATCGAAATCCTTGGGGATCAGGTCGTAGGTCAGCATGGCACGACCGATCCATCCGACCGCCGACACCGCCAGCGCCGACAACGGCATGAGCAAAAGAATCACCGCATAGGTGGCGCGGCGCCCCTCATTGACATTTTTACCGGCCAGAAAACGCATGATCATGCCCTGGTTACCGAAATAAAGAAACATCGAGGCCCCAAAAAAGTCCTGCCAGAAGATCCCGACCATGGGGAACTTCTCCGGCTGAGTAAAGCCGGAAAACGGCAAACGATGGCCTTCCGGCAGTCCGTTCCAGAAAGCGGAAAACCCTCCCAGGTGCTCCGGATTATTGGCGCCCAACAGGTGGATGCCCAGAAAAAAGATGGCGATTCCGGCCAGAAGCATGAACAATGCCTGGATGAGATCGGAAATAATCACCGCGCTCTGGCCCCCGGCGGTCACATAAATGGCCCCGACGATCGCCACCAGGGTTGCCCAGATCAAGCGGGAGATCTTGGTGGCCGTCATCACCCCCTCGGCATCCACCGAAGAAGCTCCCGGAAAATATTGCAGAACCACTTTATCCAGCGGAGCGACGGCATCCGCCGCCACTCCCAGGGTGTACAGATTGATCCCAATATACCCGACCATGTAGAACATGATGAAAATGATGGCCATGGATCGCGTGCGTTCATCGAAGCGTTTCTTGAAGTATTCGGGGATGGAAGTCACTCTCGAATAATAGAGGATCGGCATCCAGCCGAGCAGAAACAACGGAGCCAGGAACCAGTCGTTCAGATAGGTTGTCGTCGAGCTCAGTCCGTAGCGGAAACCCACGGCGGAATATTTGACGAACGAATAGGATCCGATCACGGTCGCCACACATGAAAAGGCGATCAGCCAGCCGGAAAAACGCTGACCCGAAAAGAAGAAGTCCTTGGTGGTTCGAGTCTGTGTGCTGAACAGCGCCCCCAATCCCAGCACCACGGTGAAGTACCCGATAATGACTCCGTAAAAGATGATCTTGTTGATCGGCGGTCCTTGAAGGAGCTCCAGTTCCATGGTTCTGTTCCGTCATCAAAGGAAGCGGTATCAACGGTCGGGAGAAGCCAAGACAATCCAGACCACATGAAAGATCAGGTAACCGAAGAAGCCCAGAATCAGGTAGATCACGGCCTTCTTGTCCGAACGATTCTTCAGGTCCGCAGCCCTGAAGTAGAGACACAGAGACAGGGTCACAACAAAAAAGATGCCACCCATTGTATATTGGTAAATTACCTGCAGCCAGTTCATGCCAATCTCCGGGATTCCATGTCCGGGGGCATTCTACCACAAGGACTCTAACGAGACCAGTCTTTTCAAACGGGGTTGTATCGCGCCGAATCATACGGAATATCCCGCAAGAATTGGATCGACGATTGTGGGTCGTAATTGATTTGACGGTTATGCATTCGATAGATACTATCGTTCCAACGCATTCGAATCGTCCGGCAAATTCGCGTTGACTGATGACCTGGAGCGATCCATCGTGAACATTCGCAGATTTCCAGTTCTGGATTCCCGCCTTCGCGGGAATGACCACGATGTTCAGTCAATATCGCACCGAGGAATCATTCAGGATACTGCTCGAGGTTTGAAGAACAGAGAATTCACCCCTGAAATGGAATGACTATGTCGAATCGAAAAGAGCTGTTGGGAAAGACGTTTGTTTGTTCCTGCGGGCAAACGCATACGGTCCCCACGCAGACCATCCTTTATGCGGAGGATTCCCTTGAACGGTTGCCCTCTCATTTAGAGTCTTGCGTTCAGGGACGCCGGATCGTTCTTCTTGCCGATACGCGAACCTGGGACATCGCCGGAGAACAAGCCCGGCAATCCCTCGAAAAAAAAGGGTGGTCCTGTCAAGTACTGATGATTCCCGATCAGGATTCGAAAAGCCCGATTTGCGACGACAATACCTTTGACCGAATGAATCGTTGTTTTCCCAAAGCGGATGTTGCCCTGGCTGTGGGAAGCGGCGTTGTATGCGACCTGACAAAATGGCTGGCGTTTGAACATCGGATTCCGTTCTCCGTTTTGGCCACGGCGGCCACGATGAATGGTTATACTTCAGCGAATGTGGCGCCGACGATCAAGGGAGTCAAAACGCTCCTCGTCGCCCAAGCGCCATTGGCGGTCTTTGCCGTGCCGTCGATTGTGGCCAATGCGCCCTTCGAATTGACCGCCGCGGGGTTGGGCGATGTGATCGCCAAACCCATCAGTACGGCCGATTGGATTATGAATCACCTCTACAACGGGGAACCGTTCTGCCGAACCTGCAGCGAACTGATCAATTCGCTGGAACCGTATTATTTCGATTGTCCCGAACATATTCGAGAGCGTCGTCCCCAGGCCATGGAAGCCCTGATGAACGCGTTGCTCTATTCGGGAATCGCCATGACCATGATCGGTACCTCGGCACCGGCGTCGGGGGGAGAACACTTGTTGAGCCATACCCTGGATATGATGTCCGGAATGGACGGCGGGGAACATGATCTGCATGGACGACAAGTCGGAGTCGGCACAATCCTTTCCGCCGCGCTCTATGAAAAAATCTTCGAAATACAAACCCCGCAATTGAACTCTTTGCCGACACTGGACCGCGCGTTCTGGGCCCGACGGTTGGAGAGTGTCAGCCGGCAGTACGAGTCGAAAGTTCCTGTGACAGAGGCGATGATCGGAAAACTGCAAGATCAAGATCGGTGGCGAAAATTCCTGGATCAATGTCGTTCCTTGTCGCGCACCCCCAAGCAAATCAAACAATGCCTTCAGGCGGCCGGCGCCGCCCATACTTACGCGGATATTCAATGCTCACGGGATCGTTTTGTCGATGCCGTCCTCCATATGCACGAAATTCGCAAGCGTCCCACGGTCGTGGATCTGGCCTGGATGCTGGGGATCCTGCCGGATGCGGCCGAGGACATTATCGATCAATGGTTGACACCGGAGTGATCCGATATCGAGAACAAACGGTAGCTTACCGGCCTGACCGTATATGTTCGGCCAGTTCGACAAAACCTTTTCCGCTGCGTTCTTTTGTGACATACACCGGTCCAATCTTCAAAAAGGACGCGTAATCTTGTACATTGGCGACTCCGACGCTCTTTTTGAAAAAGGAAAAGAGGGGCTCATCATTAGGCGAATCGCCGATAAAGACAAATCTCTCATTGCATTCGTCAAAGTCCATTCCCAACTCCTGCCGTACATACAATCGAGTCGCGGTTAACTTGTCATACTCTCCAAACCAACCGTTGACATGAACCGAACTGACTCGGACATGGGCGCCATGCTTTTTGAAAATATCCACGATTCGCTGGATTGCATCGTGGGACAGACGGGGTACATCCTCACAGTGGTCGATGGCCAGGTCAAACTCCCGCCAGGGCTGATCCGCGGCGATATCCGTTCCGGGGACTTTTTGCAAAACCTCCCGTCGAATCGCAGCCAATCGTTTTGTGGAATCCTCTTTGTCATGGGTTTGGTCGGTATAATATTTCCGCATTTTTCCGTTCTTCATCATGCAGTAAAACGCCCCATTTTCCCCAATAACGGCGTGGACCGGCCACATGCGGGCAATATGATCACACCAGCCGGCCGGCCGACCCGTAAGCGGGACAAGGATCATGCCGGTCTGGTAGAGCTTCCACGCCGCCTGATAGGCCTGGGGGGTTATCTTGCCATGGGAAGAAAAAGTATCATCGATATCAAAGAAAAGGCCTTTCAGATTCGCAACTTCCAGTTGACAAACAGATTTGCATTCTACCATGAAGACACTCCGACATCTTTCAATTCCACAGTGATGTTCATATCGCACTCCGTTTCGATCTTAACATCACTTCGTTCTATTGGTCAAGAAGCTGTCGTGCCATCGCCGGATTATCCGTCGTAATTCCGTCCATCCCCATATCCAGCAGCTCCTGAATCCGGAATGCACTGTTCACCATCCAGACCCACAGTTCCAGGCCGGCTAAGTGGACCTTGTTTGCATCATCGGCCGTAATCGCACTGTGTTCCCAATTGATAAAATCAATTCCCAGGGACCGGATGGTTCCGATGTCGCTACGCGTGCGTCACAATACCATTTCCACTTTCTTAACAATCTGGAATGAATCGGTCTTCCGATGGCAGAATGATCCGGGAAAAAACAAGGGATAATCTATGGGAATCGAAATCGAAACCGACGGCCTGACGAAACCCGGGGGTATTGATATGCGATGGTTGATACGACGGTATGGGTACAGGTATAGCCCGAAACATCTGATCCCATGGCAACAGGTTGAAGAATGACTCCAAACGAACGCAGAAACAAGTTGCTCCCGCTGATTTCCGTCCTGATTTTGCTTTTTCCTGCCGACGAGATACTCTGAACCCTTGATCCACAGGTATTCATGAAAAAAACAGGGGACGGGCCCTTGAGAAACCCGTCCCCTGTTTTCATTACGACAAGCGTTACATTCCCTTCAGCCAGTT
>JAAYVQ010000173.1 GCA_012517095.1 Phycisphaerae bacterium | reverse complement strand
TGCCGTTTGTCGCAAAAGGCGAGTCGGAAAAGCGAATGTTCTACAACGCCATCGGCCCGGTCTGGAACGGCAACGAAGTCTGGCTGATCACCGCCGGCGGCGCGACCTTCGCGGCCTTCCCGAAAACCTACGCGATCCTCTTCAGCTCCCTGTATATCGCGCTGACGCTGCTGCTGGTGGCGCTGATCCTCCGCGGCATCTGCCTGGAATATCGCAGCAAGGCCGACAGCTCCGCCGTGCGGTCGTTGTGCGATGCTGGATTGTTTGTCGCGAGTTTCCTCGTCGCGCTGTTGATCGGCGTGGCTTTCGCGAATCTCTTTCGCGGCCTGCCGCTGGAAAACGGCGTCTATCACGGTAGCTTTGTGGGGTTACTCAGCCCCTACGGCATCGCCGGCGGCATCTTTTTCATCGCGATCTTTCTCCTGCACGGCTCGATCTGGCTGGCCGTCAAGACCGGCGGCAACCTGCAGCAAAAGGCCTGGCAAACGGCCGGCGGACTGTGGATCGTAGTCCTGATCCTGACGGTCGTCTTTCTTGCATTCAGCTACTTCCAGACACGACTGTTCGCCAACTACTTCAGGTATCCCCTGTTGTTCCTCGTGCCGATTGCGGCCGTGATCGCGTTGCTGTTGTGCCGGATGTTTATGTCGCGGCGGCAGGCGTGGCGGGCGTGGTTTTCATCGGCGGGATTTATCTTTGCGTGCACCTTCTTTACGATCCTCGGCCTGTTTCCCGCGATGATCCCCTCGTCGATCGATCCGGCCCACGACATCACGCTCGATAGCGCCGCTTCCAGCAAACTGACCCTGATGGTCATGCTCATCGTCGCCGCGGGCTTTGTGCCGCTGGCCTTGCTTTACCAGATCTGGGCGTACCGCCTCTTCAGCCGAAAACTGGAAAACCTGGACCTAATCTATTAAATTGCAATTCGGAATCCCATGAACCTGTTCATTGATATCTTCACGAAAATCTTTTTCATCCTGTCGCCGTTTTTTTCGGTGTCGATGTTTCTGCTTCTGTCTCGGGACATGGACCCTCCGACCCGCAGACGCGCCGCGACGCGGACCAGCGCCGCGATCTTTGTGCTGTGTTTCGTGGTGTATTTCTTCGGGAACCTGATCTTCAGGGTTCTGGGGATCACCGTCGCGGCGTTTCAGGTCGGGGCGGGAACCCTGCTGTTTCTGACGGCGGTCCAAATGGTCCATGGACGCAGGTCCGAGATCGTTCATGCCGCAGATGAGGATTTCTCGATCGTGCCTCTGGCGATCCCGATGATCGTGGGCCCCGGTACGATCGGCTCGCTGCTGGTCCTGGGCATGGAGATCAGCGGCGCCGAGGAGAAAATGGTGGCGGCCTCGGCGATTTTTACGGCGGCGGCGATGATCTCGCTGTTTCTGTTTCTGGCCGTGCCGATCGGACGGCTTCTGGGTGAAAAGGGTCTGCAGATGATGATGAAGCTGACCGGCCTAATCTTGACGGCCATCGCCGCACAGATTATCTTCACCGGCGTGAAAACTTTCCTGGATCTGAAATCCTGACTAAGGCAGTCCGATGTGGACGATGGAAATCGGCGTGATGCTGTGCATGATCGGCCTGAACGGCCTGTTTTCCGGCTATGAGATGGCGCTGGCGGCGGTGTCGATCACCCAACTGCGCGTGCTGGCGGAAAAGGGTCGTCCCGGCGCCAAGGCGGCGCTGGACATGAAGCAGAATATGGCCGGGAGCTTGGCCGTGATCCAGTTGGGCATCACGCTGTTCGGGGCGATCGCCGCGGCCACCGGAGGAGCGGGCGCCGAAGGGATACTGGCGCCGTGGCTGATGGGTTTCGGCCTTCCGTCAACTGCGGCCAAGATCATCGCCGTCGGGCTGGTAGTCCTGCCGTTGACGGTTGTTTCGATCGTGTTCGGCGAATTGATTCCGAAGGTCTTCGCCCTGCGCAACCAGGAATGGCTTTGCCTGAAACTGTCCGGCCTGATGCGCGGATTCGCCAGGATGGTCCGGCCCGCAGTGGCCCTGCTGGAATCGGCGGTCACGAGAATTGTCAACTGGGCGCAGCGGCGATGGCGGCCGCTCCCGGCAGACGGGCCCCCTTCCGAGCCGGCCGAACTGCGGGATCTGATCGCCGTGGCGCAACTGGCGCGGGCGTCGCATCTGATCGGAGGCCATGAGGAGACGATCATCCGCAACGCCGCGGGGCTGGCGCGAAAACCCGTCCACCAGATCATGCTGCCGTCGGAATATATCAATATGCTCAACGCCGATGATTCGCTGGCCCAGTGCCTGATCGCCGCGCATCTGTTTTTACACACCCGCTTTCCCGTCACCGAAAAACCCGGCGATCCCCAGGGGATCATCGGCTATGTGAACTTCAAAGACATCGTCGCGCTGATGCGATTGTCACCCAAGCAGGTCTCGTTGCGGGCGATCCTGCACACCATGCCCGACATCCTGGAGAATGTCTCCGTTGCGGCGGCGCTGGAAAAAATGATGCGCGAACACACGCATATCGCGCTGATCCGCTACGGTCAGAAGGTCCTGGGCATGATCACGCTGGAGGATGTGCTCGAAGAGCTGGTCGGCGAGATTCACGACGAACACGACAAGCTGGGTACACACATTGCCAGGGCGGGCCACGGCTGGGTGATCGGCGGCGGCGCCCTGATCCACCGCATTCAGGAAATTACCGGGATTCGACTGCCCGACATGCCGGAATTCAGCACGACGCTGACTGACTGGGTCTGCCAGCGTCTGGGACGGCCGGTCCTGGGCGGCGATGTCGTCGAACTACCGAATCTGCGGATCGTCGTGCGGAAGATTCGGCACGGTCATGTCATGGAGGCGCAACTCACGCCCACCGAAACGCCGCCGCAAGGATCGTAAGTTTCTGGTATGAAACCCCCCAACATAAAGTTGGGGGTTGAAGATCATCTGTTGGAGAATAACCCCGGGAATAAATCCCGGGGCTTTCATGGAATGCGTTTCCAGCCGACACCGTCAGGCCGAACGCAGCGCGTCGAGGTTGGCGACGACCTTGGCGAAGGCGGTCACGATATCCTCGGTTTCCCTGTCGGAGCCCAACAGCGGGATCTTGCTGTCCATCGAAAGGAACTGCTTTTTCGCCGGAACCAGTCCATCCATCACCTGCAGTTTCTTGAGCGATTCCCGATAGGCCTTCAGCCGGGCTTTTCCGAAGGCCTTCACAAAACCACGGGAGTTGAGGTGTTCCTCCAGCATGCCTTCCTTGTGGCAGCCGCCGCGATAGATTCGCGGACCGCCATTGAAGGGGATACCCTCGGCTCGGAGTGCCTTGGCGAAGGTCGCGGCGGGGACATCTTTGAATGCTTCGGGGTCGTAGTCCATTTCGAACTGGACATAGGTGAAGCGCGTGTTCGGATTGTATCGTTTCCGGGGCGAAAATCCTGTTATTTTGCCAAGCGTTTCTTCAAGGTATCGCCCGTGTTTTTGACGGGCGGCGTCGTGGCGGAGGAATTTCTCGTATTGCGCCGTCAGGATCGCGGCCTGAAACTCCGTCATTCGGTGATTGGATCCGGGAAAGGGATAGCCGCCGATCTCGCCTTTGGCGTCGCGACCGTTGTTGACAAAGCTGGCACAGCGGCGGCCCAGTTCGTCGTCACTGCACAGGATCGCCCCGCCTTCGCCGCTGACCAGCGACTTCCACTCCTGGAAACTGATGCAGCCGGTGGCGCCGAAGGTCCCGACCTTCTTGCCGCCGACTTCGGCAAAGACCGACTGACAGGCGTCTTCAACGACGGGAATGCGATGCTGGTTGGCGATGCTCATTATCTTTTCAATATCGACCGGGAATCCCGCCAAATGGACCGGCAGGATCGCGCGGGTGTTCTCCGTGATCGCCTCCTCGATGAGCTCGGCGTCGATCGAACCGGTGTCCGGATCGATATCCACATACACCGGCAGCGCGTGCAGATTGGTAATGACATTGATCGTCGCAATGAAGGTGTTGGGCGTGGTGATCACCTCGTCGCCGGCGCCGACGCCCAGACATGCCAGGGATGCGCCTAGCGCCGTGGTCCCCCCGTTGGACAGTACCGCGCGACCCGCGCCCATCGCCGCGGCGAAGGTCTTTTCGAAATCGTACACGCAGTGGCCGCGAAGGCAGCACCAATTTCGGCTTTTCAGCGCGGTCAGAAGGGCGTCCTCCTCGGCCTTGTCGATGATCGGCCAGGTCGAGGAATACGGCTGGCTGCGAACGGGCGTTCCACCGAGCAGGGCAAGCTTGTCGGGCTTGCGGGTAAGGTCTGCGGCCGACAGGCCCACACGCGGGGTGATCGCTAACCCGGCCAGTGCGGCCCCGGTTCCTCGGATGAAAGTCCTTCGCGTTACGGTTGGTTTCATGGTTATTCCTCCCGCAAATCAGGTTTACGGTCCATTGTATCCCTCGCGTTCGGTCCGGCAAAGGAAAATCAACATCCGTCGGGTCGGATTGCCGATAATCAGAAGGACCGGGCCATCCGTTCGCGCCCGCTGACCAAAAAAGGTGTCAGACACCTTTAAATTCCTCGAAGGGAAGGGTATGACTTTTACGCAGTTGCTGGCGTTGTTCAGCGGTACAGGGCAACAGCCCCGCGTCTGCGCCGATTCACGGCAGGTCCAGCCGGGGGATATCTTCGTCGCGATCGTGGGCACTCACGCCGACAGCCACGGATTTATTCCGCAGGCCGTCGAACGCGGTGCAAGCGTGGTCGTCTGCCAGAAGGAGGTTGAATGCGGCAATGCCCAGCGGGTGATCGTGGCCGACAGCTCCGAGGCGCTGGGGATCCTGGCGCAGGCCGCCTGCGGCAATCCGGCGGCGCAACTAACGAACCTGGCGGTAACGGGAACCAAGGGCAAAACGACCGTGGCGTTTCTGACGCGGTCGGTGATCCAGACGGCCGGGAAGAATTGCGGACTTATCGGAACGATTATTTACGACACCGGCAATGGAAGGCCGATCCCGGCGCCGTTGACCACGCCCGACGCCCTGCAGATCGCGCAGCTCGGCCGCGAGATGCTCGAAAACGGCGCCCAGTACATGGCCGTCGAGGCCAGCTCCCACGCCCTGTCGCAGAATCGACTGGCGGGCGTGGATTTCACCGCGGCGGCGTTCACCAACCTGACGGGGGATCATCTCGACTATCACAAGACACAGGAGGAGTATCTCGCGGCCAAGATGCGGCTGTTTACAGGTCTGCCGATCCACGCGACGGCGATCCTGAACCGGCAATCTCCGGCGAGCAAGGAAATCGCCGCGAAGATTCGCTGCAGGATTCTGTGGTACGCCGTTAACGAACCGGCCGATATCTCCGGCTGGGTGGATTCAATCGACATGCACGGCATGGTCTTTTCGATCGAGTTCAACCGCCTTCGATGCCAGGTCAAGTCTCCGATGCCGGGACTCCACAATGTCAGCAATCATCTGGCCGCGGCGGGGTTGTGCCTGGCGGCGGGCTTTGACCTGCCGACCGTGGCACGGGGCCTGACGGCCCTCAAGAGCGTGCCCGGGCGGCTGGAACCGGTGCGGGCGGGGCAATCGTTTGCGGTGCTGGTGGACTATGCCCACACCGACGATGCGCTGAAGAATGTGCTGGCGACGCTGAGGCCGCTGTGCAAGGGTAAGCTGATCGCCTTGTTCGGCTGCGGAGGCGATCGCGACAAGACCAAACGGCCGCGAATGGCCCGAGTCTGCTGGGAGATGGCCGACCGGATCTTCGTGACCAGCGACAACCCGCGGACCGAAGATCCGATCAAGATCATCGAGGACATCCTGCCGGGCTTCGAGAATCCCAATGACCCTCGCATCACCGTCCAGCCTGATCGTCGTGCGGCCATCGAGGCGGCTATCCAATCCGCCGGGCCGGAGGACATCGTGCTGCTGGCCGGAAAGGGCCACGAAGATTACCAGATCCTCGGCACCACCAAGATCCATTTCGACGATCGTGAGATTGCCAGGCAAACGCTGGAAAAGCTGCCCTCACCGCGATAAACTGATTTCAGTTGTCACATCCGCGGCTTCGGCGGGTCTGACAAAAAGGAACTTGTCTCAACAGATACCCGGGATTTGAAGGGAGTGTGTATGGCTTTAATATGGAGTCTCCGCAATGATCGTGATGCGATTCGACCGGTCCCCGAGCTGGAGGCCAGTCAGGCCAATCGCAAGGCGGAATCGGCGGTTGAGACTGCGCGGCAATTACGGGACCGCGTGGACCGATTGTCGATGATCTGTCAGGCGATGTGGGAATTGCTCCGCTCCAAGGCCAAGCTGACCGATGAGGATATCATCAAGCAGATGCAGCAGATCGACCTGCGCGACGGCGTCGCCGACGGCAAGATGACGCGGCAGACGCTGGTCTGCCCGGAGTGCGGCCGCAATGTCAGCTCGAGGCGCGAGCAGTGCCTCTATTGCGGCACCTGGCTGGTCAAGTCTAACCTGTTTGAGTAGAAACAAAAAGGTGTCAGATACTCGATATCCAAACGAGGTCTGACACCTGATACTCTAAATCCTATCCCCTATATCCCATATCCTGCGTTCACACTTCCGACCAGACGCCGGGTACCGGCACCGGATACTTGCCCTGGGCGTCGGCCTTGACGGGGGCGGGGCTGTCGGCGTTCAGGGCACCGGGATTGTCGACGAACTTGAACTCGGACTTGGTCACTTCGTCCCAGGTGACGATACGGCCCATGTGCACGGCCGCACGGCCCAGGATGGAGGCGAAGTTGGTATAGGCGGCCCTTTCGGCTTCATTGTAGGGTTTGTCATTCCGGATCGCCGACAATAGCTCGTCCCACTCGACCTGGTAGGGACTCATCCGTTCCCTTTCCGGCTTCCAGTCGATGTTGTCGTTGGCGCAGCGCTGGTCCTTGTAGATGTGCACGGTCGGGGCGTGGACATCGCCGGAGAATTGCGCCGCGCATTTGGAACCGTGGACGAAGGTCGCAAAGTCGCCGTAGCATTTGGGCATCGCCCGGCCGTTGACGATCGCTCTGGCGCCGTCGGCGAAGGTGTATTCGATCGAATAGATATGGAAGTTCTGTCCGGCGTCATTGCTGCCCGGCATAATGCCGCCCAGGCCGTGGGCCGAGATCGGCCAGGCGTCCTTGATCCAGCAGCACTCGTCGATCTGGTGGATCATCCACTCGATGAACTGGCCTGACGAGACCCAGAAGAAGCCGTACGGCCTGCGGAGCTGCCAGAGCAATTCATTCTCGTTGCCGCCGAATGGTCCCATGTGCACGCCGCCGTCCATGCGGCAGGCGCGGATCATGTTGACCTGGCCCAGGGCGCCCTGGCGGATCTTATCGATCAGGGCGTTGCGCGAATAGGAGTGCCGGCACATTAGCCCCACGCCGACCTTGAGGTTTTTGGCCTTGGCGGTCTCGGCGATCTTCAGGATCCGATGGGTGCCGCCGGAATCGGGAGCGAAAGATTTTTCCATGAAGACATTCACGCCTTTTTCGAGGGCGTATTCGACATGCGTGGCGCGGAAGGCCGAGTGCGTGGCCTGGATCATCACATCGCCGGGACGCAGGCAGTCGATGGCCTTCTTGTAGGCGTCGAATCCGACAAAGCGGCGATCGGCGGGGACATCGACCTGATCGCCGAATTGATCGGTGAGGTTTTTGTGCGAGGAGGCCAGTCGATCCTCGAAGACATCGGCCATCGCGTAGAGTTTCTGCGGGCCGGTCTCGGAAGACAAGGCCTGATTGGCGGCGCCGCTCCCTCGTCCGCCGCAGCCGACCAGGGCCACGCGAATGGTGTTGTCCTCGGCGGCATAGAGGCCCGGCAGGATCGAAGGAAGGACCGCCGATGCGGCGATGACCTTTCCGCCGTTGGCGAGGAAATCGCGACGGGTGGATTTGGATGTGGAGATCGGCTTCATGGGGGCTCCTTTATTTTGGCTGAGGCGAACCGCTGTTTGATGTTTCTTTCATATATTGCGTATATCGCTCGACAATCTCGGAATCCGAGATCGACTCGGCAACAATCAATCGGGCGCGGGCTTTTAGCGTTTGGCCCGCTTTACAGTCGCGGCCAAGAAGCGACAGGTACAACGAATAATGTCCTTCGTTTTCATACGGCATCGCAACGGCAAAACAATCTTCTTTCGGTGCCATGACGATCACGGCCAGTTTGTTTTCTCCATCGCGTCGAACGGCCAGCGGAACCGCCAACGGCGGACGGATCGCCCAATCGACGGGATTGGGCTCGATCGTCCAGCGGCCGTCCTTGATCAGCGGGGCGGATTTCTCGTCGCGGGGGAACATCTGCCAGTCGCCGGCGTCCTTTTTGGCGACGAGGAATCCGGGCTTGTCGGCATCCGGAAGTTTGGCCACATACGCGGCAGGAGTGGTGAAGGCCTTGTCGCAATAATTGGCCAGGAAGGACTCGAAGCCCTTTATGTCTGTTTTGGCGGTAACGGCGATTTCGACACCGAGGGTCGTCGCATTCGTCCAACGATAGACGGCTTTGAATTCGAACGGCCGGTCGTCGGTCGCGGGCCAGGCATATTCGACGGCTCCGTCGGGCCGCAAATTCGCCGTGCCGTTGGGCCAGTCCCAGGCGGCGGTCCCGTAGCGTTTATTTTCGGAAAAGACGCGGTAGAAACTCAGGATTCCCATCGAGCTGTCTAACCGTCGTCCGGTGGGGACATGGATGACTTCCGTCAGGCCGGTGGGTTTGCCGTTGGCGTGGAGTTTGCCGCGAAGGACAACGGTGTCGAACCTGAACCCGTTGTTGTCGGCCGGTTGAAAAATGCTGCGATTGATGAGAAAGGGTGTCTCGGGCTCGGCGGCAAAAAGATTCGCAGAGACCGAGAGAAAAAGAGAAATAACAAACAGTGACGAGAAGAACAAATGAAGGGTGGCAGCCAACGCGAAGGCATGTGGTTTGCCGAGCGGTGGATGAATTTTTCGATTGGGCGGATCATCCACCTCGAACCGGTCCTTCGGACTCAGTTCTCGGTGGCTGCCACCCATCGATTTGGAAGCCCCCAACTTTAGGTTGGGGGTTAAAAACTCCGAATGCGGAAATAACCCCGGGAATAAATCCCGGGGCTTCCATTCGGCAGTAATTGAATCAACGCAAGCCCCCAACTTTAGGTTGAGGGTCAAGAATCCGCATGTGGAATTAACCCCCGGGATAAACCCGGGGGCTTTCATACGCCAAGCCCAATGACATCGACATCCATCCATATTCCTCTCCCTACCCGCCCCGCCGCTTACTTCTTTTCCGCGTCCTTGGAGTCGATCGTGCAGGCCACGCGGAAGCCGATGATGTCCATCTGCGGCAGCCACCACTTGCTCTTGGGGATCTGCGGATCGTTCATGCTCCACCATTTTTCCTCGACGCCGCGCGCCGCGCTGCGGAGCAGATCGGGCGTGAGGTTGTAGAATCCGCCGCGGGCAACATGCAGCTTGCCGGTCTCGGGCCCGAGCGGATTGACCAGCGAACCGGCCGCGGCCTTGTAGGCGTCGGGGCTGTAGAAATCGTTAACCCACTCGAAGACATTGCCGTACATATCGAAGAGGCCCCAGGGGTTGGGTTTTTTGCTTGCGACCGCGTGCGGCTCGGCGTCGGAGTTGCCCTTGAACCAGGCGTAGTCGCCGAGGGGAGCGGGGTCATCACCAAAGAAGTAGGCGGTCGTCGTGCCCGCCCGGCAGGCGTATTCCCACTCGGCCTCGGTCGGCAGGCGATAGGACTTGCCGGTCTTTTTCGTCAGCCACTTGCAGAAGGTGTTGGCGTTGTTCCAGGTCGCGCCGATGGCGGGATACTTTTTGTCGTAGCCCATGGTGACATTGCCATAGACGGGCGTGGGACCGGTGACGGCATCAACGGCCTTCTCCTCCGAGCCGGTGGCGGTGGCGACCTGGGCGGCCTCGACCCGGGCGGTGACCATCTCGTCATAATAGGTCAGGAATAGTTCCAATGTCGTTTCCGTCGTGCACAGATAAAACGCATTGAGCCGGACTTGACGCTGCGGGCCTTCTTCGTCCTTGTGTCCCGCCTCGGCCTCAGGGCTGCCCATCGTATAGGTCCCCGCGGGAATCAGGACCATATCGAAGGTGATCTTGTCCCCGGCTTTGGTCGTTACCGTCTCCGTGAATTTTTTCGCGGGTTCCTGTGCGGACAAAACCGTTTGCGTTCCCGCTGAAAGAAGGATTATCGCTGTCGCAATGAGGATCAACCTGATGCCTGTAGTCATTCACATGCTCCTGCTCTGTCTTGGATTTCGTTGAAGTTTCGTGCTCCGTACCTTTCACCGACGATCCGGCATCGGGGATTCTTGCCGGTTTCCTCGGTCCTGCCGCTGAATTGTATCACGAACTGGGGAAATTCCAAAGGAGAAAGACAAAGGATCGTCACCCCCAAAGAATGGGGCCGAGCAAATCACACATGTACTACATGTTGTATGATCATATAACTTAAGAAATATTTCGTTCTTTTGCGAACTTTCCCATTGAAATCACTTATTTTATTGCAATAATAAACAATGTATGATGTCTATATAACTAATTACGAGTTCATTTAACCAACTTTTCGTAAGGAGGGTACCATGATTGATTTGAAGGAGATGGACAAGTATTATTCGTTGGAGGCCGAGGGGGGATTGCTGGGGTCGATGATCGTCGATCCTTCGATCATCGGGCCGCTGTCGGAGCGATTCAGCGGCCGGGATCTCTACCGCATCGAGCACCAGCAGATCTACGACGGCGTCGTCGAGTGTTGGCGAAGCAACGACGGGCGAATGGATCTGATCCTGCTGCGGGATTTTTTGAAAAGTCGCGGGCGACTGGCGGATGTCGGCGGGGTCGATTACCTGGTGCAGGTGGCGCAGTCGGTGGCCAACTCCGCGAACTGGGAAAACTATGCCCGGATTGTCGTGGATTATGCCCGCCTGCGGAACGCCTACTCGGCCGTACGCGGCGCGCTGCGGGAACTGCAATCGACGGGGCCCATCACCGAACGGCTGGATCGCAGCGAAGCGCTGCTGGTCAACCGTCAGGCCGTCGCCTCTTCGTTCGACGACGGCGCCGACATCGAGCTTTCGCCGATGGAGAGCATCGCCCCGGTCCAAACAAGCTGGCTGTGGCCGAATGTGATCCCGATGGGGATGATCACGCTGCTGGTGGGCCAGCCCGGGCAGGGCAAGAGTTTTGTGTGCATGGACATCGCCGCGCGGGTCTCGACGGGAAGGCCCTGGCCCGAATCGCCGCAGACCCCGACAACGCCGGGCTCGACGCTGATCTTTTCGTTCGAGGAGGATCTGGCCCGCTCCATCCGGCCGCGGCTGGACGCCTGCGGGGCCGACTGCAAGAAGGTCTTCGCCTTCCGCTCGATCCGCACGCCGGGGGGACTCTCCGAGACCATCGACATCTCGTCGCACCTGCCGCAACTCGAGCGGGCGGTCACGACGATCCCCGACCTGCGGATGATCGTCTTCGACCCGATCACCTCGTGCCTCGGCGGGGCCGACCAGAACTCGCAGGCCGAGGTCCGCAATGCGCTCACGGCCCTGCAGAGCTTCGCGCAGCGGACGGGCGTGGCGGTCGTGGGCATCTCGCATTTTGCCAAACGGACCGACACCAACGCGATGTACCGCATCCTGGGCTCGGTGAGTTTTGCCGCCGTGTCGCGCTCGATCTGGTGCGTGCATCGCGAGCCGATCACGCCCGACCAGCCCTGCCCCCGGCGACTGTTCCTGCCGGTCAAGAATAATTACGCCATCGACCCGACGGGCCTGTCGTTCGACATCGTTGGCGGCGCCATCGAGTGGGGCCTGCTGCCCGTGACCGACGACACCGACGAGATCCTCGCCAAACGCCGCGACAAGCCCGCCTCCAAGAAACTCCACGACGCCAAACAGTTCCTGCGGGAACAACTCGAAGGCAAAGAACCGATGGAAAGCGAGGAAATCTTCCGACGGGCCAGAGGGTACGAGATTTCGGACAATCGTCTTCGTGAAGCCAAAAAAGAATTGTCGGTGGATGCATTCAAATCCGGATTTTCGGGGAAGTGGATGTGGTCCTGGCCGGGTCAGGGTATGTTGGACAAGATCTGTCTATAGAAAATAAATCATCATCTTCGGATATCTTGGGATGCCTTCGCATTTTTACGCAAATAATCGAAGATATCCGGAAGGAAAACCATCATCTTGGGATTATTCGCTCAAAAATGCGAAGATGTCCGAAGGCGCCCCAAGACGATGAAATTGAATTGGCGGGATTGAACGATCCGCCAGGGGCTTTGCCCAACCCCCAAGGGGTACGATGGGAGGGCGAAAACGATTCCAACGCCGGTAGGAGCGGTTCGCGAACCGCCCTTACAAGAACCAAGAGAGGAGAAGGAATACGATCTTCCGGCCCTTGTATGTTGACACAAGTCATGGTTAATGGTTCCATGGGAAGTGCTGGCAACGGTGAACGATCGTCCTGCGACTGCCATTGGACGGCCAAGGACACCCGGCTTTTTCCGACGAGATCGGAAAGCCGTTTTCGGTCGAAAACCGCCGAAAAAGTGGACGCTGATTTCTTTTTTATCTTGACAAATTCTTATTGACAGAAACACGGGTTTTCGATAATATAGTGGTTTGATAGGTTTTCGTTGAGTGAGGTGGAAGGTGCTGAGAATGCGGAGCGGGAGAACCAACTACATTCTTCATTCCTTTGCAGCCCCTGTATATTGGCCTATTCGGTGTACGAAGATTGCTCCTTGGGGAAACGGATATCTCCGTGGGCGTTAACGATAGAAGGTGATGAAAGGTCCAAAAGGACGACTCCGGTCTGGGTAAGGGCCGAAGACCGGAACCTGTTTTCCGGCCCGTTTGGAAGGGAGAAACATGAAAAAGTTCATTGCAGTCGCGGCCCTCTGCGCACTAATCGCGGGGGCTATGGTAAACCTGGCCGGCGCCGGGCCGTTTACCGTCAATGTAGCCACGGATGTGTACGGCGTTGCACAGGGAGGATCGGTCAACGGGATCCCGACAGCCAATGACAACAACGACGGAACTCCGGACATCTACCAGGCGGTCAACCAGATTCTGGGTACTTCGTACACCAACAATTATCAGGTTGATCCGCGATTCACCGAACCGGATGAGATCTGGCAGGATATTTCCGGCGGACGGGTGATCCTGATCGGGCTGACGGCGGGTAACACCAATACCCTGGGGGTCTATACGGATCTCGGAGCCGGGATGGTCAAGTTTCCGATTCTGACGGCGACGGGATTCGGATTCATCGGGGACGGCAGCTTCGCCAAACCATATCCCGCCGGATTGACGGGACTGTCGGCCGGCACGCCATTCGGCTGGTACCTCCATTCGGTCACCACGGCCGGAGTCGCCAACGATTATTACTCCGAACCGTGGCTGAATGCGATGGGGCTGGATCACATGATGACCTTCGATCTTGCCGACGCGGCGGGGATCTCCTTCTTCGTTAACGAGGGAAGCGGTCCCATCCAGGTCACCCTGAATCATCCCTATCTGATCACCTGGGAGGATCTGCCGTTCTCCAATTCGCTGCTGGGCGATGAGGACTACGACGACATGATCTACCTGATCGACAAGGTTTCGCCGGTGGTTCCGGCTCCCGGCGCGATTTTGCTGGCGGGCCTGGGAACCGGGCTTGTCGGCTGGCTGAGAAACCGGAAAACCCTCTAATCATGCCGGGAAGAAACTATCGTTGAAAAGGATCTCTATTGTGGATCTAAAACAAAAAAATAAATATGGATTTGGAAAGGGTGAAACATGAAGAAAATTCTTTTGTTGTTAACCGTAGTTTTGTTGCTGACGGGACCGGCGTTTGCGGCGTTGACCCTGTCGGCGACGATCCGGGACTTCAAACCGGACAGCGTCATGTTCGAAGGTCCGATCGCGAGCGAAACGGGAATCGTAAAAAGCACACTCGGTCTGGACGGCAAGCCGGTGTGGAATGACTTGCGGGTCCCGGTGTCGACCACGGTTCCCACTGCGGCCGGGTTCAACACCTGGTACAACGATGTTCCGGGCGTCAACATCAACATCCCCTACACGATCGTGGCCAACGAGACGGCCCCGGGATCGGGCCTCTACCAGTATGTGAACAATTCGTTCTTCCCGATCAATGGCATGGGATGGAATGTGGCTGTTCCGGGTAATAATTTCCATTTCACCCTCGAGCAACACAGTACCTTCACCTATCAGGCGGGTCAGATTTTCAGCTTCACCGGCGATGACGATCTGTGGGTCTTCATCAACAAGCAGCTCGTGATCGACCTGGGCGGCGTCCATGCGGCCCAAAGCGCAACCGTGAATCTGGATACGCTGGGCCTGACCGCAGGCAATAACTACAGCTTCGACCTGTTCTTTGCCGAACGGCACACCAGCGCCTCGAATTTCGTGATTACGACTTCGATTGAATTGATCCCGCAGAATCCCATTCCCGCTCCCGGCGCGATTTTGCTGGCGGGCTTGGGAACCGGGCTTGTCGGCTGGCTGCGGAGGCGGCGGACGCTGTAACCTGTACCATCCTACATGAACGATCGACAAAGGTCGGCGACCAGCCGGCCTTTGTTTTGCGCTCAGCGGTCGGCGATTGGGAAGTGTTTCCGATCCGTTCGGACAACAAAACAGGCCGGTACCTTTCGGATTCTCCCCCCAGGAAGACATCCGGACAAAAGGCGACCGGCCCGATAGATAGCTTGCAAGGGTTCATGGAAGCCCCCGACTTTATGTCGGGGGTTCATAATCCCGGAAAAGCCAAACAACCCCCGGGATAAACCCGGGGGCTTCCAATCGGAAGTTAAAGAGTCGATGGAAGCCCTAAACTTTATATTGGGGGTCAAAAACCCCGGAAATCCATCCCGTGTTTTTCAGGTTATAGATCGATCTCGACGGTGCCTTTGACGCCGACCGAGGGCCGGGTCTCGACGACGACCTCGGTGGCCTTTTCCTTTTTGCGATGGCCCCAGGCGGGAGCGTGGGCGGGAGGTCCGTTGCCAATCCCGGGACCGGTGGAGACGGTGGCGGTCGTCGAGCACGAAGTCAACATCAGGATCGCCAGGATAACGCCAACGACCGATAAGAACAGTGGTTTGGTTTTCATTTTTGATTTCCCTTATACAGACGGTTCTGACAACCCTAAAGTTTACGAAATAATATTCGGCCAGACAAAAGCCCCGGACATCTTTTTGGAACGGGCTTTTCCGATTGACCCGGCAGGTCGAAGGGCCTACAATTTTCCCCCAACGGGCCTTGTGGCCGGGAACGCAAAGAACGGCCGGAGGCGATATCCAATTCAACGAATAATAGAGGTGGATTATGAACATTAGAAGCAATCGTCAGGGAATGACTCGTCGCGGTTTTCTGGCCGCATCGGCGGCGACGGCGGCGGGATTGTCGGTTCTCGGGGGCTGCTCGGAAGGACAGATGTTTGCGGGCAAGAAAAAGAAGATCCCCGTCGGGCTGCAACTGTACTCCGTTCGCGGTGAGGCGGAAAAGGACCTGCCCGGCGTACTCAAGGCCGTGGCCAAGATGGGCTACGAGGGCGTGGAGTTCGCCGGCTATTACGGTCACAAGGCCCCCGACATCCGCAAGATGCTTGACGACAACGGGCTGGTTTGCTGCGGCACGCACACGCAGTATGATACTCTTACGCCCGACAAGTTTGAGGAGACCGTCGAGTTCAACCGCACGCTCGGCAACAAGTACATCATCGTGCCCTGGCTGGACCCCAACGCCAACAACACCCGCGAGGCGTGGCTGAAGCTGGCCAGGGAATTCGATGCGCTGGCCGTCAAACTCCGACCCCACGGCATGTGGATCGGCTATCACGCCCACGCCGGCGACTTCAAGAAGATCAGCGGCGAGACCTACTGGGATATCCTGTTCGGCAATACCCGCAAGGAAGTGCTCATGCAGATGGA
>JAAYVQ010000172.1 GCA_012517095.1 Phycisphaerae bacterium | reverse complement strand
CCGTTCGGTCCTCGGTTTGTACGATGCGCTCATCATGCGGTCTCCTAACAGGTACGGGTTCTGTTTGTCACGACTCAGTATCCGTACCCGGACCGCATGATTTTTTCAACTATCGATCAACGACAATCGGGACATCCTCCTCTACGGTCCCTTATTGGGGGAACCTATCAGAGGAAGTAGATGTCAAAGTAGATAAACAAACAGATACGCCTCTTCCTACCTCTTATATTCAGCAAATCAATTATATGGATGGGGAGATGAAACAGCCAAATTAATATTTGATAATTTTACAGTTTCCTATCCGTATTTTTACGGATATCGTTATAATCCCACCCGGATACTATCCTATCCCTCAGTTGTAAATAATGTTACAGCACAATCTTATCCAGTATAACCTACCCAAACCTATTCCATCGTACCTCTTGATCCGGTCATCGAAATTTATGGGGTGAAAATGATTCATAATGAACCTTGGATCCCAAAGAAACTTTCTCCGTGGTTCCCTGTGTTTATCTGTGGAGAATTGTGCTTAAATCTGGATCTAAATGTTAAACTCTGGGGTATTGTGTTATAGGATCCCTTCTTTCATCCAACCTTATTAAACCATCCAATAATAAAGACCTGTTAACTCCGTTGTCCCTGAATTTTTGGGATCCCATTTCCCTGTTTTCCCAACTCAGTTAGTACTGGTTTGGGACTGGCATATGAAAGAAAGCTCACGCAAAAGGCACGCAAAATGCCCTATATTCGACAAAATCCTATCAGAATAGGAAATGGGGAAGGTTGTAAAGTATTGAAAATAAAAGAGTTGGAGACCGTGAAAAACTGAGAGTGTTGGGATTCGAACCCAAGACCTACGGCTTAAAAGGCCGTTGCTCTACCTGCTGAGCTACACTCCCGTGGTGAAAAGACACAACAGTATATCGTCCGAGACGGGGGATGCAAGAGAAAAACGGGCCGGAAATGGATTGCGACAGGCCGTATCGGAATCCGGGTCTTGAGGGGATGCATCTTGACAGTCGAGGCGGAGAGGCATATCATACCGGTTTTGAGAGGATCCCGTATTGTCAGACAAACTGATTGTAACACGATTTGCCCCGTCCCCCACGGGGTATCTTCATGTGGGCGGCGCACGCACGGCGCTGTTCAACTGGCTGTTTGCCCGGCATACGGGGGGGAAGTTTCTGCTGCGGATCGAGGATACGGACCTGAAACGCAACACGCCGACGGCGCTGCGGCAGGTGCTCAGCGATTTGCGATGGCTGGGAATCGACTGGGACGAGGGGCCGGAAGTTGGGGGACCCAACGGGCCGTATCTTCAATCGGAACGGCTGGAGATTTACCGGAGTTATGCGGATCGTCTCCTTCGGGAGGGCAAGGCCTATTATTGTTTCGACACGGCCGAGGAGCTGGACGCGATGCGGGCCAGGGCCGAAGCGGCCAAGCAGGGATTTGTGTATCCGCGGCCCGCGGTATTCCCGGATGAAAAGGAGGTCGCACGAGCCCGGGCCGAGGGTCGGCCGGTGGCGATTCGTTTTGTTGTGGATGCGCCTCGGGGATTTGTCGTCGATGATCTGATCCGGGGCAAGGTCAAATTCGGGCCCGGCGAGGTCGGCGACTTTATCATTATCAAATCCGATGGATTTCCGACCTATCACTTCGGAGTGGTGATCGACGATGAACTGATGAAGGTCACGCATGTGATTCGGGGTCAGGAACATCTGATGAATACGCCCTGCCATCAGGCCCTGCAGGATGCACTGGGGTTTCGACGGCCGGCCTATGCTCACATGTCGGTGACCGTCAGCGAGGGTGGCGGAAAGTTATCGAAGCGGGAACGGCCGGCGTCCTTGCGAAAGGCGATTGAAAAGAACGCGACGGCAGATCGAGCGGCACTGGCAGCCGCGGGCGGATTGACGACCGAGGCGCTGGAGGATTTCCTGCGGGGCGACTGCATGCCGGATATGCCGGCGGTCGAGGCCATGGCCAAACTGTTGGGCGTGGAATTGCCGGAGATCAATATCGTCGATTTTTTCCGAAGCGGATACCTGCCGGAGACGATGGTGAACTTTCTGGGCTTTTTGGGGTTTAATCCGGGGGGCGAACGAGAAATTCTCCGGCGTGAGGAATTGGTCGCAGTTTTCGATATTGATCGTTTGACGAAATCCAACAGTCTGTTCGACCGAAGGAAACTGGCGGCTTTCAATACCGAGCACATCAAGATGTGCGATCCGGAAGTGCTGTTGAGGCATTTTAAGGCATATTTAGACGAAGTCCATTCTCCGTTGCGTGCGGCCGATGACGCGATGCTATCCCGAATGTTGCGGATTTGTCTGGGGGCGCGGACATTAGCGGAGATCGAACGCAAGTGCCGTTTCGTTTTCGCCGATGACGAGACGATCGAATTCGATCCGGCGGCGGTGGACAAAGTGTTGCGTAAAGACGGCGGTGTGGGGGTTCTGCCGCTGGTTGCGCGACGACTGGGGGAGTTGAAGAATGTGACCGCAGAGGCCGTCGAAGAGATTCTTCGGGGGCTGGCGGAAGAAAAACAGGTCGGCCTGGGTAAGGTTGCTCAGCCGCTCCGGGTTGCGATTACCGGCACGACGATCAGCCCGCCGATTTTCGACGCGGTGGATATGCTGGGGATAGAACGGACGCTCAAACGGATCGCGACGGCGGTCCGACGATTTGGATCGGGAACGAGTGAATGAGAGAGGATTGGCATGTCGTTATTGGTGACAGGATCGATCGGGATTGATACGGTCAGGACTCCGTATGGGTTCAGCGAAAAATGCATCGGGGGGTCAGCGGTGCATTTCAGTATGGCGGCGGCTATTTTCTCGCCGGTTCGGTTTATCGGGGCGGTGGGAGACGATTGCCCGTTTGATCTGGCCCAGCTATTCGAGGGCCGTCAGGTCGATCTGACGGGACTGGAGATCCGAAAGGGCAGCCGGACCTTCCGCTGGATCGGAAGCTACGAAGGCGACATGAACGAGGCGCGAACGGATGCCGTGGAACTGAATGTGCTCAGCGAAGGGCTGCCCAAGGTTCCCGACGCATTCAAGGACAGCGAGTTTGTGTTTCTGGCGAACACGGCGCCCGCTCTGCAGATCGAGTTGCTCGATCAGTTGACCAGTCCGTCGTTTGTCGCGGCGGATACGATGAACCATTGGATCGTTACCGCCAAGGACGACCTGATGAAGCTTTTGGACCGCATCGACATGTTAATCATCAATGAAGGCGAGGCCAAGCTGTTAACGGGCCAGCGGAATCTGATGCTGGCTTCCAAGGACATCCTGGAAATGGGACCCAAGGTCGTGATCATCAAGAAGGGCGAATACGGCTCGATGATGTGCGACAAGGATGGGGATTTGTTCATTTTGCCGGCGTTTCCGACGACGGTCGTGATTGATCCGACGGGCGCGGGCGATTCGTTTGCAGGGGCGATGATGGGTTTTCTGGCCAAGTCCGGCAAGGTGGATTTCAGTTCCCTGCGAAAGTCGATGGTGGCCGGAACGGTCGCCGCGTCGTTCACGATCGGGGATTTTTCGATTCACGGGATCAAGGCGGCTACAACGGCCGACATTGACGAACGGTCGGATCAGTTGCGAAAGGTTACGCAATTTTAACCGGACCCGAGGGCAGGAATGCGGTGTTTTATCGCGATTGAGGTTGTTCCGACAATCCGCCAGAAGCTGGCCGAGCTGACGCTGAAGCTGCGGCGGGCCCTGCGAGGCAATCGCGGGGGAATCAAGTGGGTCGAGCCGAACCTGATGCACCTGACCTTGAAATTCCTCGGCGAGGTCGACGATACGGCCGTCATTGATGTCGGAAGGATCATCGATCAGGTGGCGGCGTCTCATCGGGGATTTGAGTTATCGGTTGAGGGTGTGGGTTGTTTCGGAAAACCGGCACGGGTGATCTGGGTGGGTATTCAAGAGAATCCGGCGTTGATGACCCTGCAGGCGGATCTGGAGGGACGGCTGTCGGAAGCGAATTATCCAGCCGAAGAGCGATCCTTCAGTGCCCATCTGACGCTGGCGAGGATTAAGGATCCGTCGGCCGGACGAGATGTTCCCGGGCTGATCGAGGCCGACCGGAATATTCGGCTTGGATCCTTCCAGGTCGATTCTCTGAAATTATTTCACAGCGAGTTGACACCCCAGGGACCGATCTATACCGTAATTCGAACAAGCAAATTGAACGCATAAAAACGGATTGAAAGCGAGGGAGACCATGGCCAAGGCCAAAACGGTACCTGCGGCGAAGAAGACCGCCACCAAAACCGATTCGGCGATCACGGGAGCATTGGACCGCGCGATCGCGCAGATTGAAAAACAGTACGGCACCGGTTCGATCATGAAGATGGACGCGTCCAATATCGCAGCGGTGGAGGGTATCAGTACCGGCGCGCTTTCGCTGGATCTGGCCCTGGGGGGCCGGGGGGTCCCGCGCGGACGCGTATGTGAATTCTTCGGGCCGGAATCGTCCGGCAAGACTACGCTGGCTTTGCATGTCATCGCCAACGCCCAGAAGGCCGGCGGGGTAGCGGCTTTTATCGACGCCGAGCACGCCTTAGACACGACCTGGGCGCGCAAGCTCGGGGTGGATGTCAGCGGTTTGCTCGTCAGCCAGCCGGACACCGGCGAGCAGGCCCTGGACATTGCGGAGATGCTCGTCAAGTCCAATGCGGTCGATGTCATCGTCATCGACTCAGTCGCGGCACTGGTGCCGGCGGCGGAGATGCAGGGGGATATGGGCCAGAGCCATGTGGGCCTGCAGGCGCGACTGATGAGCCAGGCACTTCGCAAGCTCACCGGATCGATCAGCAAGAGCAAGACATGCATGATCTTCATCAATCAGATCCGTATGAAAATCGGCGTGATGTTCGGCAATCCGGAAACGACACCGGGCGGCAACGCTCTGAAATTTTACAGTTCCGTGCGGATCGACATCCGCCGGGTGGCGACGATCAAGAATTCCGCGGGCGAGGCGATCGCCAACCGGGTCCGGGCGCGAGTCGTCAAAAACAAGTGTGCCGCCCCGTTCAAGCAAGCCGAATTCGACATGGATTTCGAGAACGGCATCAGCCGTGAGGCCGACCTGCTGGATCTGGGCGTGGAATGCGAGGCCCTCCAAAAGAGCGGAACCTGGATCAATTTTGGTGAGCTGCGTCTGGGACAGGGACGGGACCAGGCAAAGGCGTATCTGGTGGAACACCCGGAAGTCGCCCGCGAAATCGCCGACAAGATCATCCAAATCAAAAGCGGCACAGAGCCGGAATAACCTGACTATTGTATAAACCGAACAGGTAATCACGAATGAACTGGACCTCGAAGAAGATACGCAGCGCGTTTATCGAATATTTTCAGAAGCAGGATCACGCCTTTGTAGCGAGTTGGCCGGTGGTGCCGATCGGTGACGAGACGCTTTTATTCACCAACGCCGGAATGAACCAGTTCAAGGACTATTTCCTGGGCCTGCAGGCGGCGCCGTGGAAGCGGGCGGTCAACAGCCAAAAATGCATTCGTGTCAGCGGCAAACACAACGACCTGGAAGAAGTGGGTCTGGATACCTATCATCACACATTCTTTGAGATGCTCGGTAACTGGTCATTCAACGACTACTTCAAGGCCGAGGCGATCGCCTGGGCATGGGAACTGCTGACGAAGGTCTATGGGATTGATCCCGACCGGCTATGGGCGTCGGTCTTCGCCGGGGATTCAGCCGACGGCTCGCACCGGGACGATGAAGCGGCCGAGTTGTGGACCAAGCTGACTCCGCTGCCCAAGGATCGTGTGTTGGCGTTCGGAAAAAAGGACAATTTTTGGGAGATGGGCGCTTCGGGGCCTTGCGGGCCGTGTAGTGAAATTCATATCGATTTGGGTCCGGATCGATGCGATCGAAAGAATGAAAAGGGCCATGTCTGTCGCGTCAACGGTGGTTGTGCCCGGTTCATGGAACTGTGGAATCTGGTTTTCATTCAATTCAACCGCCGTCCCGACGGCATACTCGAAAAGCTGCCCGCTCGTTTTGTCGATACCGGCGCCGGCCTGGAACGGATTGCCTCTGTGCTGCAGGGCAAAACCAGCAACTACGACACGGATCTGTTTTCGTCGATCATTCGCAAAACGGAGGAATTGACTGGGAAACGGTACAACTCGCAACTGGGCAACACAACGGACAATGCATTCCGCGTAATCGCGGACCATATTCGGTCGCTATCGTTTTCCATCGCCGACGGAGTGACGCCGTCCAACGAAGGCCGCGGGTATGTCATCCGCCGGGTGTTGCGCCGGGCCTCGCGGTTCGGCCGCGTTCTTGAGATCCACGAGCCGTTCCTCTGTAAACTGGTACCCGCGCTGACGGCCGAGATGGGGCAGGCCTTTCCGGAACTGGCGAAGCGCAGCGAATTTGTGGCTTCGGTAATCGAATCCGAGGAAGCCGCGTTCGGACGAACGCTCGACCGGGGTCTTGAAATTTTCTCCATGGCCGCTGCCGGGGCCCAGAAAACTCCCGACAAAACCCTCCGGGGCGAGGATGCGTTTCAGCTTTACGACACATTCGGTTTTCCACTGGATCTGACCGAGCTTCTGGCCCGGGAGCGCGGCCTGAAGGTCGATATTGCCGCATTCGAGGAGCTCATGGACCAGCAACGGCAACGAGCTCGTGCGGCGCAAAAGGGGACTTCGCTGAAGGAATCGCTCTCCGGCGTGGAATTGCCCGCCACGGATGATTCCCTGAAGTATCAGGTTGACCGTTGTCCGGCAACGGTTCTGGGCTGGATTGACGAACAGGGGTACCACACCAGCGGCACTCTCCCCTGCGGGAAAGAGGCCGCAATAGTTCTGGATCGAACTTGTTTCTATGCCGAATCCGGCGGTCAAACCGGCGACAGAGGCGTGATCCAGGATGAGAAGCGTCTCTTCCGTTTCGAGGTTGATTCGACGGACAAAATCGCCGAATGCGTGATCCATCGTGGGCGGCTGACACTCGGAACCTTGCAGGTTGGCCAGTCCGTCGAAGCCATTGTCGATCCCGCCCGACAGGAAACCCGCAAGAACCACACCGCCACCCATCTGCTGCAGTGGGCTTTGCAAAAGGTTTTGGGCGATTCGGTGCACCAACAGGGAAGTCTGGTTGGTCCGGAGTATCTGCGTTTTGATTTCACCTGGCCGAAGGCCCTGACGACCGAGCAGACGGCCAAAATCGAATTACTCATTCGGGAACGAATATCGGCGGCTTTGCCGATTGCTTCCGTGGTTCTTCCCATCGAAGAGGCCAAACAGCTTGGGGCCATGGCTCTGTTCAATGAGAAATACGGCGATCATGTCCGCGTGATTGCCATCGGAGCCGAGGATGAGTCCTGTCTCAACGAGGCATTCAGCCGCGAGTTCTGCGGCGGAACACATGTCGATAACACGCGGCGGATCGAGGGCTTTAAGATTCTTCGCGAGGAAAGTGTTTCGGCCGGCGTACGGAGAATCACGGCGCTGACAGGCCATGCACTGACCGAACATCTGCTGGAACGGGGGCGGATCGTCGATGACCTCGTCGAGTTGCTTAAAGTTCCCGCAGCGCAAATCACCGCGCGCGTCACCAAGCTTCTCGAAGACAACAAGGACTTGGCCAAACAACTCAAGACTGCCGGTCGCAAGGGAAGTACGGATGTGATGACAGAGGCCGATGCGCTACTGAAATCCGCGCCGAAGATTAACGAGACAGCCGTCGTAGTCGGATTGCTCCCGGCGGCGCCGATCGAACAGATCCGTTCAGCAGTCGATAGCGTCAAGAAAAAGGCCGGCTCGGCTGCGATTGTTTTCGGCGTCAACGAAGGCGAAGGCAAGGTCACGCTCATTGCCGCGATGACCGACGATGTCGTGGCTAAAGGTCTCAAGGCCGGCGATCTGGTCAAGGAAGTCGCCCCCATCGTTGGAGGCGGAGGCGGCGGGCGGCCTCAGATGGCCCAGGCCGGCGGAAAAGACCCCGCCAAGCTGCCCGAAGCCATGGACAGGGCAGTGACATTTATCCAGGCCAAACTGGGGTAATGCTCCGGTTCTGACGGGCTGCGTTGTTTTATTTCATTCGTATGGAAACGCTTCGCGCGTGGGCATCCAGGCCTTCGGTTTCGGCCAGCCGCAGGATGTCATCGGCGTCGGCCAATAAATCCTTCCGCGAGTACTCCATTACGCTCGAAAATTTGACGAAGTCGTTGGAGCTAAGGGCCGAGAAGAATTTGGCGCTGGTCCCGGTGGGGAGGGTGTGACTGGGACCGGCGATGTAATCGCCGACGGCTACGGGAGTAAAGGGGCCGACGAAGATGGCGCCGGCGTTGCGGATCTTTTTGAGGACTTGTCGGCTCTCGTTACCGCACTGGATTTCCAGATGCTCGGAGGCGAAGTCGTTGGCGAAATCAATCGCCGCCTCTATCGACTTGAACACGACGATCTTGCTGTATTGTATTAAACACTCCATCGTCTCGCGGCTGCGACTCAGTCGTTCCACCTGTTCCTTTAATGCCGCAAGGATCTGTTTGGCCAGCAGCGGCGAATCCGTCGCGACAATTGCGCTGCCGGGGGCATGTTCGGCCTGGCTGAGCATGTCCGCGGCCACCCAGGCGGGATTGGCTCGCTTATTGGCCAGGATCAGCACCTCGCTGGGCCCGGCGATCGAGTCGATGCCGACGGTTCCGAGTACCAGTTTTTTTGCGGTCTGGACCCAACGGTTGCCGGGGCCGACAATTTTATCAACCTTTTCCATCGGTCCATTTTTCGAGGCCATCGCCGCCACCGCATGGGCTCCGCCGATACGATAAACTTCTTCGATCTTCAGTTCCTGACAGACCGCCAAAATAACCGGATGAATGGTTTTCTTGCCTCGCACGGGCTGATATCGCGGAGGCGATACAACAACAATTTCACTGACTCCGGCGACCTGTGCCGGCACAACCGTCATGATCACCGTCGAGGGCAACGGGGCCGAAGCCCCCGGCACACAAATCCCCACTCGGCGGATCGGCGTAATCTTCAATCCGGGATGTCGCCGCAGGGCCGAACAGTTGCCGACGAAAATTTCGCTCTGATACCTGCGGACATTCTCGATGGCTTTCCGGATCGATCGGAGCAACGGCTTATCGATCGCTCGATGCGCCGACCGAAGTTCGGCTGCCGTGATTCGCATTTCCGGTTCAGTCAGATCCACGCCATCGAATTTTTTCGTAAATTCTTGGACCGCCGAGATTCCGAAATCCGCAACCCTTTGCAAGATTCTCAATACCGCGCCATTTTCCTGCTCACTATCGGCAAAACTGAAGCTGGCGGCTACTTTCATTGCCTGTTTGAGCCAATCGATCTGCGAAGTAAAATCAGGATCTTCGGCGGCGATCAGGATGGAATCCAGCGATGAGGCCATAGGGATCAAGGCGTGAAGTTTCCATGCGTGTAAGTCCGTGTGGCCCGCTGCAGAAGGAGGTAGTATCGGCCTTTGTAGCGGGTAATGATACCGGCCACTTTGTATCGCTGCCGCGACGGACCGGCAGAGGCCAGTTGCGATTCGATCGTCTCCAGACCCGTGCAGCGCAGCAGACTAAACGAAAGGTCTTCGACATTGCGGCCGAACCCATCGGGCCGAAAATCCGGTCCGGGTTGAATCGTGATAAAACCTGTCCGGTTGGCCAATACCGCGTCGTTTTCGACTTCCAGCATTGTACGGATCTTGCCGAGATTAATCACCTGTTTGGGCTTGAGGAGCGAGCGAATATTGGCGGGGATGATCGACGGCTCGTTGGGTTCCGGAATCGGTACCGCGCGACCCTGGGTCTGATCCGGGGTTGTCGGTGCGGCTTCGTCCACCAGACTGGTCGGAATAAAGTAAACCGGATACAAAAAATTTTCGTTTCTATACATGACCACCCGTGCCCACAGCCGCAACAATACGGCTTTGTCGGTTTCGGCCATGGCGCCGATTTTTTCCAGTGTGCTACAGGGCAGAAGCTCCAACGGATACTCGCTGGCGTGCGTGGTTCGACCATCGGTGATCTCGGTTTCGGGAATAAAAAACCATCGATCCTGATTCGGGACCCGTTTGACCACGCCGGAACATCCGTTTAGGACAAACCCATCCCGAAGGGGAACCTTGCGAGCCGGTTTTAGCGATCGTGTTTTCTCTATCGGAGCATTTGGATCCGAAGGTGCGGAGGCCGGTTGCGCTCCGACTCCGAAGGTCAGGCCCAGAATCAAACAGCATGTCAACCCGATTTTCATTTCGTATTTCAATCCTTATCCGCAAATCGACTCAAGAACCCCGAGGATCTCTTTTACGGATTCGGCCGGAGAAATTGCCGTAATGCAATCCGGATCGGCCGATCGCATTAATTCGACCAGCGGTTCCCAAAATGACCTCCAGATTATAATCGGTCTATCCCGTCCGGCCAAGCGTTTGTTTTTCAGTTCCCAGACCTCGGCCAGTTCCAGGAGAGTCCCTGTTCCACCCGGTAATACGACATAGGCCTTTCCCAGATCGACCAGGCACTCCAAGCGTTCCCGAAGGGAATGGGTCTTGATTTCGCGGCTGACATAGGGATTAGGGCCCGATCGTCCAAACTCCGAACAGGTTACTCCAATGACCTCGCCGCCGGCTTGTCGGGCACCCTGAGCAGCCGCCAACATAGTTCCTCCATAGCCGCCATTGACGATCGTAATTCCCGCGACGGCCAATTCCCGGCCCAATTCAAACGCGATTTCATACGGTTCCTGGCCGGGTTTGGCCTTACGGGTCCCGAAGAGGGTTACGAAGGGGTTGCCTTCGATCATGCGGTACCCGACCGAGCGCGGGTGTAACTCAACAATCCGCCCTGAAGCAGGATTTGGCGGTCACGGAGCGAGAGATTGAGATTGCATTCAAACTCGAAACTGCCAGTGCGGTCCAACACGGTAATCTGGTTACGGGATCGGATCGCTTCCAACAAGCCAGGAATTTCCAGTTCGTCATCTCGTCGCACCCGCTCATAGTCGCCTTCAAGGGCGAATTCCATCGGCACAATCGCGAAGTTGATCAGATTGGCGCGATGGATCCGCTCGATACTTTTAGCGATAATCGCACGGACACCCAGGTACATTGGGCACATGGCAGCATGTTCGCGGCTGGAACCCTGGCCGTAGCTCAATCCCGCCACAACGATCCCGTATTGGCCTTTCTTTTTCAAATCCATGGCCCGCTGGGCAAAAGTCGGTTTTCCCTCTTCGTTGAAACTGCTGAAGACCGCTTTGCTGTACTCGGGGACATTGGACCGATGTTTTAGATGAACGCCGGCGGGCATAATGTGGTCGGTGGTGACCTTGTCGCCGCAATGAAGAAGAACTTTGCCGGTCAGATCCTTGGGCAGCGGGGTCGGGGTTTCCGGAACGACAATGGTCGGTCCTCGACGGATCTCCACCGCAGAGGCCTCGGATTCGGGCAGAGGGGGGACGATAAGATTGTCGTCCACGACATAGTGTTCGGGCAATCTGAAAGTCGGATATCGAATCCCCATGATCTGTTTCATATTTCGCGGATCGGTAATCTCTCCGACAATGGCCGAAGCGACGGCGGTCTCGGGACTGACCAGATAGACCATATCGCCGCGGGTTCCCGAACGATCGGAAAAGTTTCGATTAAAGGTCCGCAAGCTGATGACATCGTTGGCCGGCGATAGGCCCTGGCCGATGCACGGTCCGCAGGCGGATTCGAGAATTCTTGCGCCTGCGCTCAACAACGGAGTCAGACAGCCCGTCTCCGCCAGCATCATCAGGACCTGTCGGCTTCCAGGCGCGACAGCCAGTTCCACCATGGGGGCAATTCGCTTGGCCTTGCGGAGGACCTCGGCGACAATCATCAGGTCGGACAAACTGGAATTGGTACAACTCCCGATCAGAACCTGATGGCACTTGACCCCTTCCAGTTCCCGAACCGGTTGGACATTGTCCGGGGAGGAGGGACACGCTGCTAAAGGTTCGAGATCGGCCAGATGAATTTCGATGACGCGATCATATCGGGCATCCGCGTCGGCATGGAGGGGGACAAAGAGAGATTCGCGATTCTGGGCGGCAAGGAACTGCTCGGTCATTTTGTCGCTGGGAAAGACGCTGGTGGTCACGCCGAGTTCGGCCCCCATATTGGCGATGGTCGCCCGCTGGGGAACGGATAATGTTTCGACCCCCGGTCCGAAATATTCGATTACGCAATCGACATTTCCCTTGGTTGTCAGGAGACTGAGCAATTTGAGGATAATGTCCTTGGCGCTGATCCAGTCGTGCAGCTTGCCGGTGAGTTTGACGCCGATGACCTTCGGACAAGTTAGATGAAAGGCGCCGCCACCCATCGCTACCGCCACATCGAGTCCTCCGGCCCCAATCGCAAGCATACCCAATCCTCCGCCGGTGGGGGTATGTGAATCGCTGCCCAGAAGCGTCGCTCCGGGTCGGCCGAACCGTTCCAGATGAACCTGGTGGCAGATTCCGTTCCCCGGTCGGGAAAAGAACACGCCACTGCGGGCGGCGACAGTCTGAAGGTACAAATGATCGTTGTGATTTTCCGGCCCGAATTGCGCCATGTTATGATCGACATAACTGACCGACACTTCGGTCTTGACTCGTCGTACGCCCATGGATTCAAACAGCAGAAAGGCCGTGGTACCCGTGGCATCCTGCGTCAGGGTCTGGTCAATTCGGATTCCGATCGGGCTTCCAGGTTGGAGGGTGCCTTCGACGAGATGGCTTTCCAGGATTTTGTGCGTCAGCGTTTTGACCATGTTCAATCCCTTTCCCATGAGTTAATGCCATATAGTCCGATACCATATTCGGCAGGGCCGGTCAATACAAATCCTGCATAGAAATGGTTGAATGTGGACTTTTCATTATGAGTATGTTAAGCTTGAGCCGAATAACGGAGGGGGGAGTGTGGTGACAGACGGTTGGGTCCGATAACCCAATCAATCGTCCGCTTCCGAACTGAATCTCGAAGCGTGCATGGAATGACCAATATGCGAGATAGCGTAATGTTATATGCTGTGGGCGGGTCTGGCAGCCAGTTCAGGGGAGATCCTACGCTTGTCGCTGGCGTACACCCTGCGAAAATTCGTATTCGGGGGAAATCCGTCGATTTGGCATCTGGCCGATTCCAATTCGAATCTCCACATCTGGTCCAGCCGTAGGAATCCATGGATCCCAACGAGATATTTTCGAAATCAAAAACCGAACGGACCCCCCCATTTTCCCTCAAAAGCGTCCTGTTCCAACGGGCCGTCATGGGAGGATTCTGGGTTGTGGCTCTGAATTGGGCGACCAAGCTCTTGGGGGTGGTCAGTTTATTTGTTCTGACCAATCTACTGGGATCCGCAAAATGGGGTTTGTTGGGGATCGCATCTCTGGTCATATCCACCTTAAATACCTTTACCCAGACAGGTTTCACGACTGCTCTTGTCCAGAAGCACGATGATGCCCGTGATTATCTTGACACCGCCTGGACCATCGAGTTGGTCCGGGGAATTCTTGTGTGCGCTTTGTTGTGGATCGCAGCTCCTTGGGCGGCGGTCTTTTTTGATCAGAACGGGACATTGGAGCCCTCGCACTTCAAAAATCCCGCCGTATTTCTCCGGCATCTCCGAGATCAGAAAGACCCCCTTTCAACATTTCTGTATTTCGGTCTTTCCCCGGAGGTTCGCGACCAGATTGAATCGATCCGGGCCGACTCAAGTGTATCCGACGAGCTTCGGGGGATTCTAAGTAACGACTTCAATCGTCTGTTAAATGGAAATGGCTGGGAACCGAGCTTATGGAACCAAGTCGTTTTGTCTCCATACACGCTGAAATTGACTCGGCAATCCGGCATTGCTCCACTCCGTGTCCACCGTCGTATTCTCCAGGATGCCTATCCCCATTGGATTTCCGAAACCGTCATCGATCGCGATACCATCCAGGGGATTATTCGTCTATTGTCTCTGATCCAGGTGATTGGGGCGATGATTAACATTGGGACAATCTATTTTAAAAAGGACCTTCAGTTCCATCTGCACTTTATTTTCACGATCACTTCGTATCTGATCGAAACGGTGGCGACAATTACCCTGGCTTTTTGGACCCGAAGCGTTTGGTCGCTGGTCTGGGGAAAGCTGCTGGGGGTTGTTCTTAAATGTATCTTCAGTTATCTGGTTCATCCCTATCGACCGCGATTTCGCATGAACAGAGAACAGGCCTGGGAGTTGTGGACCTTTGGCCAGTGGATCTTTTTTTCGGGGATTCTGGGATTTTTCATCGGAAGAAGCGATCAGCTTTTGGTCGGGAAACTCTTAGGACCCGCCACGCTCGGGTTGTATGTTCTGGCCAGCAAATTCTCTCACGTTCCCGCAACCGAAATCACAACGGTCCTGATGGAAGTGACTTTTCCGGCTTATTCCAAAATCCAGAACGATCGGCCCCGACTTCGCAACGCTTTCCTGAAGGTTCTGCAATTGACGACTTTTCTGTCGGTACCCTTATCCGGTTTGGTTTTTTTTCTGAGCCCGGATTTCGTTCGTGTTTTTTTCCGCGAGGAATGGTGGCCGATGATCCCCGTTCTTCAGATTCTGGTATTTCGAGGTCTTGTGTTTTCGATTCATGCCACTTTTGGATCCATCTTTCGAGCCGTGGGAAAACCCCAAATCACGGTCTATCTGCAGATTGCCCGATTGATTCTCATGGCGATCCTTCTTTATCCGATGATTCTCCGGTGGCAAATCCAGGGTGCCGCGATGGCCTTAGTCATCATCGCCCTGGCGATGCAGCCATTCGGATATTATATGGTCGTACGGATTCTTCGCTGTTCTTTCCTGTCCATGATTCGGGTGATCTGGATCCCCCTTACCGCCACGCTCGGGATGGTGGCGGCCTTATACGGAATCCGTCAATGGATTTGTCCGGATCGATATACGATCTGGACGCTGGCAGGATTGGGCCTGACCGGAGTATCCGTATATCTGCTGACGATGTTGGCTTTCGAATGGGCCGGTTTTTGTCACCTTCGACCCATTCTTTCGGAAATTTATCAGACACTTCTTCGAAAGCGATCGACACGCGCGTCAGAAACACCGACTTTCGCTTCAGTCGAAGAATCCTGATCCATACGGCTTGTGGGCGAGCGTTCGGATTCGGCTTTCTTCTTGTCATGTTCGACGCCTTCGGGTATGCTTACTATTCGTTTGACAAAGGATTGGTTTTCGTCAGGAATGTATCGCGTGCGGCGTCGTATTCAGGTCATGCAGGAATCGTGGAATTATTTGATTATCCTCGACGCGTGTCGATACGATGTTTTTGCGCAATCGTGGAACCGTTATTTTCCCACCGGTCGTTTGGAATGTGTTGAGAGTGTTGGGACGGCAACGATTGAATGGAGAGATCAATCCTTTCGTGGCCGGTATCCCGATGTAGTCTATATCTCCGCCAATCCCTATATCAATTCCCGAAAACCCGTTCTCGATTTCTATGGCCCGGATCATTTTCACTCGATCGTCGATGTGTGGGCGACCGCTTGGGATACCATTGCCGGAACGGTTTATCCAGATAAGGTTGTGCAGGCCGCCCTCTGTGCTCTCCGCGACTTTCCGGATAAGCGTCTGATCGTCCACTTCCTCCAACCCCATGCCCCCTATATCAGTCAAGCCGGAGTCCTGCCGGGATTTCCACCCCCTAATCTTGACAACGAAACGGTTTTGACGGGTATCCCGAATGCCGACGGGGAGACCCCGCGACAACGGAAATGGTTTCGCCGATTATGTCCGATCGCCACTCCTTTCCTGCCAGCTCCGGGAAGATGGTATATTGCCCAATGGCTTGGCATGCCGCCTCGTACCCCCATGGATTGCATTCGTCGCCGCCTCGGTAAACACGGGCTTCGGCAAGCGTACCAAGCCAATCTCGATGCGGTTCTGAAAGAGGTGTTTCGCCTTGTTGAATATCTGCCTGGCCGGATCGTCGTTTCTTCGGATCATGGCGAACGTCTCGGGGAGTGGGGAAACTACTGCCACAGCCCCGCTTCTTCCAGCCGATATTTGCGTCAGATTCCCTGGCTTGTAATCGATCATAAGTCCGAATCCCGACCGATTCCCAAGGATTTACCCGACATGTCGAATCCTCCTTCTCCTGACTCTATTACCGCGGAAGACCAGGCCCGAATCGACGAGAGATTGAGGGATCTGGGGTATCTGGAGTAAGTGAAAGGTGAAGCGACGGGTTTTACTATTCGGGATTGATGGGGGTACCTGGCGGGTTCTTCAACCCGCAATGGACTCTGGGAACATGCCGTTTCTCTCTGAATTATGTCGGCAGGGTTGTCGCGGAGTCCTCGAATCCACCATTCCTCCCAAAACACCCTCGGCCTGGACGAGTTTTCAGACCGGATCCAACCCCGGAAACCACGGAGTGTATGACTTTGCCCTCTGGGATCATACCACCCACAAGGTCAATTATGTCAATAGCCGTCATTACTCCGACACGCTCTGGGACCAAGCCGGTTCAGCCGGACTTCGGGTGGGTGTCATCAATGTCCCGATGACCTATCCGGCCTGGAAAATTAATGGTTATATGATTACGGGGCTAATGACGCCCAGTCTTGAACGAGATTGGACCTGGCCGCCTGAACTGGCATCCGATATTCTTTCCGCTGAACCCGATTATCATGTGTTCTCCTTTGAAAGCGCTCGTCGGGGAAAACCTCATCGAAATCCAAAAGATTTCCTCGACCGAATGACCGAGGTCTCTCGAAATCGGACACGAATTGCATTGCATATTCTGCAGAAAGAGCCCCTTGACCTGTTCATGGTTCATTTCCAATCGCCAGATGTGGTTCAGCACGCTCTTTGGGGGTATATGGATCCGGGTCATCGGCATTATTCCCCTCGGATCCGAGATATGATTTTCGGGGGCTTTTATCGATATCTGGACGAGCAATTTCGGATCATTCACGACGCCTTCCAGGCCGGAGGAGGCGATTGTCTGACGCTGGCGGTTTCCGATCACGGTTTTCAAACCCATACCCACCAGTTTCAGTTCGGCAACTGGCTCGTTCAGGAGGGATTTCTCCGAATTCAAAAGCTGCCGCGTCGATTTGCGGTCCTTAAGGATTTCTTATATCGCACCAACTGGCTCGGTTCAATATCGATCCTGAAGCAATCCCGATTCGGCCGCAAGCTGATCGCCGCAGTCAGCCAACCCGTCTTTACGGTCGATTGGGAACATAGCCGAGTCTTTTCCGTCGGACAGGGGGGCGACGGTTTCGTTTTTTTCCTGGATTCCGATCCGGATCGTCGAAAACAAATGGAATCTCAACTGGCCGAAAAAGTCCGTCGTCTTGTCAATCCTTTCACCGGCCATCCGGTAATCGAAAAGATCCTTCCGCGAGATCGGATTTATCACGGCCGGAAGCTCGACACCCTGCCCGATTGGATCCTCAAACCGGCCCCGGGCATCACCGTTAACGGGGATTTTAATCCATTCCGATCCGGAATTGTGTTTCCCATCCGAAAAGGGCGGGATTTTCACATGGGCACGCACCACCCGGACGGAATCCTGCTGGTCGCCGGTCCGCGAGTTCGATCTTCCTCCCGCATTGCAGGCGCCAACCTGATTGATATCGCTCCGACCATTCTTGCCTGGTTAGGTGTAGCCGTTCCAAAATCTATGGAAGGAAGGATCCTTCAAGACCTGTTTACTCACAGGATATCCCGAGCGAAGACGGAAAAATTCCCCGTTGCATCCCCTCCGGCGGTCTCCGATTCCGGGGTCTATTCCAACGAGGACATCCGAAATATCGAAGATCGTCTGCGGGATTTGGGGTATATCGAATAACCCATCCGATGGTCATTTATCCGGCAACTACGACATTGTTTCTTGTTTTTTCATGCGATCCGCATCGCGCCTGACAACGGTCACCGTTTCAGAAGGCAAATGGGAATTAGCCCGGATATTTCATCGAATCTGCATATTTTCGATGAACAAAATTTCCTAACTGTCTGTAGTACAAGAAGTTATGACGCTTTTTGACTCCGGACAGAAAGGCCGACAATCATGACAGACTGTATCGCAACTCCCCTGGTATTTTCAAGCCAAAAATCTCGCAATGTCCAGGCCGATTTTCAGGGCGGTCAGCTGACCTCCGATGCCGGATCTTGGAACCTGTCACCAAGGGATCCTTGGAAGGAAATGGTGTTGACCAAAAATATATTCGTTGTTATACATAAAATTTATGGACACTCAATATATCATTGTCGATCTTCAACAGGGTTCACCCGAATGGCACACATGGCGGAGTACCGGCATTGGTGCCTCAGATGCTCCGACCATCATGGGTGAAAATCCATGGAAAAGTCCTGCCCGTCTGTTTTCTGAAAAAATTGGGGATGTAAATCCGTTTGCAAGCAATGCGGCAATGGCACGAGGCACAGATCTTGAGCCTGAAGCCAGAAAACGATATCAATCCATCAGTAAGGTACATGTTGTCCCCGCCTGCCTTCAAAGCAAGAAATATGAGTGGCAAATAGCCAGTGTGGATGGACTGGCAGTAGATGGTGAGTTGGTTGTCGAAATCAAATGCGGTGATAGTGTTTATCAAAAGACCTCAAGTACTCGCCAAGTTCCAGGTTATTATTTCGGTCAACTCCAACATATTTTGGCTGTCACGGGATTTCCATATATTGATTTCTTCTGCTATTTGCCGGGCTTACCGGAAGTCAATCTCAGGATCGAAAGAAACGATCGCTATATCAAGCGTTTGAACATCGCAGAAGAATCATTTTGGAACAGAATCTTACGGCATAGGCAAGCATAATCATACCGTTAAAGGGTTCTATGGCAATATTTTGCCCAAATACAATCAGTCGAAGGGATTTTGTCAAGGGCAGCCTGGCTGCATTGGGGGCAGTTCTCTCCAGCAGAAATACCAGTTGGGCTTCCGATGCCACTTCAAACGAACGATCATCTGAAAAATGGGCATTCGTCAGTGATTTACATATTCCGACGGATGTTAGTTATAATAACCGAGGTTTTTCCCCTTACAAAAACTTGGAAACCATTATATCTAAAATCATTTCTTCTGCCCCCGATGCAGTGGCGATTACGGGGGATCTTTCACTGACGACTGGGCAACCTGGGGAATATCAGAACCTCAAGACGTTGCTGACACCCCTCTCAGAAAAAGCCCCTTTATATGTCTCGCTGGGCAACCACGATAATCGGGATAACTTTCTTCAGGTCTTCGAAAGACTGCCGGGAAAACGGCAATCCGTTGCGGGGAAATATGTGGTTGTGGCGGAAAACAAACCTGTCCGTGTCATCCTGCTGGATTCCCTGTTATATCCAGATAGTGAGCTGGGATTGCTGGGAACACTGCAACGAAAGTGGCTAAGCGACTATCTGAACCGTGATGACAAGACTCCAACCGTTCTGTGTTTCCATCATGCCATTGCGGGTAGTGATGGAGATCTGTGGGAAAAGCCACGGCTTTACGATATCCTTGGACCGATTTCTACAACCAAGTCCATCAAATATAGTCTGCTGGATATCTCACAACTTTACGACATCATTGTCCCGATTTCAAAAGTGAAGGCGGTTATCTTTGGTCATTCCCATGCCTATTGTTTCAGTGAATACAAAGGGATCCATCAGATCAACCTTCCGGCAACCGGGTACAATTTGAATGACAAGGATCCTGTGGGATGGGTGGAAGTCCGCTGGACAGCCCAGGGAGGGGATTTTATCCTCCACACCATAGGGGGTAATCAAGATAAGGATGGGACTATCAAGAAACTCACTTGGCGATCGGTTCACTGAAACCATTCACTCTTTAAGCGGATACGATTTTCAAACCCTTCGTCAGTTCCTGTTCGGCTTGTCTCCAATTCTCTTCACACTGTCCATGCGGACAGCGGCTTACCGGGTAGTGTCAAGAATCTTTCGCACATTTTTCTCTTTCATCAATCTGATCATCTGTTGTTCTTGTCAGGACCCCCTTTCGGGAACAGGAACTCAGTCATGTATCCCAATGGACATGCTTCCTGCAGGGTGATTTTATTGTGGAACGAGATCTGAAATCCTACACGGTATTTCTGACGGCAGGAAAGGACACAAAAGCCTACGGAGTCCTTGGACTT
>JAAYVQ010000171.1 GCA_012517095.1 Phycisphaerae bacterium | reverse complement strand
TACCACAATCATCCGAGCCGGAGTCGATGCCGTATGCGGTGATCCAGGGGGTTCGGATCAGCCGGCTGATCTGCGGGGGCAACCTTCTCAACGGATTCGCCCATTCGCGGGATCTTCTGTATGTGTCCGACCTTCTGAAGCATTACTTTACGGACGAAAAAATCATAGATACCTGGCGGCTGTGCGAGCGGCAGGGAATCAACAGTATGATCAGCACCTGTGACAGTCCCTATGCCGGTGGTGGAGATCCGACCGTCCCTGTGCTCAATCGCTATCGAAAAGAATTCGGAGGCAGGATTCAATGGCTGGCGCAATGCGAACCGTCGGAGACGGATTTGACCAGTCGGGCGGCCAAGGCCATCGACAACGGGGCGGCGGCGGTGATCCTGCAAGGGGAACGGGGCGATCGTTGGGTGAAGGAAAACCGGTTGGATCGGATCGAGAAATTCGTCGAGTTCGGAAAGAAACACAAGGTTTTAGTCGGCGTGGCGTCCCACAGCATTCAGGTTCCCATCGCGGTCGAAGCCGCCGGATTGGGCGTCGATTTTTATATGAAAACCCTCCACCACGAAAACTACTGGTCGAACATGCCCAAAGAACCGCGGGTTGAAGTCATTGCCAACGCCAGCGACAACTATTTTTCGCTGGATCCCCAGACGACCGTCGATGTCATGAAGGATATCCACAAGCCCTGGATCGCATTCAAGGTGTTGGCGGCCGGGGCGATCTCGCCGGAAAGCGGATTTGATTATGCCTTCGGGAACGGAGCGGACTTCGCCTGTGTGGGGATGTTCGATTTCCAGGTCCAGGATGACGCACGCATTGCCCGGGAGACCATCGAGAAATACCGGCAGCGTCCCCGGCCGTGGCATGGATAATCAAGTTAATATGACCCTACAATAGACAGGATAAGACCATGAGCCAGGATCTCAATCGCAGGACCTTCATCAAGGCCACCGCCGCCTCCGCGGCCATCGGACTGAGCTTCGAGGAACAGGCGCTTCGAGCGGCGGAAAATACCCCGGCTCTGTCGCCGACCGTCAAGACCGGAAAAAAGATGTCCACAGGGAAAATCGGCAATGTCGAAATCAGTCGCCTGATCTGCGGCGGCAACCTTATCAGCGGGTACGCTCACAGCCGCGATCTGATCTATGTTTCGCCGCTGCTGAAGAACTATTTCACCGACGACAAGATCATGGATACCTGGCAAATCTGCGAAGAGAGCGGCATTACCACGATGAATATCAATCCCAGCGATCTGCGGGCGGTCAAGCTGTTCAATCGGTATTGGAAGGAGCGCGGCGGTAAGATGCAGTGGCTCGCCCAGATCGACGCCAAGCCCAACGACCTGGAAACTCCGGTCAAGCTTTCGATCGATCACGGCGCTGTCGGTGTCTATCTGGTGGGTAATCTCGGCGACCGATGGGTCTTCGACAATCGCGTCGATCTGATTGACAAGCTGGTGCGAATCATCAAGAACAACGGCGTAATCGCCGGAGTCGCCGGACATTCGCTGGAGATGCTTGTCGCCGTTGAATCGGCCAACCTTCCCATCGATTTTTACATGAAGACCTTCCATCATACCGATTACTGGTCCGCCCGTCGCGAAGACCAGACCAAACAGGTCATCGATAACTATGCGGTCGATAACTACTACGACATGACGCCGCGGGAAACCATGAACTTCATGAAGGAAGTCAAGAAACCCTGGATCGCCTACAAGGTCCTGGCGGCCGGGGCGATCAAGCCCCAGAGCGGTTTCGACTACGCTTTCGGCAACGGGGCAGACTTTGTCTGTGTGGGGATGTTCGACTGGCAGGTGGCCGAGGATGTCGCGCTGGCCGAAGAAGCCATCGCCAAGAATAAAAACCGCGTTCGTCCCTGGATGGGATGATGGAGCGGACATTCCAAGGGTTGGGTATGGATACCAAGGGATTTTGCTGGGGGGTTGTGCTGACGGTTTTGGCCGTGAGCGTGTGCGAAGGCGAATCGCTGCCGCTGCCGATTAACGGAACCAAATGGACGCAGACGGTATTTCCCGATGCCGGACAATCCGAGCTGCCGGGTGAACCTGCGGCGCGCATGATGATTGAACCGGATTCGCCCTATGGTCCCTGTCTGGTGGTCGGACCTTGGTATGTCGGGCAGTGGGGCCTGCGGTATCAGTTTTATCAGCGATTGCCGATGACCACCGGCACGATTCGCGGCTGGTATAAAACCGACAAGATTCTGCCTTTTCAAGCCGAGGTGGTCGTCAGTTTCTATGCCGGAGATCGCCGGATCGCCAAGACACGATTTGACCTGGAACCGTCCCCCGCATGGCGGCGCTTCGAGGTAGCTGTGCGCGTACCCCCTTCAGGAACCGATTCGCTTAGTCCGGGTTTCGGGTTGGGCGAAAAGACGGGGGGGAAGATTTGGTTTGCCGATTTGTCGATGGATTCAACTGTGGCGCCGCTTCCGACCGAGCCCAAGCCGGCGCTGTTGTCTCGCTTTCGGCCATTTCTGTCGTTTCCGGAGAGCAAGACATTCCGACTTCAAAAGGATAAAGATGTCTGGTGGCTGATCAGTCCGGACGGTCAGCCGTTCTATTCGGTTGCCGCGGTCGGGCCTTCCCTGCCGCAGGCCGATCCGATCCCGGAGGGTCTGGAGGCCGTCCAGCGGATTCGTGATTGGGGTTTCAACTCCCTGGCTGGCTGGACAAACCCGGAGCGATGGGCGAAGGTCAACGATGTCCTGGTTGCACAAGGCCAACTGGCTCTGCCGATGTTCGCGGTCATCGAAAGCAACACGATCAAGAGCGAATTTGACTGGCTTACGGATGGAAGCGATCCGGGTCCGGAGGGTCATCGTTTCCCGGATCCCTTCGATCCTCGTTTTGAATCAGCCTATTCGGCCGCGGTGAAGAAGGTGTATGCCGTCCTCGGCGGTAAACCCTGGTTTGTCGCCTGGTTCGCCGACAATGAACTATCGCACGATCGGCTCTACCGGCGCGTCTGGTCCCGTGCCTGTTCGGAAACATTTGTCCAGTCGCTTCAGGTTCGTTATCAGAATATCTCCCGTCTTAATGATGCCTGGAAGAGCGACTATATTTCGTTCACGGATCTTTCTCTGCAGAAACCGCTGCCGAGCGCAACGGATGACACACAGATGAGGGATTATCTGGCCTTCGAACGAAAGATCGTTCAACAATATATTGAAACGACGCTCCGCTGTATCCGCGTCATTGATCCCGATCGGCCGATCTTCTCCAACCGGTTTATGGCTTCCGACATCGGGGCTTATGCCCGGCTCCTGGATCTCTATAAGCCCTACGACGGCATCGGCGTCAACCTCTATCCCGCCAATCGCGGCGAGGGTCTGTCGGCCGGGGAGACGGCCTTCCTGAAGATGTTTTACGACCTGACGGGCAAGCCCATCCTTATCGGCGAATGGTCCGTACCGGCGGTTGATTCGGGTCTCTATGACCCGGCACAACCGCAGGGCCTGGATTGGTCGTGGAATGAGGCGGTGATCGATCAATCCCGACGGGCAATGCAGGCCCGGCGGCTCTCGCTGGATTTTTATAACTTGCCGTTCGTCGTCGGGGCGCACTGGTTCACCTGGCAGGATATCGATACTCCTGAGCGCCGTGCCAACCGCGGACTGATGCGCATCGACGGAAAGCCATGGGAAAAATTGACCGAGCAGTTTCGCCAGGTACATGCCTCGATTCTGAATCGCTGATATTTCAGGTTTTGTTTTCTGGTGATTGCGTCTTTGGGTCCCGCTTGCTTAAACGGTCGGCGCCGAGCTGACCGCAGGCGGCGCAAATCGTTTGTCCGCGTTTATAGCGCACGACCGTTTCGATTCCCCCTTTCAATAACAATGACTGAAACCGTTCGATCCGTCTGGCATCGCTGGCTTGAAATGCACAGCCGGGATGGGGATTGTATTCGATGAGGTTGACGGCCGCGTCGATGTTACGAATCAGGCCGATGAGTTGATGGGCACAGCCGTCGGAATCGTTGAGTTTCTGGATCAGACAGTACTCAAAGGTCACGCGTCGTCCGGTGATCCGCTGATATTCCCGTACGGCCGATAGGACTTCGTCGATCGTCCATGTTCTGGCGACAACCATGATCCGCTGGCGGATTTCATTGGTCGGAGCGTGCAACGAGATCGCCAGACGAACCTGTCCCCCGTCACCGGCGAATTGTACGATTCCTTCCGGGATTCCGCAGGTCGAGACCGTGATGTGACGCTGCCCGAGATTTCGCCCGGCCGGATCGTGTAACAAGCGGATCGACCGCATCACCGCATCGTAATTATCGAACGGTTCGCCCATGCCCATATAGACTACATTGCCGATCCTTCCCCCGTGTAACTCGGCCTTGTTGTAGCGTTCGGCCAAGTAGAATTGATCGACGATCTCGGCGGCCGACAGGTTGCGCTGGAATTTCAGCTTGCCCGTGGCGCAAAACGCGCAGCCCATCCGGCAGCCCGCTTGCGTCGAGATACACAGCGTTCGCCGGCCGTCCTGATCCGACAGCAACACCGATTCGATCCGGCAGCCGTCGACCGTCTCGAAAAGAAACTTGACGGTCCCGTCCGGATCCGTAAACGACTGGACGAGTTTCAATTGAGAGATGAAACACCCCGTTTCCGCAAGCCGCTGGCGGAATCTTTTCGGCAGGGGACTGATCTGGTCGATGTCCGTCATGCCATGGGTGTGGATAAAATTGAAGATATACCCGGCCATAAAGGGTTTTTGACGAAACCATGTCGCGATCGCGGAAAGTTCCTCTATGCTCAGGTCCTTGAGATCCACCGGCCGATCGCGGTTAGGCGTTGAACCGTTTTCGTTCAGATTCGCGTTTTTTGGTTGTTTTCCCATGCGTGCGAGTATAACCGATGTTCAATCCAATTCAAAGCCAGCCCTGCCCCCGGCGACTGTTCCTGCCGGTCAAGAACAACTACGCCATCGACCCGACGGGCCTGTCGTTCGACATCGTTGGCGGCGCCATCGAGTGGGGCCTGCTGCCCGTGACCGACGACACCGACGAGATTCTGAGTAACCGCCGCGACAAGCCCGCCGGCTCCAAGAAACTCCACGACGCCAAACAATTCCTGCGGGAGCAACTCGAAGGCAAAGAGCCGATGGACAGCGAGGAAATCTTCCGACGGGCCAGGGAACATCAGATTGGCGAATCTCGGCTTCGCGAAGCCAAACAGGATCTGGCGATTGATACCTATAAATCCAGTTTCAATGGGAAATGGGTATGGTCCTGGCCGGGAGAAAATACCCTGGATAGAGTCTCTATCTATTAGAGAGATTTTTTATCATCTTCGAACGCCTTGGAACGCCTTCGCATTTTTACGCAAATAATCGAAGGCGTTACCGAACGAATCCAACGCCTTCGCGTTTTTCGCTGAATAACGCGAAGGCTTTCGAAGATGTTCCAAGATGATGAAATTGAATTGGCGGGATTGAACGATTCGCCAGGGGCTTTGCCCAACCCCGAAGGCGTACGATGGAAGGGCGAAAACGATTCGAACGCCGGTAAGGGCGGTTCGCGAACCGCCCTTACACGAACCAAGAAGGTTGAGGGAATGTCGGCCAGTCCCGCAGGGACGGCGGGATTTTGCGATGGGTGGCAGCCAACGCGAAGGCGAAGCATTCGCCAAAGCGGTGCAAGCCCCCAAATTTATTTGGGGGTTGAAAAACGATGGGATGGTTTTCAACCCCGGGAATAAATCCCGGGGCTTCCATACGGAAGTTATTCCATTCGACAGAAAAACCAGGTGTTGGGATTAGGCCTTTTCGTCGGCCATATCGGAAAGGGGAGCTTCCAGTGTGGTGTTACCCTGTCCGCCGCTGACCAGATCGTCGAGGTCGGCCAAGTCGTCGCCCTCGGCGAATTCCTTGGCGAGCTTTTTGACCTTGGCTTCCGGAGCAGCGATAGCTTCGGGTGCGGCCGGGATGAGGGATTCGGTGGTGGGCTGGCCGTTGACCTGGACGGCGAAACACAAGGGGCCGATCTTAATACGATCCCCGGCCTGAAGCCGGGCCTCTTGGACTCGCTGATCATTGACAAAAACGCCATTTCGGGAGCCGGTATCCCGAATGACAACCGACTCGTTTTCCATTTCAATCTGACAATGCCTACGGGAGACACTCATAAGAGGGACACACAGGGTGCATTCCTGTTGACGACCGATCGTAGTCAAAGGACCGGACAAGGAAATAGTCTTCGTTGCCCCATTCTTTTTCAGAAGGACAAGATTTACCTGCATTGGCATTGCTCCTCTGACTCCCGTTTGTTCTCAATACCATCTTGTATTATACAACAGGATTTCTATTTCAACAAGAAAAAAGGTGATTACAATACATTTTTGTTGCTGAGGTAAACCGAAGGCCAAGGGAATTCCATAAAGCATTGTCGATAAAGGGATTGCGTTGAAGTACAAAGGGATCATCTTTGATCTGGACGGGACGCTGATCGATACGCTGGAAGATTTGAGTTCGGCCATGAATGCAGCAATGCGTCAACTGTGCCTGCCTGAACATTCACCGCAGGTCTGTCGTCGGATGATTGGCGATGGAATTCAGACCTTTGCCTTACGGGCTGTCGGTCTGGATCATGAGTTTCTGGCGGATCGGGCGGTGGAACTGATGCGGGCTGAATATCAGCGAAATCTGGTTGTCCACAGCCGGGTCTATGAGGGTTTGTCGGAAGTGATCGATCGGTTAAGGATCGCAGGTGTCCGAATGGGCGTGATTACGAATAAGCACCAGAAGGAAGCGGAACTGATCATTCGGCATTTTTTTGGCGATCGAATGGAAGTTGTTGTCGGCGTGAGTGAAACCACGCCCGTTAAACCCGATCCGATCGGGACGCAGCGAGTTCTGACATGTTTGGGCCTGCATGCGGTTGAAACCCTGTATGTCGGGGACAGTGATGTCGATATTGAGACAGCCCGACGGGCGGGGATGCCGTTTTTGGGGGTCGGATGGGGCTTTCGAGGTCGCAAGGCCCTTGCCAAAGCCGGAGCGGCAGATATTATTGACCACCCCGGTGAATTATGGACATTTGTAGCTTGACATTCAATCGGTCTTTCTTATAGTAACTTGTGGTTTGGTCGATATTTAACTATAGGATTGACTGAGTGCAACACGGGTTTAAGGAATAGCGGAATCATAGATGGCAAAGGTAAAATTGCCCGACGGGAAGCTATTGGATGTTCCGGACGGGACCACGATCGGGGAAATCGCACAGAAAATCGGGGCAGGGCTTGCCAAGGCCGCAATTGCGGCGCATATCCAGGGTCGGACGGTGGATCTGTCCACACCGGTCAAAGGGGAAGTGGATCTTCGGATTTTGACCACGAAAGATCCAGAATCAATCGAGATTCAACGACATAGTTGTGCACATGTTATGGCCGAGGCGATCTGCCGATTGTGGCCATCCACCAAGCTTGTCTATGGGCCGACGGTTCGAGACGGTTTCTATTACGATATCGACCTGGACGAGCCCGTTCGGCCGGAGGATTTCGAACGGATCGAGGCCGAGATGAACAAGATCGTCACGGCCGATTCGCCCATGAAGCGGATCGAGGTGAGCCGACAGCAGGCCCTGCAGAAGGTCGCCGGCGATCCCTATAAGACCGACAACATCCAGCGGGCCACCGGCGATGTCATTAGTTTTTATTCTCACGGAGACGGATTCGCGGATCTATGCCGCGGGCCGCATGTCCCCAGTACCGGCAAGGTCGGATTCTTCAAGATCATGTCGGTGGCGGGGGCGTACTGGCACGGCGATGCCAGCCAGAAAATGCTTCAGCGGGTCTATGGAACCTGCTGGCCGACGAAGAAAGACCTGCAGGATCATCTCGATCGGATCGAGGAGGCCAAGAAGCGCGATCACCGGATTATCGGCCGGCAACTGGATTTGTTCAGTTTCCATGACGAGGGACCCGGCTTTGCGTTTCTTCATCCCAAGGGCATGATCGTCTGGAATGCCATCATCGAATTCTGGCGGAAGGTCCATGACCGATACGGTTATTCGGAAATCAAGACCCCGATTATTTTAAATGAAGCCCTCTGGCACCGCAGCGGGCACTGGGATCATTATAAAGAGAACATGTATTTTACGACGGTCGATGAAGTCAATTACGCTATCAAGCCGATGAACTGTCCGGGTGGATTACTGGTATATAATACCCATAAACACTCCTATCGCGAGTTCCCCATGCGGGTCGCCGAGCTGGGATTGGTGCATCGTTACGAAGCCAGTGGCCAGATGCACGGCCTGGTTCGGGTGCGACAATTCACGCAGGACGATGCCCACATTTTCTGTATGCCCGAACAGATCGAAAGCGAGATCATCGGCGTCATCGAACTGGTGCAAGAGCTCTACGGGGCATTCGGCTTCAAGGACTACCACATCGAGCTATCAACCAAGCCCGCCAAGCATATCGGCTCCGACGAGATCTGGGAAATCGCCACAAATGCGTTGGCTGGAGCCCTCAAACACAAAGGATTGGCGTACCAGATCAACGAAGGTGACGGGGCGTTTTATGGCCCGAAAATTGACTTCCATATCGAGGATTGCCTCAAGCGCAGTTGGCAGCTCGGCACCATCCAGCTTGACTTCTCGATGCCCGAACGTTTCGAACTGGTCTATACCGCCCCGGACAATACCGAGAAAACACCCGTGATGATCCACCGGGCAATCCTCGGCTCTCTGGAGCGGTTCTTGGGAATTCTGTTGGAGCATTATGCCGGCAACCTGCCGTTGTGGTTGTCGCCGGAACATGCCAGGGTGATGCCCATCAGCGAGAAGACCAATGAGTTTGCCGAGCGGCTGGTTGTTCGGATCAAACAGGCGGGATTGCGAAGTTCGCTGGATGCCTCCAGCGACAAAATCGGCGCCAAGATCGTCCGGGCCCATGCTGACAAGGTTCCGTATATGCTGGTCGTCGGGCCGAAAGAGGCCGAAGCTGACAGTGTCAGTGCGCGAATCCGCGGTGGGCAGGACAGTAAGATCGTGTCGGTTCAGCAGTGGATCGAGATGACCAAAAACAAGATCGCCGAAAAGGCGATGGATTTAGCTATATAAAGCCGAAACGGAGCCGGCAAGGCAACCGTTTCGAAACCATGAACCATCAATTGCGAAAGGAAGAACCATTACTACCAAGCAGGGTTTTCGAGTCAATGAGGAAATTCGGATCAGTCCGGTCCGGCTGATCGACGATGAGAACAATCAAATCGGCGTTGTTAGTATCGAAGAAGCCATGAATCGGGCCAAGGAGGCGGGGTTGGATTTGGTGGAAGTCTCGCCGGGCACGCAACCCCCGGTTTGCCGGGTCATGGATTATGGAAAGTGGCTTTACGAGCAGAAGCGTAAGCAGAAACTCAACCAGAAAAAACAGCATGTCGTAACGCTTAAGGAAATCCGTCTTCGGCCAAAAACCGATACCCATGATGTCGAAATCAAGGTCAAACATGCCACAGAGTTTCTCCAGAAAGGCCACAAGGTCCAGTTTACCCTGATGTTTCGCGGCAGGGAGATGATGCATTTGGAACACGGGCAGGGCGTGATGAAGGGAATCCTGACCACCTTGGAACCACTGGCCAAGATCGAGCGAGATATCCAGATGCTGGGTCGGCGGATGACGGTGGTCATCGGGCCCAAATAGCCGCCGGATTTATGGGAGCGAGGCCGGAGAAACTTTCCGGAAATCAAAAAATCTTCTTGACCGATCCGGATTCGGGGGGTAATCTATTGGGCTTTCGATTGTAAGAGTCCGTATCGAATAAGCATGAGGATCAGATGTCAAAACAGAAAACCCATAAGGGCTTGGCCAAGCGGGTTAAGGTGACTGCGACCGGTAAGGTCCGTCGGATGCGTTCCTTCGGGGGCCACTTGATGAGTACCAAGAATGCCAAACGCCGTCGCCGGACGAGTAATTCCACCCTGGTCAAGGGAGTCACGGTTAAGTACATGAAGATGATGCTGGGCGTCTAAGACGCCTGCAGACCCGCTTCTCGGCTCCATCGGCTGCCGTAGCGGGTATCGAAAACCGAAAGGAAAGCTGATATGCCAAGAGTGCGCAAAGGGGCCGCCACACGCAGAGCCCGCAAAAGAATTATGAAGGCCATGGCCGGATCTCGGGGGCAAGTCGGCTTCCAGTATCGCCTGGCCAAAGAAGGTCTTGTTCGCTCGCAGGTTTATGCCCGCATCGGCCGTCGCCAGAAAAAGCGGCAGTTTCGCGGGATGTGGGTGATCCGTCTGAACGCCGCTTGCCAGCAGCGGGGGATTCGCTACAGCCAGTTCATTCATGGCTGTAAAAAGGCCAATATTGAGCTCAATCGCAAGATGCTCAGCGAAATCGCAATCGCCGAGCCGGCGGCGTTTGATCGGATTGTCGAGAAGGTTCGGGCGTCTCTGTAAGGGCGCCGAAAAACCATCACGCATTTTTCCGAAAAGCGAAACATGCTCGAACGATTTGAACAAATCGGTCGTGAAGCGCGGCAAGCCCTGGAACGGATCAAGTCGAGTCAGCAGTTGGAGCAATTTCGGCTCGACTATCTGAGTCGCAAGGGCCAGGTCATGGCGATGCTCAGCGAAGTTGGTAAGCTTCCGGCGGAGTTTAAAAAAGCCGGCGGCCAACTTGCCAATCAGATCAAGAATGACATTACCGCTGCGTTCGAAGCCCTGCGGGCCCAACTTGAATCCTCCAAGGGACCGGCAGGACCCATTGAGGATGTCACGCTGCCCGGCAAGCCCGTATTGTGCGGGAAAAGCCACATTATCACCCAGACCATCGACGAACTGGTGGAACTGTTCGGACGAATGGGCTTCGATGTCGTGTACGGTCCGGAAGTCGAAAATGAGTGGCACAACTTTATTGCCCTGAACATCCCGCCGGAGCATCCGGCCCGGGACCCCTTGGATAATTTCTACATCGACGACCAGCGACTGCTCCGAAGCCAGACCTCCACGATACAGATTCGCGTGATGGAAACCCGGAAACCGCCGATCCGCGTGGTCGCTCCGGGACGGGTCTATCGCCCCGATACCGTCGATGCCACGCACATGTACATGTTTCACCAGATCGAGGCGCTGGTGGTCGATGAAGGGGTCTCGATGGTTGATCTCAAGACGAGCATCGACCAGTTTATCCATGCCTTTTTCGGCACCGGGACTGTATGGCGATTTCGACCGAGTTTTTTCCCATTTACGGAGCCAAGCTGCGAAGTTGACCTGTTGTGGTCCGACCGAAACGGAAAACAGGAATGGATGGAAGTCGGCGGTTGCGGGATGGTCGATCCGAATGTGTTCGACGCTGTCGGCATCGACAGCGAAAAATTCACCGGTTGGGCCTTCGGATTCGGAATCGAACGGTTGGCGATGCGTAAGTACGGCATCACGGATATCCGCTTGTTATTCGAAAACGATCTGCGGTTTTTGAGGCAGTTTTAATCGGATGGAACGGCGATTTCCACGATCCGCCTCCAGTGGCGACAGTATTCGTTGGATGGATTCTGTAAGAGGAAAGGATGGATGGATATGAAAGGCATCATCCTTGCGGGCGGCAGCGGGACCCGGTTGTATCCCATAACCCAGGTGGTCAGCAAACAACTGCTTCCGGTCTATGACAAGCCGATGATCTATTATCCTCTGACAACGCTGATGCTGGCGGGGATCCGGGAAATTCTGATCATTTCGACGCCGACGGATCTGCCGTTGTATCGCGCTCTCCTGCGAGATGGCCGACATTGGGGTTTGTCGCTGGACTATGCCGAACAGCCGCGGCCGGAAGGACTGGCCCAGGCGTTTATCATCGGTCGCAAATTCATCGCCGGCGGTCCGGCCTGCCTGATCCTCGGCGACAATATTTTCTACGGCCACGGCATCTATAACAGTCTGCGACGAGGATCTTCCATCCGGGACGGCGCCTTGGTTTTCGGTTACTGGGTCCGCGATCCTCAGCGATATGGAGTGATGGAAATGGACCCGCAGGGAAAGGTCGTATCCATCGAAGAAAAACCGGCAAATCCCAAATCCAACTATGTGACAGTTGGGATGTATTTTTACGATTCTCAAATCTCCGACATCGCCGCCGAGGTTCGACCGTCAACTCGCGGAGAGTTAGAGATCACTGAAGTCAACAATGCTTATCTCCGCAAAGATCAGCTCCAAGTCGAATTTCTGGGGAGGGGGATTGCCTGGCTTGACACCGGAACGCCTGAGTCGATGCTGCAGGCCTGTACTTTCGTTCAGACCGTTCAGCAGCGACAGGGCCTGATGATCGCCTGCCCGGAGGAAATCGCGTTTCGATTGGGATGGATTGATGCGGCACAGGTAATCAAACTTGCCGAACCGCTCTTGAAGAATCATTACGGTCAGTATCTGCTGCAGATCGCAGAAGGGATCCGTCGATGAATCGGTTCTCCTTGGCGATTCTTGATTGGATGGAACGGCGTAAGCCATTAGACGCATATCTGGAGTCGTTATGAAGATATTAGTCACAGGCGGTGCCGGATTCATCGGAAGCAATTTTGTTCGCATGATTCTCGCGGAGCACCAGGATTGCGCCGTCGTCAATCTCGACAAACTGACCTACGCCGGGAACCTCGAAAATCTGCAGGGTTTTCTGGAACATCCGAACCACCGGTTTGTCCGGGGCGATATCGGCGATGCTTCTCTGATCGCGCGGTTGATCGGCGAGCACAAGTTCGACGCGATCGTGAACTTTGCCGCGGAAAGCCATGTGGATCGTTCGCTGGTCGATGCCGATGTATTCATCGAGACCAATGTCAAGGGAACGCTGACGCTGCTGAAGGCCTCTCTCGACAAGAAAATCCCCCGATTCATTCAGGTCTCCACCGACGAGGTTTATGGCTCACTGGGTCCGCAGGGTTTGTTTACCGAGCAATCGCCGATTCAGCCCAACTCGCCGTATTCGGCGAGCAAAGCGGCTTCCGATCATCTCGTACGGGCCTTCGGACACAGCTTCGGATTGAACATCAATATCACCCGTTGCTCGAACAACTATGGAGAGTACCAGTTCCCCGAGAAGATGATCCCCCTGATGATCAACAATGCCCTTCACGATAAGCCCTTGCCCGTCTATGGCGACGGCCTGTATATTCGTGACTGGCTGTATGTGTATGATCACTGTACGGCCATCTGGAAAGTCCTGACGGTTGGGCGATCCGGCGAGGTCTATAACATCGGTGGCAACAACGAAAAGACCAACCTCGAAGTTGTCGGACTGATCCTCGAACGGCTCAAAAAACCCAAAACGCTGATTCGGCATGTAACCGATCGTCCCGGCCATGACCGTCGATACGCGATTGATTCGAGCAAGACGATGCGGGAATTGGGCTGGAAGCCGTCGGTGACCTTCGAGCAGGGGATTGTCAAGACCATTGATTGGTATCTGGCCAACGCGACATGGCTCAACCATGTCGTCTCCGGCCAGTATCAGAGTTATTACCAGAGTATGTACGCCAACCGTTGATTGGCCGCGTGAATTTTCCGGCGGGATCACGGCTGGATTCCGGAGCAAGGAATGCCAAAACAGACAAAAGTCTTTTGGAGAATCTTCAAGTTTATTTGGCCTCAGTGGATTCGCCTCGTCGGGGTGGTTGGGGCGGCTCTGCTGATCGCGGTTCTGTTCGGCCTCAGTTTCATGACAGTCCTGCCGTTGCTCAAGGTCATGATGAGCGAAGAAGGGTTGCACGGTTGGGTGGATCGAAAATCGAGCAATCTTCGGTATGGGATGGATTTTTATGTTCCCGACCGTTCGGATCTGCTGGCTCGACAGGAGATGATTTATTATCTCCGCGTCACGCGCGTTGAATCCGATTCGGTCGCGGATCGATCCGGAGTTCAAGTCGAGGATCGGATTGTCCAGGTCGGAACTCCGGATGATTCGGGACAGATGACATCCGCGATGATGCTTGAACGGATGGCCTTGGCTGCCGATGGGTCTCAATTCCCCCTTAAAATCCTGCGTCCCGCAAACGATGGGAGTATGCAGGCGGTTTCGTTGGATCTGGTCAGTTTACCCCGGCCGGACGATGTCACGGCGTCGCAGATGTCGTGGTTCAAACGCGTTCAATGGTACGGCCGATGGAATATGGTTCGATTTTCTCAGTCCGCCGTCAGTTACCTGCCTCGCAATGAACCGTTGGGCAACAAGGCCCGCTCGATAAAATTTATCATCCTGGCGATGGTGATCGTGACTTCGATCCGCTGTTTGGCAACTTTTACCCAGAAGTATCTGGCAGAAAAAGTTGTCCAAACGACTATTGCCGGGCTTCGCCGCGAGATCTTTTCGCATGTGATGTTCATGCCCGTGGGATTTTTTACCCGTACGGAAAAAGGCACCAGCGATACCGTCAGCCGTATCCTCGGGGATACCGCGGGGGCCGGCAAAGGCGTCAAGATCCTGTTGGGGAACGCTCTGCGCGAGCCGCTTAAAGCGGTGATTGGCGTTCTGGCGGCAATGCTGATTGACTGGAAACTGACGCTGATCTTCCTGGCGGCCGCGCCACCGACGGTGGGGTTGATGGG
>JAAYVQ010000170.1 GCA_012517095.1 Phycisphaerae bacterium | reverse complement strand
GGACAATGCCGGGGAGAAGGTACGGCTGTCGCGGCCGGGGGATCAGGAATACGGCCAGGAGCGGTATTATATTCGGGCCGAACAGGTCAGTTATGACGATGTGGCGCCGTGGCCGACGGAGCCGGACGGGACGGGCCAGGTCCTCCAGCGGATCGACCCGGCGGCCTACGGCAACGACGCGCAAAACTGGCAGGCGGGAGATCCCAGCCCGGGACAATAAACCATGTTCAGCATTCCTGTGTCGAGACTATTCGATCCACCGTTGTGAATCCGCGTTGCGGACTCGATGATAGGCATCAAATCAAAGATCCAAGATATCAATCAGGCAGGAGGTCTGTGGAGGATGATAAAGAGATAGACGACGAAGATCCCGAGCAGGATCATACCCCGTTTTCGGCTGATGAAGCCGGAACCGAAGGGAAATGTACAGGCGACGGTGACAAAGCCGAAGACCAGGGCTACGGCGACTTCCTTGAAATGGACCCGGATGGGGCAGATCAGGGATGTTGTCGCGACGATCATGAGAGCATTAAAAATATTACTTCCAAGGATGGTACCCAGACTGATCTCGTCATACCCCCGGATCTTGGCTAAGATCGTGGTGGCCAATTCAGGAACAGAGGTTCCGACAGCAACAATGGTGGCACCGATCACGAATTCATGCATTCCAAGAGCCTGGGCGATTCCTTTTGCACCGGTGACGATCCAGAAGCCGGCCCCAATGAGAATCGCCAGACCGACAAGAGACAAAACGACCGCGCGTCCGATCCGGGCCTTAATCGCGGATGGTTGGGCGGTTTGTCTTTCTTGAAGGCCGGAAATGATTACGAATGTTAGCCAGATCACAAAAGTCGTCAGAAGGAAGAGGCCATCCCATCGTGAGATCATCCCGTCGGCGGCTAAGATCCCGATGAATATCGAAACAAACAAGGCCAGAGGAAAATCCCGTTTGATGCTTTGACGCGGTACGGTGATTCCAGAGATGCATAAGGCCAGAGCCAAGATCAACGCAATATTTTCGACATTGCTTCCGAGAACATCACCGAGGGAAATCTCCGGAGTCCCCGCCAGGGAGGAACGGAACGACACCGCTAATTCCGGACTGGAGGTTGCAAACGCGGCAACGGTTACACCGATGATCGCCGGTGAGACACGGGCCCATTGCGCAATTCCGACGGTTCCCCGGATAAAGATCTCCCCTCCGATACCGGCACAAATGACGCCGAGAATCAATAAGACATAATCGTTCATGATTATTTGACGAAAGCGTCGAAGAGGGCGTTGATCTGGTCGGCGGATTTGTTGCCGTCGTAGATCAGGACCAGAAAACGGAAACGGGCGGTTTTGCCGGGTTCGAGAGTCAAGCCGAAGGGTTTGGGATTCGGTTCCTTGTTGGACTTCTGGAATTCTTCCTGGCCAAGGGGATTGGCGGAAAACAGGCCGTAATCACGGGCATGCCAGTAGGTCGGGTAGTTTGTGCTTGTGGGATGGTTCAGGATGGCGATGCCGACGGGCTTGTCGTCCTTTTTGCCTTCGAGGGCGACCCACTTGGCGCGCTTGCCCCAGATGTTTTTGGATGTTTCGGTTCCTTCGGAGCTGAAATAGCGGGATTTGCCGATCTTTTCGCTGAGCCAGTCCGCGGTACGGATGGCGAACATGCCTTCCTTGGTGTCGCCGAATTCGATTTTCGTCCTGGCGGTCAGGTCGAGGGTGAGGTCCATGGCGTAGCCATGATCGATGGGCTTGAAAACCATGGAGCGGTCTTCAATCAAAAAGATGGTCGAGCCATCCTTGGCGATCCATTCGGACTGGGTGACAAGTTTGCCCTTGCCCTCTCCGGGTTCGGAAGAGACGACCCTGGCGTGTTTGATCATCGGGGGTTTGGTGGTGTTGTTCCAGAAGCCGATGCCGTTGACTTTGTCGTAGGTGAAGAACAGGCCGATGTGATGCGGGTGGTCGGTGGTTTCGCCCGGGACTTTTTCAAAGGGGAACCCGCGATGAAGGGCGATGCCGGACAAAGTGTTCAGGGGGTAGAGGACGGGTTTGGTGAGCGAATCTTCGAAACGGTAAGAAGTGACGAGTTTGCCGTCGATTTTGACATCGATCTTGTCGGCGGCGGGGGTGAACTCGACTTTGGCCGATTGGGCTATGCAACCGGCGGAAAGGAGGGCGGAAGCGATAAGGCAACAGAGAATTCGGGCGTTCATGGGAATCTCCTTTTTACGGATTCTGTTTTGCCAGTTCGAGAGCAGAGGTGGTGACGAAATATTTGGCGATCATATTGGGAACTTCCCACTTGGGAAGTTTACCGGCGGCGAGGTACTGAAGGTATCGTTCGGTGACTTCTCCGAAGTGGGCTTCGTGGCCGACATGGTATTTGTCGGGGACCTGGATATGCCAAACATCGTTCGACAGACGCTCGAGGGTAATCCCGGGATATTTG
>JAAYVQ010000169.1 GCA_012517095.1 Phycisphaerae bacterium | reverse complement strand
TCTGATAGATAGTTTATTTCTTCGCGATCATGGCCTTTGTCGCCCCGGTGGAGATCCCCCCATCGACCAGTAAGGTCTGACCGGTAATATATTCGGAAGCATCGGATGCCAGAAAGACCACCGCTCCGTCAAGGTCGTGCGGCTGTCCCGGCCGCTTGAGAGGAATGCGGTCACAAAGATATGCGACCCATTCGGCGTTGTCGTAGAGGACCGCATTCTGCGCGGTCTTGAACCAGCCGGGGGCCAGACAGTTGACGGTAATGCCGTGCGGACCCCAATCATCGGCCAAGCTCATGGTAAGCTGGCGTACCCCTCCACGGCTGGCACAATACGGTCCAAGCCCCGCATAACCGGCCACGCAGGTGACCGAACCGATGTTGATGATCCGGCCGTATTTGTGAGGGATCATCGTCTTGGCAATGGCCTGTGCGACAAAGAAAGTGCCGCGAAGATTGGTGTCCAGGACCAGGTTCCAGTCGTCCCACGACACATCCACTGCCGGCTTGCGTACATTACAGCCGGCATTGTTGACCAGGATGTCGATCTTGCCATAAGCGGTGGCAGCTTCCTGAGCCATCCGCTGGATGCTGCCGTGATCGCGGACATCGAGTTCGACGGGCACGGCGCGACGGCCGAGGGATTCGATTTCCTTTTGGAAATCGCGTAAGGATTCCCGCTTTCGCGCGGTGATGACCAGATCGGCGCCAGCCCGAGCCAGAGCCCGGCCCATATACTGGCCCAGCCCGCGGCTGGTGCCGGTGACGATCGCGACTTTACCGGATAGATCAAACGGATTGGATGCCATAACAATCTCCAAGAGAGGATCAGGGAACCAGAATCACTTTCATCAGGCCTTTTTCCCGGGCGTACAAACGGTCGAACCACGCCGGTCCTTCGGCAAGCGGTGCCACTGCCGAGATCAGCGGATCAATGCGAATCGTCCCGCTTGCCAGCAGGTCTAAGCACAATGGATACTCACCGTTGGAGGCGCACGAACCCAGCAGAGTGATCTCCCGCGTCACGACCGTCTGCAGCGGCAGCGGAATCTGCGGGGACAGATTCCCCACCAGCACGACTGTCCCACCCTTGGCGGCCGACTGCACCGCCGCGGTCACCGTATCCGCCGAACCCACGACTTCGAAGGCCACCTCACCCCCCCTACCGCCGGTCCGTTCTCGAATCGCTGCAACCGCATCATCCTTGCCCGCAAGGATCCCTTCATCGGCCCCCAGCGTCTGTGCTATCGCCAGCCGATCGGCATCCACATCTACCGCGATGATGCATCCAAACCCCGCCGCGCGTGCCGCCTGAATCAAGAGCAAGCCGATCATCCCGGCCCCGATCACAACAGCCGATTTGCCCAGCGGCTGCGGTACCCGACCGACAGCATGCACAGCGACCGAGATCGCCTCGACCATCGCGGCGTGCTTGAACGAAACCGTATCCGGAAGCCGATAGAGAATGCTGGCTGGCACGGTGACAAACTCCGCGAACGCTCCATCCTGGCGATACTCGCCGCAGGAAACGCCCAGCACGCGGCGATTGTCGCAAAGATTCATCCGGCCCATGCGGCAATACCCGCACCGGCCGCACGAGATCGTCGAGTCAAAGGTCACTCGATCGCCGACCGCAAATCCGGATACCTCCAGCCCAACCTCGGCAATCTCGCCGGCCGCCTCGTGGCCCATGATCACTGGCGGCCGTCGCCGCCCTGTGCTGCCGTCGTAGCCGTGGACATCGCTGCCGCAGATCCCGCAGGCGCGGACGCGAATCCGAACCTCGCCGGTACCGAAAAGAGGATCCGGAACTTCATCAAGAGCCAATCGTTTATAGTCTTTTAACACCAGGGCTTGCATTCGGTTTCCTTTCTCTAACCGGCCTATTGTGTCCGGAAACTCAGGCGGATTCAAGGGAAATGTCGGTTGGTACCCGTCGGGAACAGGACCGGATGAATTTCTTTCAAATCAGGAGCGGGGGCACAAAATTGCAAAATATTTTTAGATTTTTCATAGACAAAGAACCCTTCCAATCCTATAATGCAAAGCTCGAAATAGTTGAAGGAATAGAAATCTTATCAAAGCGAGACAGATATGGCACATAAAAAAGGACAAGGTTCAACACGGAACGGGCGAGACAGCAATCCGAAGTACAGGGGTGTCAAGCTCTTCGGCGGCGAGTTTGCCTCTGCCGGGGCGATTATCGTCCGGCAAAAAGGTACGCCCTTCAAGGCCGGATTCAATGTCGGCATGGGCCGGGATTTCACGCTGTATGCCAAAACCGACGGGGTCGTGAAGTTTCGCGGGCGCAAGGTGGATATCATCACCAACTAAAGCGATTGACACAAATCCTCAAGGCGGCGAAGGCCGCCTTTTTTATTGGGGAATGACTCAGGAGGTTCTATGACACAACCCGGAAAAACGCCATCCGACAGCCAAGTGGACAGCTACTATCTCCTGATGCCCGATCAGGCCAACGCCTACGGTACGGCCTTCGGCGGCGTCATTATGGCATGGATTGACATGACGGCCGCGATGGCGGCCCAGAAACACTCCGGAACACAGATCGTCACGGCCTCAATTGAGTCCATGTCCTTTCTGGAACCGATACGAATCGGCGAACATGTTCATTTGCGGGCTCGGGTCATTTATACAGGACATACTTCCATGCAGGTGGAGGTTCGTGTCCTTCGGGAAAATCCGATGAAAAACATCAAGGGACTTGCCACGACGGCGTATTTGACTTTTGTCGCGATTGATGAAGAGAACCATCCGGTACAGGTCGCCCCCCTGCTTCCGCAAACGGACGAAGAACGAATGTGCTATCAACAAGCTCAACAAAGGTATCAATCTCGAAAGAAATAGAATCGAACGCCCATTGATTTCGGCGTTAATCCTTTTGGGGTCATGGATTTACGATAATTTCGCTTGCGTTTTCGGCCGATAATCCCTATAATGAAGGCATAATCGCAAATAGCCCCCGGTGGTTTTTTTCGAAGAGGTTTGGGGGGTGTTTTTGAATCGCTTTCGCGGATATTCTTCGTAACAGGCAGGGTATTGGTATCCTCTTGAATATGACAGGCCACGCAGAATGGGATGGAACATGGACTTTGAACGATATAGCATATCAACCAATACTTTTCTTATTCTCATTTGTTTCATTGTATCTCCCTGGGTTGGCGCCCTGGATTGTCCCATCGGGGATTTGAACGGGGACTGTATAGTCGGTATATCCGATCTTCTTGATCTGGCCGAATATTGGGTTTTTCAGGGCCCGATTTGCCCCGAAACAGGATTGGTCTCCAATTGGAGAATGGATGAGAGGGAAAACATTCAAGTTCCTGATCTGACAGATCTTCACCCCGGAATTCTCGAGGGCGGCCCCGTTTGGCGCCCTACCTGGGGCCATCAGAACGGGGCGTTGGAACTGGATGGAGTGGACGACTATGTCGTGATCCCCGAATATATGGGGATTTCGGGGAGCAATCCGCGGACCTGCTGCGCGTGGATCAACACGCACGACACTATCGGCGATATTCTGAGCTGG
>JAAYVQ010000168.1 GCA_012517095.1 Phycisphaerae bacterium | reverse complement strand
TAAAAGCACGCTGATGAATCTGCTCGGTTGCCTGGACCGCGCCACCAGCGGAGTCTATGAGCTCGACGGACAGGACACCACCAAACTGTCCAACGCCAGCTTGGCCCAGATCCGCAATGAAAAGATCGGCTTTGTCTTTCAGTCTTTCGAGCTGTTGCCCCGGCTGTCAGCCCTGAAAAATGTCGAGCTGCCTTTGCTCTATTCCCGCCATGCCGTCTGGACGCGGCGCGACAAGGCCCGCCATGCCCTCGACCGCGTGGGATTGACCGAACGCATGACCCACCGGCCCAACCAGCTCTCCGGCGGCGAAAAACAGCGCGTCGCCGTCGCCCGCGCCCTGATTTCCAATCCCAGCATCCTGCTGGCTGACGAACCCACCGGCAACCTCGACAGCAAGACCAGCGAAGAGATCCTCGGCCTGTTCCGCAATCTGCACACCGAAGGCCAGACCATCATCATGGTCACCCACGAAATGGATGTCGCCTGCCACGCCAAACGGATCATCCGCATGAAAGACGGCCGGATCATCAGCGACCTGCCGACTGAACAGGATGCCGCATGGAAACAACTCCACCCGGAGACCGCCCGATGAAAAAACTCCTGCTGTTTCCGCTCCTATTCCTCCAGTTAATCGCACAAAGCGTCCGCCTGGCCATGGCCCAGATCTGGGCCAACAAAACCCGTTCGGTCCTGACCACTCTCGGGATCATCATCGGCGTCGCCTCCGTCACGGCCGTCATCGCGGCCCTGAGCGGCCTGAAGGCCAAGATCATGCAGGATGTCCAGACCTTCGGCACCAACAAGATTTTCTGCTGGCCCACCTGGCCCGAAACCGGACCCATGAAGCGCGCCTCCTGGCAAGTCATCCGTTTTCTGCCGGAACAATTTGAAGGCCTTCTGGACAACTGCCCCTCGGTCAAGTGCTTTACCAAGATCACCATGACCAACAACTCCGTACGCTATCAGGATAAATCCCTCGAAAGCGTCCGTGTCTATGGCATCGAGACCGCCTGGCACGAGATCGAATCCCGCAAACCCATCGAGGGCGGCACTTTCTCTCTCGTGGATGAAATGCAGGGTCGTATGGTTTGTCTGGTCGATCCCGGTCTCCGGGATAAACTCCGAATGAACCGAAACTGCGTGGGAGATTTCCTCAATATCGGGGATTTCACCTACCGTGTCGTCGGCGTCGTCGAAAAGCAGCCCAGCTTCGCCATGTTCGGAGGTGGCGGCCGAGGCGAAGAATATGAAGTTTTTATTCCATTTAAGACCCTGTATCGATACAATGAACGATGGTTCCAGGTCATGGCCGCCAGCCGCTCGCCCGAAGTCTCCGAGGAAGCCAAGGCCGAGCTGACCTTCTTCCTCCGCCAGAAACGGAACCTCAAGCCCGGCCTGCCCAACACCTTCAACATCGAAACCGTCGCCAGCGGAATTAAGACCTTTCAGACCATCGCCGCGCGGTTTACTATGGTCGCCGGCGGCGTGGTGGGCATTTCGCTGCTGGTCGGCGGCATCGGCATCATGAACATTATGCTGGTCTCGGTCTCCGAGCGCACCCGCGAAATCGGCTTGCGCAAGGCCGTCGGCGCCCGCAACTCCGATATCCTCACGCAGTTTCTCGTTGAGGCCGTCGTCCTGTGCTGTATCGGGGGCCTGCTCGGCGTTGGACTGGGCCAGTTTATGACCTCCATCATCGCCAAGATTCCCAAGGCCAACCTCGACAAGGCCTTCATCCCCCTCTGGGCTGTGTTGGTCTCCATCGGCTTTTCCGGCCTGGTCGGGGTGTTTTTCGGCATGTTCCCGGCCGTCAAGGCCGCAAATCTCGATCCTATTGAGGCATTACGACATGAATAACTCCAGAGTATCCTTATTTGCCGTGTGTGTTCTTGCTTTAGCGTTTCTGGGATTTCTCGGTTGCGAGCAGATCGCCGAGCAGGATTCCTTCTACGAAATGAATATCCCTCAGGATAAACTCAAGCAGATTGAGCCAATGAACCTCCAGGAATTCAAGTCCGAACCGGCCAAACCCGGCGAGGCGGTGACCCTGCCCGCCCCCGAAGAGGCCGCCAAGGAAATGTCCTTCTCCCTGGAGCAGACGCGAGCCCTGGCCCTGGAAAACAACCTTGACCTCCAGGCCTTTCTCATGGCTCCCGGTATCTCCGAGGCCGGCCTCCGTATCGAGCAGGCCAAGTTCGAGGCCGCATTCTTCACCAACTTCAACTACGGCAAGACCGACCGTCCCGCCGCGACATTTTTGAATGTCGCTGGTTCCCAATACGATAACGGCAGCGTCGATCTCGGGGTTCAGATGCCCCTCCAGACCGGCGGCACGATCACCCTCGATTTCGCCGATAGTCGTTCCAAAACCAACTTCACAAGCACTGCATTCAATCCGACTTACAATGAGACTGCAACCTTCTCGATCAGTCAACCCCTCCTGCGCAACGCCGGCCCCCGAGTCAACAATCACAGTATCCGCATCGCCCAGTACAACAAGGCCATCACCGACAACCTCACCAAACTCGAGGTTATCCGCCTCGTCGCCGCCGCCGATCGCGTGTACTGGCGTCTCTATGCCGCCCGCCGTGAACTCCAGGTTCGACTGCAGCAGCACGATCTGGCCCTCAAACAACTCGAACGCGCCAAGCGCATGGTCAACGCCGGCGAAACCGCCCAGGTCGAAATCGTCCGCGCCGAGGCCGGTGTTGCCCGACAACTGGCCGCCATCATCGCCGCCGAAAACGCCCTCCGGGACCGCCAGCGCGAATTTAAACGGCTCCTCAACAAGCCCGGCGTGCCCATCGACAGCGTCACCATCCCCATCCCCTCCGATGAACCCAACCCCGTTCACTACGAACTCCAGGCGCAGCCGATGATCGCCCGCGCCATGGAAAACCGCTGGGAAATGCTCGACCTGGAACTCAAACTCGCCCAGGATGCCAGCGCCATAGATTTTGCCAAAAATCAGACCCTCCCCTTGGTCACAATGGAATATTCGTATAATATCAACGGTGTCGGCGCCACGCGGGCCGGGGCAATGGACCTGCTCAGCGACAAGAACTTTGAAAGTCACTCTCTCGGCGCCCGCCTGGTTGTCCCCCTCGGCAACGAGGCCGCCAAGAACGCCCTCCGCCAGGCCATCCTCTTACGCCGCCAGAGATTGGTCAACCGCGAATCCCGCAAGCAGCTTATCCAGCAGGAAGTCCTGACTGTCCTCGATAACCTCGAGGCCCTCTGGCAGCAACTCCTGGCCGCCCGCCAGTCCTCCATCCTCGAAGGCCGACTCTATGAGGCCGAGGTCCGCCAGTTTGAACAGGGGCTTCGCACCAGCACCGATGTCTTCCAGGCCCAGACTACCTTCGCCGACGCCCAATCCCTTGAGATCGCTGCCCTGGTCAACTATGAAATCTCGCTGGTCGACATCGCCTATGCCACCGGCACCCTTCTCGGCGCCGCCAAGATCGAGTGGCAACCCGTCACCCCCGACCTGACTCAGTAAGCCGGAATCCCGCAACTTCATTTTGCGTGTTCTTGAAAAGGAAAGCCCCCAACCTTATGTTGGGGGTTATTGCGACCATATTGGCCATGCTGCTGTGCGACCATCATCCTTGCCAATCGTTGGCACTTAGATCGTAACGCACATCAGCCAGTGATCGGCCAGTTCGAGCAGATCGCCGAAATCCACAAGCCCCGACGCATCCTGATCGGCGGCCGAACGAGAATGGGCCCTGACCAGCTCGTCGGAGTCTGGCCACCGCAGGCCGAACGGACCGGAGCGGTTCCATTCCCCCTTAGGCCGACGCCGCATGATCGGATTCTCCGGTATCGGTTTTCGAGGATTTCTTTTTGTCCGGCGGTTCCTGAAGGAGCCGATCCTTCAGCCGGTATCCCCCTTTGCGGGGGGGTGATTTTGATGAAATCGTATAAAGTCACTTCTCTTGTTCGTGGATCGACATAGAACCACAGGTTATAAGATTTCTTTGTAAGGGGACTGGTTGTAATTCGACTACGAAATCAATATAGTACTCAAGACTCCTATTCATGGAAAGGATTTCAAAGATGCTGCTTCGTTCTATCATCATCCGAATTTCCCTC
>JAAYVQ010000167.1 GCA_012517095.1 Phycisphaerae bacterium | reverse complement strand
GCGATGGGTTTGGCGACATAGGTATGTTTGCCGGCCGCGACGGAATCGGCGGCCTGGATTGGGTGGAAATAGGGCGGGCTTTCGATCGCGACGGCATCGACGCCGCATTCGAGAAGCTTCTTGTAGCCGCTCAGCGTGGTGAAGCGACGCTCGGCGGGGACATTGAAACGGCCGCCGGCGGCATCGACGCGGTCCTGAAAGTAATCATAAACGGCGAACAGGTCATAGCCCCCGTTTTTGACAAACAGGTCCGCGATCCAGGTGCCCCGGCCGCCGCAACCCAGCAGGCCCAGTTTGACCTTGGAGTTAGCGGCGTAAGTGCGGGCGATTTGCGGACTGACGACGGTGAAGGCGATGGCGGCGCCGGCTCCGGCCAGCAGATCGCGGCGCGTGATGTCATGCTTCTTCGACTCGGACATTCGATGATCCTCCATTCAAAAGGATTAGAGTAAGATTCGGGCTGTATTATGAACTTGTAACAACAGGACAATAGGATACTCGAACCACTCGAAGATGACAATAGCAGTTATTCAGACAACAGCCACTCAGACACAAAGATGGCCAGATCGTTCAGATCTACAAGGCAATCCTGGCCGTCGAGGTCCGCCAAGAGCGGGCAGGGATTCTGATCGCTTGACAGAAACCATTGTTCAGAAAACGCGGCCAGATCGGATAGGTCCACATAGCAATCATCCCCGACCAGGTCCGAATGAAGCAGACAGACGGGAATGGTAATTGAACCGGAGGCCACGATCGTGCCGTTTCCAGTGAAGGAGGCGGTGACGCCTTCGACAACGGGAAATTCCTGGGCAATGATAACGGGAAGAATCAAATAGACTCGATAGGTTGCCTGGCTACCGGCGATGTTGTCCAGCTCAACGGAAAGGATCCCTTCCGTTTCGGCAGAGGCCTCAATCGGTTCTTCGGACAGATCCTGGCTGATCGGATCAAACAAGCTCCCCATTACCCCGGTTCCATAGGCCGAAACGGAACCCTGATTGAAAACGAACATGTGGTCGATCGTATTGAAATTTTCTCCCACGACGGGACCGGGGCCGGATGGGCTGGAGGGGAATCCGGCAATTCCGGTCGTCCGCGCCTCGATTTTTCCAAGGAGAATACCGTAGGAAAGTGTAAATGACAGATCGCTCATGTGGACCAATCCCCCGGTAAACTCGATCGAATGGACACCGGCAACTTCATGCGTGGCGGGATTCAACGAGATTTCCAGATTCGCCAGAATCTTTCCCGTCAGTGTGGCCGTATCGGAATCGCTGCGGGTATTGTTCAGGGCGGTGACGGCCAGAGTCGTTGCCAGGCGATTGGTCTGCTCCTCGGCCGGTATCAGGGGCAGGTCAACGGAAAGGGTTCGGGCTTGGATCGTTCCGGCCGCAAAAACACTCGAAGCCAACAATAATAGCCAACTCCATATTCGTATCATCATCTCTCCTCATGTTCTGCAACTGCACTTTACTATACCAAATACCACAGCCGATTACAAGATAATCATGTCTGTATCGGACGAAGATATGGCTGAATGTTACATCGCGGCCATCCGGAGATTGGGGTTACGGGCAGGAAGAGAGCCAATTGTTGGATAGGTACAGCAAGTCGGCGAGGTTGACGACCTGGTCGTTGTTGAGGTCGGCGAAGAGGGGTTTTTCGGTGGCCAGCCACTGGTGGGCGAGGATGGCGAAGTCTTCGAAGTTGACTCGTCCGACGGCATCAAGATTGGCAGCGCGGCAGGGATCGCCCGCAGCGGTAATGGTCGCGGCCACACTTGCGGTCTCGGCCAGGGTATGCGAATTGGAGGCACGGACCATCAGCTTGGCCTTGTCGCCGACCTGTCCGACGGCCAGCAGCGGGATATTGGTTGTGCAGGTTTGTCCGTCGCCCAGGTCGCCGCACGGGGCCGGATGGCCGATGGGGGCGTAGAACGGGGCGAGCATTGTCGTTGCGGGGAGTGTTCCGCTGAAGTAACCCTCGGAACCGAGAATCGCGCGGATCATGATGTTGCCGCAGAACTGCGGGTCATAGAAGCAATAATCGTCGAGATTGAACCAGCCGCCGAGGAAATCAAGGTAAGCCCAGGTTCGTTGGAATTCGGTGCCGTTGGTATCAAACCCCATCTGGTTGTTTCGGGTATCTTCAAGTTGTCTCCATCCGATGTAGAAATTGCCCGAGGGGATCACGATGTTACGGTCGGACAAATCGACATCAAACCACGAAACGACCTTTCCGGCGGAGGGAGCTACCGGGTCCACGACCCTCGGCGTCATCAGTTCCGTTCCGGGCGAACCGCCGGAGCCATTATCATCCCAGACATGCAGTTCGAAGGGGTAGGTAGTCTGATCCCAGATATAAAACCGGGCGGTTTTGAGCACGGCCGGATATTCGGTCGGCGTGATCCGCACGGCAATGTAGGCGTCGGTGGAACCGATGTCGCCGTAGTCTTCGGCGGAGCCGTCATCAAAGGCGCGTTCGATGGGTTTATTGAGAATCACGGTGGCAGCCACAGTTGGGCACTCCCCGCCGGAACAAGTTGTAGTTGCCGAGACGGTCAGCGCGTTGCCCTTGGGTGTCTGCACGGCCGTGGTCGGCGACAGTAGTTGTGTTGATAGTTGGCCCCAGGGGATCTGCCAGGAGATCGTCTTTGTGTCAAGATTTCCCTGGGTATCGATGGCGCGGACGAACAAGTCCCACTGTCCGCTATCGCGGATGAGTTGATTGGCGGATTGTGTGAAATAGCTGCCGCTATAGGGCACATCGGTATCGATGAAAGTCTTGGTGTCGGGCAGGTTGAACAGGGTTAGGTGGACGCTCGGCGTTTCCTGCGGATCGGTGGCCGCGACACGAATAGATTCGATCGTCTGGTTATACTGTGCGGTGCGGCAGTCTTTCCACTGGCCCCCGATGCGGCACTCGACGGATTGGATTCGCGGGCGATCGGGATTTTCGACCGTCAGAGGAATGACCTGCGAATCGGCGATCCCGCCGGTGGAGGTTTCGGCACGAAGCTGCAGAAGATAGTTGCCTTCGCGAAGGCCCTTGGCGGTCCATTGGGCCGATCCGGAGGAAAGGCCCGACTTGAGATAGACATCCAGCCTCGGCGGCTGGAGCGAGCCAGAACCGGCGACGGCAAAGAGGGCATTTTGTTGCTCTTCGGTCAGCAATATTGCGATCGAAGGTGCGCTACTGGCGACGGCGTCTTCGACAGCGGCGCGAATATTGATCCGTTTGAGGCCCGTAGTATCAGCCGCGAAAGTTTTGAATGGATTGGGCAGGGAAGAATACGCGGCATCTTCGGCGTTGTAGATCGTCAGTGCCCCGGTATCCGGGCCGTAGGAATTATCCACGACGGAAAGCTGGCCGACGGCGCCGGATGCAGCCGCAGTGACCGTGAAAGCAATGACGGCCGTGTCGATCTTGTCGTCCGGCGACAGGGAGGTCAGATCGAAACGCATATAATATCGGCGGACCTGGTCGTTGGCCGGATCAATTTCATACTCGGCGATCAGTTCCAGGACATTGAAGCTGAGCCAGTCAAACTCGGCGACATTGTGCGAGCGCAATTTAATGAAACTTTCGGCGCCGGGGTGGAAATCAGCCAGCACGGCCGGATCGCTGGAAATAAACCAGCAATCCGGAGGCGGGGGCTCGCCGCCTCCGCCGGTCAGGGGCGTGCACTCATCCAGCAGGTGGAGTTCATTTCCGTCGGCGTCGCTGGTAAAGAGATACCACCCGCAGGGCGGATCATCCTGCTGAAGGACGACATAGTTTTCCATGCGAACGCTGACTTTCCGCAGAATCCCGGCGGGCAGGTTGATCGGATAAACTTTGAAGGCATCCTCGCCGACAGCGCCCATACCACCTTCCGGTTCGAGGTTGCCGGTGTTGTATTCGGCGGCGATTGTCGAGCCAATCTGGGCCTCAGTGGGAGCATCGGTCTTGGTATAGGTGCCGTCAGAGACCTTTTTGACGACAGAACTGTCAAAGACGATCGCATGGGGCCCGGGCGGGGGCGGAATCGGAGAAGGATCGTTAGACGGTGGCGGCGTCTGATCCGCCCGCTGGGACAGGACCAGCCGTGGCGGATTTGTACCGTCGCCGGCCGACAGGGCGAAGAGCTGATCATTGTCGAGTTCGCGAATTTGCACCGCAATGGCCGTATGGCCGAGACGCAGGGCCTCGTCGAGAATCGTCTTGATGTTGATGCTGATTGGACCGGTGTTGTCGGCGGCAAAGGATTTGACGGGATTGGTAAGGTCCGTACTGGACACGGCCGCGGCATTGTACAGGGCCGACGCCGAGTCGGATGCCTGGACGACCGGGTCGATCCAGTGGATTTCGCCGATCGATCCCGCGGCGGCCTGGCTCACCTGAACCGAAAGCCGCGCGGCGGTGATTTCTTTGGCCGTGTCGATGGCCGACAAATCAAACTTGAGCGTATAGCGATACTGCAAGTCGTTGTCAGGATCGGGGACGAACTCGACAAAGACTTCGATGTTGTTGAAGGTCAACCAATCATCCTCGCCGACATCAAAGGAGGCCAGCTTCAGGTAGTTGGTTCCCGTGTGAAGAGCCGACAAGACGGCCGGATCGCGGGAAACCCACCAGCAGTCCGGCGGCGGGGGATCGCCGCCACCGCCGGTTTCCGGCATGCAATCGCCCACAAGAGCAAGATTGTTGCCCTGGGCATCAGATACGAAGAATCGCCAGCCGCCGTTGGGATCGTCCTGCTGCAAGACGAGGTAATGTTCCATACGAATCTTGAGCACCGACGGTTGACCAACGGGCAGCGTAAACGAATAGATCTTTTCGACATCCTCGCCGATGGCGCCCAGGCCGTCTTCCCGTTCGAGGTCGCCGCTACGGTATTGCGAAGGCAGGGTCGAACCGACAGAGGCGCTGACGGGAGCGAGAATTTTCTGGTAGGACGATTCAGACAGATCCAGAATCGTTTCGGCGTCAAACGACAGAGGCGCCTCAACCTCGACGGTAGCGCCGCTGAGCTGGCCCAGATCTACGGGATTGGCATTTTCCGTGGCTACCGGGGTTTCGGCCGTTAGCGGCGCAAAGTCGGTACAATCGATGCCTTCGCAGAATCGCGCTGCAACCTGGACCTCGCCGCAACCATCGCCGCCATAACATTCGACCAGACCGCTGAGGGTGAATGCCTCGCCGAGAATTCTCGCGACGGCGGAGTTGGGATCCGTGATGGAAACCTTCAATTCGCCGACCTGCGAGGGCAGGTTGTCGAGAGCCCGCTCGACATTGACCCGGCCGTGACCGTAGATGTTGTCCCAACCGGGATCGCCCAAGTCGTCCGCGGTTTCTTCGAGAAGCGTTTTGACTTGCTGAGCCGTCAGATCGGGACTGGCTTCCAGAATCAGCGCCGCCGCTCCGGCGACATGCGGGGCGGCCATACTGGTTCCGACGGCGCGGATGTAACGGTTACCATCGACGACGAAATAATTGTCATAACATTCCTG
>JAAYVQ010000016.1 GCA_012517095.1 Phycisphaerae bacterium | reverse complement strand
TGGCAAGGGCTTGGGGTCGCGGATTCGCTCGCTCCGCGCTCGATGGCTCCGCATCGCGAATCCGCGGAGCACAGAAACCATGAAGGGCAAAAATACGAACTGAAAAAATCAGGATTGACAGCTCGCACGCTTTCAGAGATGGCAGAAACGACATGTTTATCCATTTGTTTCCAGTTTCGATTTGGTTTCCGTCCGACGAGGTAGGTATTTTTCATGTCGATGACGGACGATGTGGCCTTCCACCATATAGATGACATCCTCGGCAATGTTGGTGGCGTGATCAGCAATCCGTTCCAGATGCCGTGAAACCGACAACATGTGGATCAGAATCTCGATCCGGTCGGGATTTTTTTGAATGCTTTGCTTGACCTGGTCATACATCTGCCGATTAATGGCATCCACCTCATCGTCGGTATTCCAGACCCGATAGGCCAAAGCACAATCCATGTTCACCAGGGCATCAAGACTCGAATGGACCATAGCGGTGGTTTTTTGGGCCATTCCCTCAAAATCGAAAGGAACCTCAATCCGATCCTGGGCGGCAAGGAACTCTCCGCGCTCGGCGATATTGACGGCCAAATCGCCGATCCGTTCCAGGTCGTTATTGATCTTCAGGGCGGTGATAATGAACCGCAGGTCGATGGCCACGGGCTGATGGAGGGCCAGGATCTTGAGGCACTCTTCTTCCACATCCACTTCGATATCGTCGATTCGATCATCCGACTCAATGACTTCCTGGGCCAGCCGAAGATCTCGACGCTGGATGGAGGCAACGGCTTTCAGGAGATTCTCTTCTACGATCCCGCAGAGGGTCAGCAACCTGGTTTTGAGCGACTCGATTGCCCGTTTCATATGTTCCGACATGGCGCTATCTCCGATCAGCCGAACCGGCCGGTAATGTAATCTTCGGTGGCTTTATGGGTTGGATTGGTGAAGATGTCACTGGTCCGGCCATATTCGATGAGTTTGCCGAGGCAGAAGAACGCCGTGAACTCGCTGACCCGCGCGGCTTGTTGCATATTGTGCGTGACAATGACGATTGTATAAGCGTTTTTCAACTGGGTCATCAGGTCTTCAATTTTAGCCGTAGCCAGCGGATCCAGAGCCGAACACGGCTCATCCATCAGGATGACATTCGGCCGGGTGGCCAGGGCCCGAGCGATACAAAGTCGTTGCTGTTGCCCTCCGGACAGGGCCAGGGCTGACTTGTGCAAGTCGTCCTTGACCTCGTCCCACAGCGCCGCATCGCGAAGGCAGTGTTCGACGATTTCATCGAGATCTCCCCGCCTCCGGATTCCCTGCAACCGCGGGCCGTAGGCGAGGTTGTCGTAGATGCTCTTGGCAAATGGGTTGGGTTTCTGGAAAACCATACCGACTTGTTGGCGAAGGTTGACCAGATGGGTCCGTTTGTCATAGACATTCTGGCCATTGACGGCCAGGATTCCTTCCGTCCGCGTGTTCGGGATCAGGTCATTCATGCGGTTGATACTGCGAAGGAAGGTGCTTTTGCCGCAACCGCTGGGCCCGATGATGGCCGTCACCGTTCGCGGCCGGATGTCCAAAGTGATATCCTTAACGCCTTCTTTGGATCCATAGAAGAAGGAGAAATACTCGGCTCGAATCACCTGCGGTGCATCAGCGTCCGCATGCAATCGGGGCGAACCCGGTCGAAGGACTGGCCGGTTGTTATCCTTGTGTTCCAGGTGGCCAATGGTTTCCAGCCGAACAGAGGAACGAGCCGAGTCCAAAGAGGGAGGATTCGTTTGTGGCTTGTCACTTTCGAACATCAGTATCCCCTCAGTTTTTTCGATACCCGCCATCGTATCCCGATAGCCAGGAAATTCAACAATAACACCAGAACAATTAATGCCATTACCATACCATATTGCTGATGGGGCATAGTCATGCCCACCTTATCGCCGGTGGCGATCCCGTGTACGCCATAGGGCAAGGCCCGCGTCGAATCCAGCAGGGATCGGGGCATTGGCCCCAGAAATACAGCACCGGTAAAGAGGATCGGGGCCGTCTCTCCGGCCGCACGGCTCAAGCTCAGAATGATGCCGGTGAGGATCCCCGGCATTGCAGCCGGGAGGATAACCGTCATAAAGGTTCGGAATCGTCCGGCCCCCAGGGACAGGGACGCCTCTTTGTAAGTCGAGGGAACCGCCCGGATGGCCTCTTCGCTGGCCCGGATGATCACCGGCAAGACCAGCAGAGCCAAAGTCATCGCCGCGGCCAGTATACAGGGTCGTCCGAACAGTATCACGAAGAAGGCCAGGCCGAACAAGCCGAATACGATGCTTGGAACTCCCGCCAGCGTGTTGATGCAGGTTCGGATGATTCGGATGATAAAGGTATCACCGCCGTATTCGACGAGATAAGCCGCTGATATGATCCCCAGAGGAATCGCCACAACCATGGCCAGCAAGGTCAGCAATAAAGTCCCAAGAATTTCCGGGCCGACACCTCCGAAGAAATGACCGGGTGTGCTGTCGTCGAAAAAATATTGCCAGTAGATCCGCAACCGCGGCCGGAATAATGATTTCAAGTCCAGTTCAATCTGGTCGAACCATCCCTCCAGCTCGGTACCGGCGAACTGTTGTTTGCGGGGGATCAGTTTTTTCTGCAACGGTTGACCGGGAGTTTCCTGAACCCACTGCTCATCGTACAGCAAAAATCGAACATCCCGCTGCACCAGGTCCCATCGCGTGGCTCCGAATTGATGTTCGGCCAACGGCGGTTTCGGCTGATCCGGACGGGGCCCAAACAGAGTATTCATTGCATCCCGAACCTCGCGAAGAAGTTCGGCATACTCTTGTCGGTGACCGGGATCGATTCCTTCGACGGTTTTCTTGTATCGACGGGCGATCTCAAAAAACTCCGCAAGTTGCGGTTCCCCGGCGAAATTTATTTCCATCTCCAGAACCTGAAGGGTCAGGGAAATCGCCTCGGACTGATCCACGGTCTCCAGCGCTTCGGTTAGCCGATCGCGAATCGTTTTGGCTGTGCTTCGAAGTTGCGTGAATTCGTCAGCCGGCGTATTCCTTTGACGAAGCGAATCACCGTATTCCCGATAGATTTCGCGGACCCGGTCCAGTTGTTTGTCCACATCGATCCCCTGCGCAAAGGAATCGAAGGTATCGTAGATGGGTTTTCGCAACCCATCGACCTGTTCGGTCTCGCGGAGAATCTCCGCTTGAGACCCTCGGCCGAAGATCGCGTGCTGCATTTTGCGAAACTCGACCGTCTCGCGAAAGACTACCGCTCCCATGCCTCTCCAGACCATCGGCCCCAGCACGACGATCAACAACAGGCACAGCAGGCCAACCGACCCTGCCGCCGAACCCGTGAAGAGCTTATCGAACAACATGCGAAGCATCATTCTCATCGTCCGCCTTCCCTTCGATGAATCCGGGCCATGAAGTGTTCGCTGATCAGATTCATACCGAATGTGAAAATCAACAGAACACAGCCGATCGCAAACAGGGCGTAGTAATGAACGGTCCCCCTCGCCGTCTCACCCATCTCCTGAGCGATAGTGGCCGTCATGGGCCGAACCGACTGGGACAAATCCCACCACGGCGAGGGAATCTGCGAGGCCATGCCCGCGGCCATCCAGACGACCATCGTCTCCCCGATCGCGCGCATCATTCCCAGGATGATCGCCGCGATAATTCCGCTATGCGCGGCGGGGATCACGACCTTCAGCAAGGTCTCCGCCCGCGTCGCTCCTAATGCATACGAGGCCTCACGGATCTCCCGGCCGATCGCCGACAGGGAATCCTCAGCCACGCTGATGATCGTCGGCACGGCCATGATCGCCAGGATCATTGCGGCATTCAACGCATTGGCTCCGGTTGAGAAACCGAAGGTGTGCTGCAGCCACGGCGCCACGACGATGATGGCGAAAAATCCATAAGCCACCGAGGGAATCGCGGCCAGGATTTCGATCACCGGCTTGATCGCCTGTCGAATGGAAAAGGGCGCCATATCGCTTAGAAAGAGCGCACATAACAATCCGACCGGTACGGATAACACCAGGGCCACCGCTGTGACATAGACCGAGCCCACAATCGCCGGCAGGGCGCCAAATTCCGGATGGACATGGGCTTCCGGGTACCAGTTTTTTCCGGTCAGAAATTCGGTCAACCGAGCGATTGTCTGGCCGAGGGACTCGCCCTTCAGAAAGGGAATCGCCTCTCGAATAACAAACCAGAAGATCAGAAACACTGCCAACACCGAAACCAGCGTGATGACAAACAGAGTCCCCCGCCCCAGATGACCGGTGACATACCCCAGCAGATCCTGGCCGGGAGAAAGAAGCAGTGGCCGAGAAAACTCGGCCACTGGCTTGGACTGCTCAGATCGGACTCGGTCGGCTCCGGAGGTTGGTTGCAGGATTGTCACATTGGGTTTGCGGATATCCACGACTACCTCACTTCTCCACGGAGCCGGATTACCCCTGTCGCAATTGTTACTGGATCAGTAGTTCGTCAACGGGATGAATCCCTTGGCTTCGATGATTTCCTGTCCCTTTTCGGTCAGGTGGAATACGCACAACTCATGTACGATCGAACCGAGCTTCGGATAACCATTCGTGAACAGAAACAGCGGACGGCTGGCCGGATACTTGCCTTTGGCGATCGTCTGTCGCGTCGGCATAATTCCGTCCAGCTTGATCGCCTTGACATAGGCGTCGATGAAGCCCAATCCGATATACCCGATAGCTCCGGGTGTACTCTTGACGCGAGCATGGGCCTGCGGATTGGAGCTTACATATTCCACGGAGGGTCCCATCTTTTCCTTATTGATGACCAACTCATGGAAGGTTTCGTAGGTCCCGGAGGAGGTATCGCGGCTGATCGCCACGATCGCCAGATCCGACCCGCCCAGTTCCTTCCAATTGGTGATCTCGCCCTTGTAGATCTTGGTGATCTGCTCTTTGGTCAGTTCCTTGATGGGATTTGACGGATGTAATACGATACAAACCCCGTCCATTGCGATTGTATGTGCTACCGGAAAGACCTTATTGACGACCGCCTTGGTAAATTCGGTGTCTTTCATGAAGCGGCTCATCATAGCAATCTGGCAGCGCCCATCGATCAGGGCCGCCGCACCGTCGCCGCTGCCGGTCTTGTTGACCGTGATCGCGATATCCGGATGCGAGGTCTTGAACGCCTCGGCGAAAGCGTCGCCCAGCGGACCAACAGTCGTTGAGCCATCCACAATCAGGCCACCCTCGGCGGACCAAACCGCTTGAGTGGTCACCAACATTCCAATAACCAACCCAACCCATCCGATTCTCGACACGCTAAACCTTGTGTTCATTCTGTATCCTTTCCTTGTTTTGAATTCTCTGTAAAATCTACGCCGAAATCGTTAGATTTTGGTGAGGAACTTGTCAGATTCCCACGAAACTCCGCGGATTTTTGAAAAGAAAACAATACCGCCGCAAATTCTTGGACCCTTCGGAATGCTCTATTAGAATTTGATGACCAGATCCGCCTGGAACAGATTCATCTCTTCGCCGTTGTACATCGCATTGTCATGCCGTTCGGCAAGGTAATAAGAGAAGACCGTCTGGACATTCTTGGCCAGTTGATAGGCCAGACTGAATCGATGACCCCTGCCGCCCGTGCCGCCATCGATGAAATCACTGTCGCACAGGCCGCCAACGACGGCGTCCGCTTCCACATCCCGGTATTCATACCCAAACTGCCAGGAACCGGGATCTTTGGCCTTGTTGAAGGTCACCCCGAGAGCCCAGCCCTTGTCCTCCTCCACATCGGAAGCCAGATTCGTAACATAGGTTCCATAAGCCGACATCGGCATTTCGCCGACCTTGAAGGCATATTCGCCGAACGATTCGAACACATCGTAGTTGTACACATACCGGCTGGCCGACCAGGTGTTGCCCTTCTGTTTGAGAACATCCGTATCAATCGTCGTGTTGCGAAGGTCACCGAAATCGAAATAGCTTACACCTCCGGTCAGCGAACTGGAATCCGACAGGGCGTATTTGAGTAAACCCTGCGCCCCGAAGACGGACAAATCGGATCCACCTGAGTTTTCCTTCAGCCAGAAACCGCCGCCGGTGATTTGCGCGGATACACAATCATTGAATTTCCACACATACTTGCCCGCAATTCCTTCCGGAGTCAGATCGCCGTCCCAGATCAACTGGTGTTTTCCCACCGCATAGAACGGATTTTCCATCTTTCCCATCAGAACATTGAGGCCCTTGATGGGATGCCAGTCAGCATACGCCAGATCGAGCCATAAGTCTTTCCGCGAAAACGCCGATCCGTCGTCATCGGAATCTCCCAGTGTCTGGTTAGTCGAAGTGGAGATCTCCGTGCTTCCGGTGGCAAAACGCAATCCGACCGTCCAATCCTCGTTGATCACCGCTTCCAATCCCAACCGTGCCCGAATCCGGTGACGGTCCCGCTCGTCGGAACGAGTGTCGAAATCCTGGTTTTCGATTCGATATCGAAAATCGCCAGAGAATTTTAGTTTTTCGATCCACTTCAGCGTCTCGGGCAATTTCATTTCGCTCGGGTTTGTGGCCTTGGACATATCTGAAATTGTCGTACTTTGTTTTTTCTGAGTTTCTTCCAATTCCAGAATCCGGGCCTGCATTTTCGCGAGCGCCTCGTACTGTTTATCCATCTCTTTGCGCAAAGCGGCCACATCTTCGGTATTGCCTTGCGCTTGGACCTGCGGTGCTAAACCAAGAGTCGTCACCGCCGCCAATACCACCCACATGATCTTCTTGCTCATCCGTAGTACTCCTTTCCTATGACGGGAAACGAAGTTCGTTACCCCGGCCGTTCCGGGATAATCGAATTCGTGCAAGAAGGTATCGAGAGAGTGTTATTGTTTTGCGAGAGATTGAATAAATCCGGGTTGAAAACAGATTACGCCATGATGTGAGGAGAGTGCTGAATCGGATAAAACGGAATGAAACCCCTCAGGAATTGATAGGTAAACGAATGCTGAATGTGCTGCCTTTGCCTGGTGTGCTTTCCACCGTCACGCGGCCTCCATGCGCCTGGACAATATGTTTAACAATTGCCAGACCCAAACCGGTCCCCCCCAGTTTGCGGCTTCGTGCCTTGTCCACCCGATAAAACCGTTCGAACAGCCGCGGCAGATATTGCGGTTCGATCCCGCAACCCGAGTCGATTACACGGATCATGATCGTTCCATTGGATTTGGCCGCTTCAATCCGGACTTTCGATTGTGGATTGCTGTATTTGATTGCATTGTCAATCAGATTGACAACCGCCTGTTCCAGAAGCGCTGCATTCATTCGCGCCGTCAGAGGATCCTGACAATTCACCTCCAGAGAAATTTCTTTTTCGGCCGCCTTTCCTTCGCAGAGCTGAACGGCGGCTTGAATCACCGGACGAAGGAGGCCTGTTTGCAATTCCATTTCGGATTGATCCGTCTGCCGCTCGATTCGGGATAGCATCAACAGATCGTCGATGATCGCATTGAGCCGCTGGGTTTGTCGAGATACAATATCCAGGAATCGTTTGGCGTCGGCGGGATCGTGAATCGCCCCGTCCGACAAAGTCTCGATAAATCCCTTGATGGAAGTGATGGGGGTTTTGAGCTCATGTGAGACATTCGCCACGAAATCCTTTCGCATGTTTTCCAGCCGCCGCAATTGGGTAATATCGTTCAATACAATCACCGCCCCGATTCTGCGGCCGGACATGTCGCGCAAAGCCGTCCCCCGGGCCTGGATATTCCGTTCCTGCTGGAATTCCCACAGGATCAACTGGCTTTCGAGGGTTTCTTCCCCGGCCAGAATCCTATCGACAAAGGTTTGCAGATGAATGTTCCTGGCCACTTCCCATAAGCTCCGTCCGGCCGTCGGCGGTTCGGAAATTCCCAACAGCCGGCATGCGGCCTCATTCAAGATCAGAAGGTTGTCCTGGTCATCGACCGCCAAAACACCCTCCGACATGCTGGATAAGATCGCGTCTCGTTCATTCCGTTCTGCCACGGTCGCACGGATTCGCTCATTCAGTTCCCGGGCCATCTGATTCATGGCTCGTGCCACCGGCGCCATCTCCAGCCATTTCGGAATTGGCACTCGGTATCCCAGTTCTCCCGCCGTAAACCGTTCGGCGCCCTGTTTGATTTCTTCCAGAGGCCCGCTGATCCGATGTGACACCATCCCGATCAAGATCGCCGCCGTGACCAGAACAATCGCGCCCCCGATCCAAAAATGTCGGCGGATGAGAGCGACCGCCTGTTCAATCGACTCGATCGAGACCGCCACACGCAAAATCCCCGTTACGGAATCTCCCTGGAGGATTGGGATTGCCACATATCGCATGGGAATATTCAGGGTTGGGCTATATCGCGTTGCGGTTCCCACCTGGCCCTGCATGGCGGCCCGGATTTCCGGCCGGTACCCATGATTCTCCATCTGGGACGGTGTTTCTTCCGAATCCCCCACGACCTTCCCCGACGGCAACAGGACGGTGACTCGAACAGAAGCCGCTTTACCCAACCGTTTACACAGGGCATCCACGGTTCCTTCCGGTTCCGCCATTGCCGAGGTCACCGACTCTTCGATCAGGTGAGCTCGCGACTGGAGGGACTGGGTTGTTCGCTCGATCGAATGATCGTAGAGGAATTTTTCGGCAACCAGTGTTATCGCCGCCAGCGCAAGCACGGTGATCACAAAAAAAGGCCAATACAATTGCCATAGCAACCGTTTTTTACCCATCCGTTTCTCCCGGCGATGATTTCCTATCGATCTTCAGAGTCCTTGAAACGATACCCCACTCCACGAACTGTTTCGATACAGGTCCCGACCGTGCCCAGTTTGCGGCGCAAGCCCACGATCTGCACATCAATCGATCGATCCGTTACCGGATAGTCGCTGCCATGCACCGCGTCCACAATCTGATACCGGGTAAATACCCAGCCCGGCCGCGAGGCCAGAAAATACAACAGTGCAAATTCCGTCGAGGTCAGCTCCACCTGCTTGTCTTTCACAAGGACACGATGACGGCCCGGATCAATCTCCAACTGATGGATCCGAACCGTCGGAGAGGACCCCGGTTCCGGCGCCTTTGTGCGCGCCGGTCTGCGAAGGACCGCCTTGACCCGTGCCATCAGAACCCGCGGACTGAAGGGTTTGGTGATATAGTCATCCGCTCCCATTTCCAGACCCGCCACCACATCGGCTTCATCTCCCTTGGCCGTCACCATAATAATCGGAATCCGTTCGGTTCGATTCTCCTTCTTCAGGGTTCGACAGACTTCCAATCCGTCCATCCCGGGTAACATCAAATCCAGAAGAATCAAATCCGGTTGAAGAACCCCCGCTCGCGATATCGCATCCGGACCGGTGGTCACAGTTTCCACGCGATATCCGTTTCGGGCCAGGTTGTACCGTAAAAGCTCGACGACATCGTCTTCGTCTTCAACGATCAGAACGGTGTAATTCGACATATTCCTTATTCCCTTGTATTCCGGGTCCGAGGATCCTGAACCCGCTTCGTTCGGTTCGATATCGATTCACTTCTGCGTCGTATCCCCGTTCGATATTTTCAGATCCGCTTTGCGGTTGTTCGGAATTGTCCTATATACAATCCGAATTCGAAGATGTACGCGTTTCATCATATCCCAACATTGTGAGAATCGAGTGAGATCTTTGCAAGAAGCGTGTTTGGCATACGAAAGAATCTTTGTATTCCGCGGGTTCGTCAATTCGTCTTATTTTGAACCGGTGGGCGGGGGTAGAAAGGGAAATAATTTCCGTAATTCATCCGGTGTTGGCTGACGACCGTATTCGCAGATTTCGAAGGCCTCCGCGTAGCGAATTTGTTTGCCGGCCTCTTCCCCGTACAGTTCGATCAACTTGGCGCGATAACGATTGGCGATCTCGGCGTTTCGATTCCGCATCCATCCCTGTTTCAATTCATCCTGGCGTTTCTTCAGGTCAGCCTCGTCGCGCGGGATCGAGCCAGGGCCGCCCTCACAGCCGCCCTCGATGAACTGCGAGACGAGTTTGGACAGGGCTTCCATTTTCTTGTCGATGACCGAATCAATGGAAACGACGATATCCGGGCGGAACGGATTGGGCTTCTGGAAACCGTCCGAAGAGTAGAGGAAAACGGGATTCTTTTTCAACGGTTTGGTGTCCGGGCAGAAGAACGGGACGGTGACCATGTAAGCGGCATCCTGGACCAGTACTCCGGTGTAGCGATGATCGGGATGGTAATCGTTGGTCCGGGGCCCGATCACGATGTCGGCGTCCCAGTGGCGAATCAAACGGGTGAAGGTCCGGCGGTTCTCCAGCGTGGGTTCGATCTCACCATCGTGAATGTCGAGTACCTGGGCAGTCGTTCCCATAACCTTCGATGCTTCCTGAACTTCCATCGTGCGGCGGACTGCCAAAGGTCCGCCCGCCATCTGCCAGTGACCGATATCGCCGTTGGTCGTGGATACGAATTTGACATGATGGCCTTGTTGACTCCACAGGCAGCCCGCTCCTCCGGCGTCGAGTTCACAGTCGTCGGGGTGGGCCCCGAAGACGATGATACGGAGCTTACCATCATCGGCCGGGGGTCTTTCGGCCGCCATTGCCGCAGGCGTTATCGCTTCTACGGTTTTGGGGACATCCATCGTCAAACAAGCAAAACCGAACGATCCAGCCAGGATCAATCCGGCCAGAATGCCCCCGACAAATCCTGTCATCCGATTCATAGGTATTCTCCCTTCGAAAAAGTAAAGCTTTATTTCACCGATGCTGTTATGGGTTGATAGCGAATCAATAGACTTTCGGTCCTCTTCGGGATGCGAAGTTCAAGATCCGTTGCCAATTCACGGCCGAACATCGTTTTCGTTTGCACCGCACGAGTTTCGTCAATGAACTCGACTGTATAGGCACCATTGGGATTTATGGCGTGCAAATTGGCTTGCAGGACCGGATAGGGACAATCGCTGCGGCGAAAAGCCAGCACGATCCCGGCATCCAGATCGGCCCGGTGAAGTTGCCAAGCCGAAAAGGCATCCGAACCGAGATTGGCCCGAGTGAGCGGATAGAAATCTCCGTACCAGAATTTCTGGTTTTGTTTGGCCTCGTCGATCGCCGCGCGGGCCAGCTCCATCGAGAAATTTGTATTGAGATAGTCAAACTGCGTGATCGACCCCCCGGTAGCAGCGCTGCGGAGCACATAAGCCTTGGGTTCCCACGCGCAGGAAGTCGAAAGCGGGATATACGAAGTGAGGCCCAAGCTCTGGACCTGGTCCCAATCTGCGTGTCCCGGGGAACAACCGGTGTCGCTCCGCCACAGAGGGACCGACCGAGAAAGCGTTTCCAGGTCGATTCGCCGTCCCCCGCTGGAGCAGTCGTCAATCCACAGACCGGGATGCCGTGCTCGTAATTCATCCCACATTGCATAATGGCCTTCGACATAACGGATCTCCGTGATTCCCTGGCGATCGGCCGTATCGGCCTGGCGCCAATAGGAGAGGGGATCCATGTTGAAATCATTACGATAGACATCCAGACCGTACTCCGTAATTCGTTGTGAGAGTAGTTCCGTCAACCATTTCCTGGCGGCAGGATCGTTGAGTTTAAACAGTCCGCCGTCCTTGCCGCCGAGCACAAATTCCGGATGTTCGCGGGCGATCTGAGTTCCCGGCGCCACCCTCTCCGGTTCAAACCACAGCAGAAATTGAAGTCCCGATTTGTGGCAGGCGTCGCTGACGGGCTTAAGTCCATGGGGGAAACTCGTGGGTTTGCAGAACCAGTTCCCCACGCCGTTGGGAAAACCGCCCTCGAACCATGCCGCATCGAACCAGTGCGTGTCGCAGCCGAGTTGTCTGGTGGCCGCTACAGCGGCAATCTGGCCGGCCTCCGTGCTCCATTCCGGCCGATTCCAACTGTATCGGTCAAAGCATTGTGCCGCGACCGGCAACCGCAGGGGACGACCGTTCAGGCGCGGCGCATATTCGAACAATAGCAGTCGGCGGAAACGATTATGTGCCAGTAACCGATCGCCTTTCCACGGCATGATCAAAATTCGCGGTCCCCGAACGCGCTCGCCCGGATGGAGCAAAAAGCGGGTTTTCTCCATTCCCGCCTGTAACCGTGTCGGTCCCGCGGCGGATCGTTCCAGCCGGGCTGCCCACTGGCCGGACCAGCCGATGGCGGTGATCATGCCTTCGTCGCCATACTCGAGATTGAAAAATGGGAATGTTCCGTTCGATGATCGACCTCCGACCGGCGCAAAAACAACGGGTTTGCCGGGCTCCAGGGCGGTATCCAGCGGAAGAAACGATTTCTCTCCGCAGACATCGCCGGTGATCTGGTGAAGGATGACCGGCTTGCGAAAGTAACCGGTCCGAAGTGGGACATCGATCGTTTGGATATTTTCAAGAATGGGCGTATCCTGGGTACCTGTGTTCTCGAAATTCAGCAACCACTCGACTGCGGAATAGGGTTCAAACACGGTAGCCGCGGCGATAACACGCAGGCCGGTCTTCGGGTCCATCCATTGGATGGTGTGGACGACTCGGTTCTGTTGCTCTATCCGTTCGAAAGTTCGTGGCCAGCCCTTGAGTAGTTGTAAAGCTGGAACACCACCGTATAGAAAAGAAAAGGGCAGTTCCTCCGCGAGAAATGGCTGAGGCGGCTCGCCGATCCATACTTCTTTGCCACCCTCAAGGACGATTTTCGCATCGGCCCAGTCGGCCTGATCGTGAACCGGGCCGTCGGCTGTTGAATCCGCCTTCAGGGTGATTTCTTTTGTATCCGGGGGAAGCTCGATATTCACCGGCAATGGAGTTTGACCCCCGTTGACAGTGGCCGTCCGGTACACTTCCTTTCCGCCGATCTCAACGCTGAACTGTACCGATCCTCGCTGGCCTCCGGTGTCAAAATTGTTATCGATTCCAACGAAGGCCTTGAAAGCCGCGGGCTTCGGTGGAAGGTGCAACACGATTTCGCTGTTGGCGTGAGTTCCTAACCCGCGTTTGAAATCCTGCTGTCCGATCCGTATCGGAGTTTCGATACACGATTGCCCGTAACGCAGGACGCTATGATCTTGTCGGTGTACCTCGACACGAATGGCCGGTTCCTGCTCGGAGGGCCGCGGGATGGTGAAGGCATCGTAGGTCCAGTTGATCACGGCCTGCCTTTCCTGAATGCTTGGCATAACGGCATCCTGGACCGGACCGGTTGGAATATCGGAATCCTCCATTGCCCAAACAGTAAGCGGACCGATCAGGCAACACAACAAAATCCCCAGAGATAACTTTGTCATGGCTGAGTACCTTTCTGACGGGCTAATTCTATTGCTCGCTCAAAGACCGTCTTCATATCCACTTCGATGAAAGTTCTTTCGTACGCATTGAGCGGGCCGGATTCGCCTTCAGCGCGGGCGTTGGCCGTCCAGATCTTCAGGGCCGTCAGGTCATAGATGGCCACCTGAAGGTTGCCCGTGCGGACGGTGGGCAGGATATTCTCGATGACGACGGGGGCGTTAATCCGGCCGTAGTGGACCTTTAACTGATCGTGCAACGGCTGATCGTAGCGCGGTACATTCCACGACATGCCCCAATAGACGACATCTTCCAGTCGGGGATGAGTTTGCACATTCGGTTCGAGGTTATCCCAGTCGAATATATTACACAGAGTCCGTGAAGTCTGAAGAGCTTTGACGCGGCCCTTGCGGCCGTCGCCGATCGCATACATCAGACTGGTGGTCCGACGGGCGTTTTTAACGCGGGTAATGGCGGCGTCCAGGTTCTCGTCAAATTGGAGGATATCCCGCAGCAGAAACTGGAAGGGGATGCCGTCGAAGCTGTCGTTGGCGGCATCGTAGTCGTCGCCTATTTCCGAGATAGCCAGCGGGACGGAACTGATCCCCGTTACCGAACCGATGATCCCGGCCCAGCCAATGTTGGCAAATGGGTGACCTTGTTTGGGGACATGGACGATAATCGTGGGAAACCGCTGGATCTCGGCATGGATATTGTAATCGAGAGCACGAAGCTGATAGGTATGGCCGTCGGAGGCCGTGGCCTTGCCCCAGGCCCCGAAGAGACTGCAATGCCACTCACTGGCCTCGCCGATCATCTGGCAGCGGATGACTGTCTGAAGCGGAATCCCGGCTCCTTCGGCTAATCCCTGCATTTCTTCGGTAAAATGCGGCGGGATGTGAGGTTTGGTGGCCGCATAGACCTCATCAAGCATCTCGGGTTTGGCCTCCATGGCCTGACTCATGGCCCGAATCAGGTGATCACAGTGCTTCTGTACCGGGTCCTTCAATAATCGCCCATGTGCCAGCCCCATTTCCTGAGGTGTACCCCAGACATAGAGAAGAAACAGACCATCATCACCCAGTCCGATCCGTTCAAGCCGCCCATGAGTATCTTCTGCCAATAGGGTGGGATTGGCCGGGACGATTCTCCCTTGAACCTGAACAGGGATGGTGATCGCTGAAGCAACAAGAATGATCAGAACATTCCAGATGGGTTTCAATGAATGGTAGGGCAATCCATGAATGCCAGGCAACAATAGGCGTTTGGCTGTTTTCATAATTTCCTCGCTGCCATGATGTTGAGTTCATCGACCTTTCATTTGGGGCTTTCAAATAAGACCCTGACAGTAATTATTGTAACCTTCCGAATGGGAAAGGAAATGTAAATCCTTGAAGGATCGTCAGTTCGGATCGATTGATTTCGATTCCGGATTTCGGGTGATGAAATGAAGACCCGCAATCCGATAGCTACAAGAGTTATTCCGGAAATACGGCCAGATGGTGATTCATGATTCAATTGGGGATTCAGTTCGTTCAATCGATTCCGTTCTGTCAGACCTCCTCGATTCCATAAAATTAGGATCGCTTTCTTTAAATGCACACATTCAAATGGAGATAGAATTCGGTTCTGTATAAGGAGAGACCCATGAAAATATCCGCGCAGCGATTCCTATGGATTAATGTGATCCTGTTCACCCTCAATATTCTGGGGATTGGATATTTCGTTTTCAAGGCCAGTTATCACCCCATATCCCCTGTTTTTCTTCGGGATGCCTATCTGACTCCGGATGATGACAGGCCCGACCGACTACGGTTGCTCTTTGATCGTAATGTCATTTCCGACAAGGATTTGGGGAAAGTTGAGCGGCGGGCTCTGATTGAGATTCAGCCCACATGTCCCGGCAAGCTTGTCTGGACTGAAAAGGATACCCTCGACTATATTTTCGATGAACCCCTGGTTCTGGGGCGTGTGTATTCGGCCTCTCTGACCGAACGATTTTCTCGCCGGACGGGGATGCAAGTAACCAACGATAAGACAATCGAATTTCAAACTTCTCCGTTGCGGCTGGGGTCCTTTCATGTGATAGCGGCAGACGATTCCGAAGTGACCGTCCAATTGAGTTTTAACCAACCGATTGAACCGGCCGATCTGCTTCGTTATACGACCTTGTATGACGGCGAAGGGATTGATAGTCAGCGAATTCGCCAAATTCGGTGCATGACCCCTTACTTGGCTGAGAAGATCGTTTTGCGTTTGCCGCGTCCGACCACCCATCATCTTTTCTTGCGGATTCATGAACAACTGAAAAGTCCCGGTGCTGATTTGCCGTTAAATAGCCCGATTTCACGCATTTTAACCCTGGATCCCGGTTTTGCCTTTCTCTATGCCGATATCGAGATGCCTCAATTCAGCGAGATCGGTTCTGTCCGC
>JAAYVQ010000166.1 GCA_012517095.1 Phycisphaerae bacterium | reverse complement strand
ATTTCGGTCAGAAGCTCCTCGGCCTGGTCAAATTGTTTTTGCCGGAACAAAATCGAGGCCAGGGTCAGGCGATCCTGTTGATTATCAGGATTTTGAGACAACATAATCTTTAATTGATCGGCTGCAGAGACATAATTCCCCTGCCGCATTAAACCCTGCACCTTGACATGGTCCAACAGAGGATCAACAATCTTTCGTTTCGCGGCTTGATCGAGAATCTCCTGCGCCTGGTCGGTCTTCCCGTCGGCATTTAGCGCCGACGCCGTATAGGCGATGGCCTGAAGATTACTTGGATCCCGCGTCATGGCCTCGCGGAAAGTCGAAAGGGCCAATTGCCTGTCACCTCCCTTTTGATACGTTTTGCCCAGCAACATCCGACTGGCCTGATCGTCCGGATTGGCGGCGAGGTTTTCCTTTAGCAAAGGAATGATCTTGGGATAATTAGCGGTAAAGTCATCGCCGAGAAACCACACCAAGGCCTGCTCAAAGCGCCATTGCCATCCATTCTCGCCTTCCAACGCCTTAATGGCGTTAACCATATCCTGCGCTTCGTTGGGTTTGTTTTGCATCAGAAGAAACGGAACCAGTTCCCGTTTGATTAAGATATCGTCGGGTTGTTCGGCAGCCAGCTCCAAGAGCCGTTCATACGCCTTCTGCGATTGACCCGTCTGGGCATACAGGGAATTCAGGGCTAACACGAGGTCCCGCTTATCCGAAAACGAAGGGAACCGGCCAATGGCCTCATTCAGAACGGCGATTGCAGCGTCGGTTTGCTTCTGAAGCGTCAACTGCCGGGCAAGGTATTGAACGGTCAGTAAAGATTGCGGGTACTTTTGAACCATTTGACGGAGTTCGGCAATCGCCGGTTCAAATTGTTTCCGTTTGATAAGAATATCGACCGACGAAAAGGCCACGCGAATCTCGTCGGGGAAATCCTTTTTAAGACCTTCAAGGATCTTGGCGGCGGTATCCCACTGCTGCTGATAAACAGCCGCCTGCATCCGCAACAAGCGCGCGTTAAGGCCGCCAGTTCCGGCCGTATCCAGGGACTCCATCTCCTTTGCGACGGCTTCCCATGCCTTGGGATCATCGGGGACAAGACCTTTCTGCATCATCTGCAGACGAACCTGAGTTTGGATCATCCGGGCTTCGGCACTATTCGGAGCCAGTCGAACAGCCGTTTGAATTGCATCGTTGGCCTCTTCGGTTCGTCCCACTTCAACCAATAGACGCGCCAGATTCAAGTGACCGAGAAACGATTTTTCATTTTCACGAATCAGATTTTTCAGTTGCTGAACGGCCGAAATCGAATCGCCCAATTGTTCATAGGCATAGGCAAGCTTGAGATAGACCATCTCCGTTTTGAAACCCTGTGCCACGGCCTTTTGCCAGGACTGGATCGCGGTCGGCCATTGCTGTTTTTTTTCGGCAAGAAGACCCTGTAGATATTCCGCACGGCCGGATGATAAGTCGATTTTGCGAAGATCATCAATACAGGTTTGGGCCTTGTCCAACTCTCCGGCCAGGATATACAGTTCTGAAGCGGTTGAATCAAATGTCCCCGTGGGTAATACACTCAGACCCTTCTCCGCCACCATAATCATCTCAGCCGGATTTCCGCCGCGGCGGGCCAATTCCGCTGATGTATTCCAATACAAAGGATTTTTTGATTCCGTATCGCCAAGAGACTGCAGATGATCGCGGGCCTTCGTTAATTCACCGACATTGATCCAGGCAATGACCAAGCTGAGCCGATCCGCCGATTTCGACAAATCGCAGGTTTGCGCCTTCTCCAGATCCGTGACCGCGTTGGCTTTGTTGTTCTTTCGGAGCCAATAGCCCGCCCGAATCGTATAGGCCTGCGCCGAGGCGGGATTTTTGGAAACCATTTCATCAAACAACTTCTCGGCCGGTGGCAAACCCGTGACTTCCTCCTGCGCTTGCTCGGCCATTTGGGCCAGCAATGCATAGGACAGGATATCCGACGAATCTTGTTGAATCAGTGCGGTGAGAGTTTCGACGGCCTGAGGATACTTCCGCTGCCCCAGGAAGGCCTGGGCCAGTCGTCGACGCAGATCCCTGTCCTCAATCATCTTAAGCTGTTCGGCGGCTTTGACTTCCGCCTCCCCGGCCCTGCCGGTCTGAAGATAGAGATCCACCAGAAGATTGGCCGCTTCTCGACGAAGATTCTCAGGACATTTGACCGTATCTTGCCGAAGCGCGATGCTTAAGGCATCGGTTGCCTGCCTAAAATTACCTGGTTTGAAAGGAGTAAAATTGAGATTTGCCTTGGCAAATTTGATCAAAATATCCACATCGTCTTGATGGATGGGCAAATATCGACCGTATTGCACAACCGCCTCGTTCCAGTTCTCGGCGGCGAAGGCCTCGTTGCCCAACTTTAACCCCGCCGATGCCCGTCCGCTACGGTTCCAATGGCGAAGCCATGCCACTACACCCAATAGAACCAAAAGCGTGATCACCAAAACAATCAAAAATGTCCAGTTAATGCGACCTCGTGCCGTTTTCATTCGATTCTCACCGACAATCCTTTCTTCATTAGAACTGATCGAAGAAATTGCCAATCAGTTTCCTGGCTGTCATCCATGCAATCGACACATCCATCCACAGGGACAATCCACGGACATACTCCGTATCATAATGAACCCATTCCTGAAAGTCCCGCGCCGGAATTCGGGTCCGTCTCATCTGCCACAAACCCGTAATCCCCGGCCGGACTGACAAACGGGCATATCGCCAGAACGGACACAACTGATTTTCGGAGTCCGGCGAGGGACGCGGACCAACAATACTCATCTGCCCCATCAATACATTCAGGAATTGCGGGATCTCATCCAGATTCGTCGCCCGCAGAAATCGCCCGACGGAACTGACTCGGGGATCATTTTCCATCTTGAACTGCGGTCCGTCAACTTGATTTATGAAACGAAGTTTTTCCTGCAGCGAATCGGCTGTGGTGATCATCGACCGAAATTTCAAACAATCAAATGGACGACCGTACAAACCCTGCCTTCGTGCCCGATAAAATACCGGACCTTTCGAGTTGAGTTTAATGGCTAAGGCCAGGATCGGAAAGAACGGTAAAAACACGATTAATATCGCCGCGGAGGCCAGAATATCCAACACTCGTTTGAATGTTCTGGGATACGAATACCATGGCCAGTAACGATAGGGGAACTGATTCCGACGGACAGTCTCGGTGGAAAACAGGATGGCCGGCCTGGATCGGTTCGCTGTCGGCAAACGAGGTTGGGACTTGAACCCGACAATCGAGTTACGAACCACCATGCCCGATGCGACGGTTTGACCCTTGAGAAGAATCGACTGATGGACCACGGCTCCCTGTTCAACGCAGGCCCCGTCATCCAGGATTGCTGGTCCCACAACGAGGGTATCTTTGGCCAGGCGAACTCCCGACCCCATCAAGACCGGACCAACGACCCGGGCGGAAGGATGCCGCTCGATCGTTTCCGATCCGAAAAAGAACTCTTGTCGAATAAATGATAATAACAATCGTAAAAGGTCATCTTCTGATTCCAGATCCAGGCAAAGACCGCCGATTTGAAATGACCGAATATCGGCCTTCATCGTTCTGCATAGATCCAGAAATCGATGGAAGTCCAATGGGACAGGTATCCCCGAACCGGATAACATCCGAAGAAGATCTCGCCGTATCCAGAGTTGGGCGGGCCACTCCTTTGGCAGCGGAACCGGTTCCAGGGTATTCTGATATTGTCGCCGGAAACCGGCAACCTGATTGTCTTCCGTCAATCGTATCCGTTCCCGATACGATTGCAATCTCGGGACAATATCCAGGGTAATGACATCCGCATCGCTGGACCGGAACAGTTGCCGCATCCGTCGAGAATCCAGGTCGGTTAAAAATCGGCCATGATGAAGAATATATTCCTTTTGGCCAGGGGAAATGGGTTCAGCCGTAAACTCGCTTGATGGAGGCCGCTGAACCTTTTCAGAAGGAGGTGTTGCGACTGTCCAATCCGAGGGAATAACGATCACAGAACGGGATGGGTGTGAAAAATAACTGTTGGAACGGGCTCGCCAGAAAAGTTCCGACAGTCGGGGTGAGTTCAAGATCGCCCGGATCCGTGAAGAATCCGGATTTTCGGAGGGATGAAAAATCACCAGTTCCATCTGCCGCCTCCCTGCTCCGCCCGCCGGTTATTCCGTTTTACCAGATGCGGGCATTTCCAGAAGGAGCCGTTCGCGGTGTCGCCGTTTGGGTCGTCGGCCGGCCTGATCGCCATATCCATATCCGTAACCATACCCATAGCGGTGATAACTATGACCGGCCCGGACATTGTTGACCACGGTTCCGATGACATGAATTCCGATCTGTTCGAGCCGTTCGATCGCCTCCCGAAGATCGGTCTGCGAGGTATGATCGACCAAACTGGTCAGAATCGTTGCGTCGGCCATCTTGGCCCAGACCAGCGCATCGGCAAAAGCCAATACTGGTGGTGTGTCGATGATGACTCGGTCATATCCTGCCGCGATTTGACGGATCATCTCTGCTGTCTGGGGCTGATTGAGAAGATTGAGGGCATCGACCGTATTGCGCTCGTCGGCGGCCAGAACATGAACGCCTGAGGTAGTCACATAGACAGCATTCTCGATAGACTTTCCAAACAGAACCTCCTGGATTCCCCGAAAACCCTTAGGCATCCGCAGAGTCTCGGCGATATCCGGTTTGCGGAGATCGCCATCGATCAGGAGAACCTTTTCGCCGGATTGTGCAAAACTGACAGCCAAATTCACGGAAAAAGTGGTCTTGCCGTCGCCGGTTCCAGGACTGGTAATGACCAAAATGCGGGACTTGCCATCGCCATTCAAGAGACCCAGATTGGCCCGAATATTCTGATAATCGTCGGACAGATGCTGGCCTAACACTTTTCGATCGACATCCTTTGGGCTGGTGGTCGTACCGATGATCCGAACCCCGATTCGTCGAACAATCTGGTTGGGATGGTGCAGTCGTTTATCGGCCTTCGCGAGTAGAAACGCCAGGAATACACCGGCTACCATACCGCCAAAGGCCATCGCCCCGATCATTTTGTATTTTCGGCCGGTAACAGGAACACTACTGGCTCGAAATGCTATAGAAATCCGTGCCGGTCTCTGGCTCTCAACCTTGATTTCTTCAATGCGTTTACAGACTTCGTTATACATCTCCTTGGTCCGGTTGAGTTGTTCCTGTTGATCATTGATGGCGAACTGTTTTCGGCCCAGATTAATCGTCTTGACATCCAACCCCTCCATTTGATCCTGTATCCTTTTTTCATACGCAATGGTCTGGTCCAGTTCGGCCTTGATTTCCGCAAGTTGTTTTTGACGATTGCGCTCGGCCTGATTCTTATAAGTTTCGTCAAATTCCTTGGCAACCTGGCTACGACGAGTTTCTACTCGCCCGGTCAGGTTTTCCAACATCCCCTTTCGCCGAAGCAGTTCGGGATTTTTATCAGACATTGTCTGTTCGGCCTCGGCCACCATCGACTCATACCTCCGTTGTTCGGCCAGGAGTCCCTGCATGATTGGATCGGTATTGATGATCGCGTTTTTCTTTTCCTGAAGTTCCAATGGTAGGATCGTGTCTTCAGAAGTTGCTTCTTGAGCCGCAAGTCGTGTCTCCAGCGAAATTCGCCGGATATTGGTATTGATCAGTTCGCGCTGCAGACCGGAGACCATTTCAAACATACTGGTTTGCCTCGGAGTCAATTCCTGCGTACCATATTCCTCAATAAGCTTGGCCACAGCATCTCGCTGCTGGTCCATTTTCACCAGCAGAGTTTGACGCTGATCCTCCAAGATCGTCATCGTTTGTCCGCCGCCCTTGGCTTCTTCCATATTATAAACCTCAATATACGAATCCAAAAATGCGTTAATGATCTTTTCCGCATCAGCCGGTACTCGGCTGGTCATTTTAAGGTCGATTAATTCCGTTCTTTGCCCCGGTTTTGCAGAAATCTTACCATTTTTGATTGCACTTCGTAGAGTTAGGATCGGATCTACGGCATCTTGAAATAATTCTAAGTTCAAGCCCTTTAATTTATCGGCCACTTTGTTCAATACAACATCACTGGTTATTCGACCTGCTTCTGTGTTTTTAAAATTTTCATAGTTGGGCATCGTTCTTTCAGAGTCAGAATCGCTGAAGATAATCCGAGGAATCACCGGCGATACGCGGATCGCGCCACTTGTCTCCAGTTCATCCTGAAACAGGATCCATACCGGTGGAATCCCTGCGGCGCAGACGAGCAAGAATACCAACACAACCACATACCATCGTCGCAGGATAGGCCCAATCATCTCGCCCATACCGGATTGATTGGAATCAGGAACCGCTGGGTCAAATTGAACGACTTCTGTTGAAAGGGGCTGAGAATTGTATTTTTGTATATCTGTCATAACGACCTCAGAAAGAAATTTCAATTTCCGACTTTCATCTCTCGTTTAAGCATTCTCGACCAGCATTGATGAACTACCGTTGTCGTTTTCTCTTTTCTTCCGACTATTCACTGCTAACTTTTTCATCTTCGAATCACAATCGTTTCCGGCCGTCGATCCGAATCCGACATGACAATCCTCGAAAGAATCCACAACTCCGCGACAATCATTGCCAGTGCCAACGGCATCATGGCCAGACCGCCAAAATCGTGAAACGCCTTCTCCCAGGTTGTCGCCTGAATCATCGTAAAAGCAATCGTCGTAATCGCCAGACGGATCGTGTTGCAGATCAGGGCAATCGGAACACTGGAGACAAAAATCACAATCTTCTGCCAGGCACTTCGTCGAATAATCAGCGCGACGAATCCGGCGATTACGAAAAAGGCCGTAACCATCCGAAGCCCATTGCACGCCTCGGCGACTCCAACCTGGGTACCATTAATATCGATAATATTGCCCTGTTGTTGAACGGCATATCCCATCGCCTCCAGCGAAAACACGGCGGAACTGGTCGCCCATCGCTGCAGCGGCAGGGTAATCCACCCCTGCACCTGGCCGGGCAATGGAAGCGTTAACAATAAAAACAACAAGATGGCCTTGATCTTCCAAATCATTCGCCAGCCCAACAACATGAGCAATATCGCCCATACGGTCAATATAACCGATAAGTTCTCCCCCGAATCCATGCCCAGGTACAGGCCCACAAATCGGGCGGCCTGAGCTACCGCAAAGGCTAGAAGCCCCAGCCCAAGAGCAGGGACGATCGGGACCGCTCGAAGTTCCTCACGGCGGATCCAAACAACATAAATCGCAATCAACGGAACCAACAAGCCGCTGGAATATTCGTCACTTTGCGTTAATCTCGCCCACAAGGTGGCAAGCGTCGGATTCCAATAGGCCCACACAAACGCGACTGTCACCAGCAACAATCCCGCAATCATTGTGCGGGTCAAGATCGATTTTCCGTCCTCAAATACCGAACCCTTGCCTATACGATCAAGACCCAATGACTCCTTCAGTTTATCGACCATCCGTGTAACCTCCTTGGGGTGTTTTTCCAAAGCCGACTGCCGTAAAACAAGTTGTTCCTCGATAATTGATTCCCGGCCAACATGGACTTGATGGGTAAGAACACTATTGGCAATCCGACAATTTGACTCGATTCCGACACCATTCCAGGTTACACTGCCAGATATAACACTGCCTGTCCCAACCGTCGTATTCGGCCCCAGAACACAGGGACCGATAATAACGGATTTTTCAGCAATTCGAACCTGATCAGACAGTACAACCGGGCCTATGATTTGGGCCGTCTGATGGATCTCGACCTCCCTACCGGCCCACACATCTGGCCGATCTATGATCGGATCGCCCAAATCGAGTGGCGAGGAACGACATCCAGCGACATTCGATTCTGAAGGATTGGAACGAAGTGAAGGACGCTTTGTAACAGATAACTCAAGTAGCCGTCCTACCCCATCGAGATAGCTTTGCCATCCGTAGGAATTTCCGATCGGTTCAGTTAATCGAAACGAATGGACTTTCCTGCCTTCCCGGATTAATTGGGGCAACAACGCCTCATTGAAGTCGCAATACCCTTCCGATGGAACCGTTTCAAGGATTGCCCGATTGCATAGTACAAACGGGGTCAATCCACCGGCAGCCATATCGTCGGCCTGGCCGCCTGAAGTCCCATCCGGACAAAGTGCCATCGTCACATCTGCCCCGGCCTTCTCATGGGTCTCAATTAAGCCAGATAAGTCGGGGATTCGAATCAGATTCGACTGGCATAACAACAATCGATCATCGCCCGTCTTCTGTGCCGCGTCAAAAAGACAACCCGCCGACCCTCGCTCAAACTCCTGAGACAGAAATGAAATCTCTATGCCCTCAGGTTCAGTGACCGAGGATTGAATAGAGTCAAGATCTCCGCCAACACAAATAATGACCTGCTGAATCCCCTGCCCGGCCAGATCTTCAATCAGCCATTGAATGATCGTCTTTCCGCCAACAGGCCACAAGGCCTGCGGAAGAAGGGATCGGAGCGTATATCGGCCGAAATCCGGAATGCCAACCAGAACAACCGCGGAAAGATCACAACTCATACAATTGAATCTCTAAGAAGTGCGAATGGAGATTTACAGTAACGGCTTACGAATTCCGCCGTGGGATTCTGATACACATTGATCGGTCCCAACCGCCCTTCCGTCACCAGCATGGCCGACCAGTCCCCCCCCGTCTCCATGCGATGAAATAACCATTGCCTTCGATGTTCTTTATTGTCCTTGACTTGGATAAGTCCCGGCTCCCACGGCCAAAACAAAACCTCAAAACTCGTCGGCTCCCGTACCCCCGCCGCCTTGATGAACGCTTCCTTGGCACACCAACAATCATAGAATGCCCAAACCCGTTCCAGACCTGCCAAGGTCTCCAATTGCTGACGCTCGGCCTCTGTACAGATCACACCGGCCATCTTCATGACCTCGACCGATGGATCGCGATACTCAATGTCAATTCCGATTGGTCGATTTCGTACAAATGCAAAAATCACACGATCTCGTGAGTGCGATAGACTGAACGAAACCGGCCAGGGCACGCTGACAGGATCGACAAACGGTTTCCCGGTAGAGTCCGTTCGAATCACGACATCTTGCGGTTCTCGGCAAAAGATTCCCCCCAATAATCGCCGAAGGATTCGCCGTCGCTGAACAAACCTTTGGCGGTCCTCCTCTTGGATATACCCTTCCGCTCGTCTATTTTCCTCATCTGAAAGATCCATGGTATTCCAGTCATATTGTTCGATGGTCAAATGCAAATCTGCCCAGACAATCGCGAAATCTCCGCGGTCAACAACTTGTGAAAGCTCTGTCAATCCAAAAGGAGTTTCGGTCGGAAGTATCACGATAGAAGGGGTAATGATGCTCATTCTTTCTCGATCGATTCTCGCAGGCATTGTTCCATCACCCGTCCCAATTCCTCGACAAACGGCGGCCGAAACAGATCCATAT
>JAAYVQ010000165.1 GCA_012517095.1 Phycisphaerae bacterium | reverse complement strand
CCACACCGGGTCCAGCTTGGGATCATCGATCGGCATCAGCTTGCCGTTTTTATACCGATAGTACAACCCGAGAGACTTGTGGATTTTTAATCCCTTCGCCCCGGCCTGAAAACTCTTTTCGAGCCGTTCGGCTTCGCGCTGCCCCCAGTTCTCATCATCGATTCCGTCGAAATCCAGCAACGCAAAGGTCAGGAAGCGACCCGGGTATGCTTCGTCCAGCAAAGCCACCGTCTGGGACAATTGATCGCCCCAATCTCCATCAAGATTGACAACGGTACGAACCCCGGCGGCGTCCATCTCGGTTAAATATCGATTGATCCGTTCCGGAGTCAGAAAGTCTTTACCTCCGCCCAGATGGTTGTGAACATCGATCACCGGAAAGGCCGGTTTCTCAACCACGGTCTCTTTGGTTTTCATCATCGAGCGGGGTTGCCAGTCGCGGAGTTTAAGCTCTTTGATATCCTCGGATTCCTGCGCCAATCCAAAGGACACAAAACCAAGCGTCAAAACCAGGATCGGGGTTATGAATATACATCGGCCCATGCGGATCTCCTTTTCTACTATTAAACAGGTCTGTCCATCTTCATTGATTGTCATTGCACGTTCTGATCATCCATGAGAATGACCGTCACTTTCACCCGAACTTGAAATCCTTCTGGAACAACACAGGAAAAACTCAGTCGATTTTCCCCCGGATTCATAACTGGAATATCCCCCTTTGGCATTATCTCTCCCATTCGAGCTCCCCGTTCGTCGAAGATCGTTCCATGGTCGGGCAACTCCAATTCAAGATACTGTCCGCTTTCAAGCACAATCGGCAATACGATCTTCGAACCATTGATCTCGAACGATGGATCGGTAATCTTCACCTTTCGCACCGGCACGGCCACAACAGGACCAATCCGACACCGGACTGGATCGCCGACGGGAAGATTGTTGCAATAGATCGAAAGTGAACTGGTGTTGCTCCGAATTAGAGGAGACCGAAAAACCGCGCTGGTCCCTCCGTACGGCCATGTGTAATCAACATAACGCTCGGCATCCCGTTCGCGAAGATGAAGCTCAACATATTTCCAGCCCTCAAAATCCACATCGACATAATGTTCATCCCAGGTCGGCCAGAACCGATCCGGGTTGGAAAGCTGAAAATTCAAGAGCTCTCCCTTCCCATCTCCATGGATCCAGATGCCCAGAGCACCGCAAGACGAGATGTTCAGGGGAGGATCGAAGGTTTTGCGGATGTTCACCCATGTACCCTGACGAGAACTTGAGTTATTTTTGGCCGTAAACAGTCCACAGGCCCCCCCTTCCCGACCGTCATCTTTCAAAATTTCCCATGAAGCGTTGATTCCCCCGGCTCTACCTGCAATGGATTCCGATATGGTGGGATCCCATTCGGCTAAACGGATGGCCGAAGAATCCGTTGGCGGCACAGCCGAATAGAGGACCTCAAACCGAATCCTCAGGGGTTGGGCAGAGAAGGGATTGTTGATCGTCCAGATTCGAGAAGAATCGTTCAGGCCTTCGATTCGACGGGACAGATATTGTGTCGGATAGAACTGCCAGCGGCCATCCTGGTCCCGCCGAAGACGAAAATCCTGTCGCGGCGTCCGGAGCTTGATCCGTACTGTTTCCGGAACCGCTCGCTGAAGACGAAGCCGCTCGTATCGGCCGATCATCCCCAGATATTCTTCCTGCCGGGCGTTCCACGGCTGCGACCCGACATCAATGCCCTGGAAAGACATCGGCATATCATAAGCCAGGGACTTCACGCAGAGATATTCCAGTTCGTCCGGAAATTCCGACGGGTGATCCTCATTGGGTCCCAGAATAGACCACCATCCAAGCTGGGCCGTCAGAAAACTGGACGCCTGATATTCCTCAGAGTCACGGCAGTGGATATCGATAAACCGCTTGAGTCCCCAGTTCGGGTGATCATAGGCACCCAGACGGGAATGATACGGCCAGGATAGATACCCCCATTCGCTGGCCTCGACCAGAACCCGGCCCTGAAGCCGGCGAAAGATTGCCTCCCGCATCCGAGCCCAGCCATAGGGCCCCCCGGGCATTCCCTCGGCGCCATCCTGATAGATCATATCGAAATGGCAGGTATTGAAAACGCCGGCGATCCGCTCGGCCACTGCATCCACAAGGGTGGACTCTTCATCGGGCTGAAAGGTTCCATAGATGGCAAACAGATGGTGAACGGCAGAATCCGCTTTGTGAGCCGACCGATGTGTCCCAAATGCGCCGCGCGTGCAACGAATCAATCCATACGGCGGGACCTGAGACAGGCCGGCATACTGAATCAATTCCTCACCGATCTGCACAACATTTGACCGGCCTGAATATTGCCACGAGGTTTCAAGATTACCCGGCGGCTCCTTCAAGAGAATGGTATCCTCCTGTTCCCCGATGTCTACCGCAAGTTTAAACCGACCATCTTTGGCCAAACGCGAATCGGGCACAGGCGTTACGAAGGGATCATCACGAGAGATGCCCCCGGTTAGGGTATGCATACCCGCCCTCAGACCCGCTGCATGGATCTTATCTACAACCTGTTTGAGGCCGTCAATTCCATGCGGATACAAATCCAGACGCGGCTGGTATGTACCCAATGATTTCTCCCAACCAATCAGATGGATCTGGGTCAAGCCGGCCTTCTTGGCCAGAGCGACCCAGTCATCGACATTCGCCTCCGACACGGTCGCAAAAACATACGAACTCCGGTTTTCCTCGGCATCCAGGGCAAACGGTCCCCCCAGCGGAGACACCGCAAGACCTTCCGAGCGAATGACTTCCTGAAGGATGGGGCGAATTTGCACAACCGGACAGGCTACCCAGGCAATTTTGGCTCCGACAAGTCCTTGTTTTTTGGATGCTGTGGGGCATAAAAGGGGTTGGGCACCCCCCTGCAATTGGAGATTGGTCTGAAGATTCAACGCCCGAACCGAAACAGCAAATGTCTCTCCGGCCGCAACTCCTGACATAGAACTCGTCCGACCGGGAAGATCCAGACGCACAACCGCAAAAGAAACCTCCTCGATTGTTGGATCGCTGACCGAGACAATTGCAAAGACCAGATAATGGAATCTTGATATAATACGGAGATCAACTTGTTCCGCGGAAGACCCAAAAATCAGATGGATAAGATCCCCGGATCGGCTACACATTGAAACAGGAATCCTGCGATTGTCTTTTAAAATCGAAGCAAAGGACGGCGATTCCTTGGCCAGATAATTCTTGCCATCTTTTTTGTCTTGAAAAATTAAAGATTGGCCCTCGGGATTGATCTCCCAACGGAATAGTTCGGTCTCGATCACCACCGGATCCGATTTCACTTCTGCGGAATAAAGAGGGATAACAAGACAAGAAATAACAATCCCCCATATCGGAATAAATTGATGGAATTGAATTTCTTCCGAATCCCGAATCATGTTGTTGACCTTTCTCCCTTCCAGTTTCTTATCAATT
>JAAYVQ010000164.1 GCA_012517095.1 Phycisphaerae bacterium | reverse complement strand
TATCGGCAAGAGCCACCATTTCTTGTTGGTCTTGAGAAACATCCAGAAGTCGGCCAGCAACGAAGGCCTTTGTTCCTTTGAAAGTTGAGTAAATTCGGTGGATTTTGTCTTGTCATTCATGGTTCAACTCCAATCCGCTCAAAATGGACGAAAATAGCGTTTCAGGTCTTGTGTCTGAATGTGGGATTGCCAGTTGGTGGTCCGGTTGGGATCTCGGCGGAGGCGGAGAGGATCCCGCCCGGCCAGGCGAAAGGCCAAGCCCAAAGGAGTCAGCAGGCCGAAAAAGATGATCCCCAGAACGATCACTCCCACGACCATCCCGATCGGGGCACCGATAAGAGTCAGCCCGATGAACACCCATCGAGTCAGAGGCATCGATAAACGGCTGATCACAAAAAGCAGCAGACCCAAGCCGACGATACCCAGACAGAATCCCATCGGCAGATGCCGCCAATACAACACTCCCGCCAGAATCGGGCAGGCAATCAGGCCGATCACGCCGAAGTCCCGAAGCGTTTTTCTCGAAGGATTCCAGTTGATCTCGATTAAGCTCATGCGATTCTCTATTCGTTAGTCCAGTTGGAAGCGGGCCTTGTATTCGTCAATCTCGTGCTGTTGGGCTTTCGGCTGCTCTTCTTTATACAGGATCTGATCTTCCAATACCAGCACATCCATGTTGGTGGCCAGGAAACACCGGTAGGCATCCTGCGGGCTGCAGACGATGGGTTCGCCGCGGATGTTGAAGCTGGTGTTGATGATCACCGGGCAGCCGGTCTTTTCGTCGAAGCGTTTGAGCAGGCGATAGAACCGGCCGTGGCGATCCGGATCGACCGTCTGGACGCGGGCCGAGAAATCGACATGCGTAATCGCCGGTACGACGCTGCGGCATACGGGGAGTTTATCCAGGCCGGATTTTGCGTCCATCTGTTGCGCTTCGGGGCTGCGTTTGTCTTCCTGAACGGGCGCCACCAGCAGCATGTAGGGACTGTCTTCATTTTTGCGCATTGCAAAATAGTCATCGACCTTTTCGCGAAGCACGCACGGGGCGAACGGCCGGAAGGATTCGCGGAATTTGATCTTGAGGTTCATCACCGACTGCATCTTCTGGCTGCGGGCGTCGCCGAGAATGCTGCGACTTCCGAGGGCCCGTGGTCCAAACTCCATGCGGCCCTGGCACCAGCCGATGACTTTTTCGCTGCCGATCAGAGTGGCGACGGTATCCAGCAGTTCTTCTTCGCGATTAAAGCGGTGATACTTTGCCCCGGACGAATCCAGAAACTCGCAAATCTGTTCGTTGGTCCAGCTTGGTCCCAGCAATGAACCGTGCTGGAAATCCGATCCGGTCGGTTTTCGAGGATTGCCGAGGAGTTGATGCCAAACAAACAGTGCCGCCCCCAGCGCTCCGCCTGCGTCGCCGGCGGCCGGCTGGATCCAGATATTCTCAAAGGGTCCTTCCCGAAGAACTCGGCCGTTACCCACACAGTTGAGGGCGACACCTCCGGCCAGAACCAGATTCTTCATACCGGTCTCTTTGTGCACATGCCGGGCGGCTCGAAGAACGGCCTCTTCGGTGACGACCTGGATCGACGCGGCCATATCCATTTCGCGCTGGGTCAGAGGCGACTCCGGCCTGCGTCGCGGACCGCCGAAGAGCCGGTCGAACTTGGGCCCCGTCATCACCGTGCCGTGGCAGTAGGGGAAGTAGTCCATGTTCAGCCACAGGGAACCGTCGTCTTTGAGATCGACGAGTTCCTTGCGGATCAGGTCCACATATTTTGGCTGGCCATATGGGGCCAGGCCCATCAGCTTGTACTCGCCGGAATTGACCTTAAAACCCGTGAAGTAGGTAAAGGCCGAGTAGAGTAAACCCAGCGAGTGTGGGAAGTGCATCTCATGGGTGATTTCAATACGGTTGCCGCGGCCGACACCAAAACTGGCCGTGGCCCATTCTCCCACCCCGTCAAAGGTCAGGATCGCAGATTCCTCAAAGGGCGACGGGAAAAATGCGCTGGCCGCGTGGGACTCGTGGTGTTCGCAGAAGACATAGCGGCCTTTGTAACGGTGGGCCAGGGCCTTGTCCATCTCGCGGGGAAGATGGAGTTTTTGCCTCAGCCAGGCGGGAATGCCCATCAGGAACTGGCGAAAGCCGCGCGGGGCGTAGGCGATGTAGGTTTCCAAAAGCCGTTCGAACTTGACAAGGGGCTTTTCATAGAACACCACCAGGTCCAGTTGCTCGGCGCCGATTTTCGCCTGGCGGAGGCAGAATTCCATAGCATGAGTGGGGAATCGCTGGTCGTGTTTGACCCGGGAAAAGCGTTCTTCCTGTGCGGCGGCGACGATGGAGCCATCCTGCACCAGTGCGGCTGCGCTATCGTGATAAAATGCCGAGATACCCAGAATGTTCATCGAAACGATCGTCCGTTCTGTCAATTCATGTTTACCCATAGGATGCCAGATCGATCCGGTTTTTTCAAGCGTTAGTTTCGGGTTTTGTGATCCAGCCGCTTGAAAAAAGAGCGGATTGATGATATGAGAAAGACCGGCCGAGGATCGCCCACGGCACCAGTTGATTAACCCGGACTGCAGGATTATGGCAAAATCAAAGCTCAATTATCAGCAAATTGTCAAGTTGCTCGGCAAGCACAACCAACAACATTTGCTGGCCTTTTACGATCGGCTTGACGGGCGTCAGCAACAGGAGCTGCTCGAACAAATCCGTCAACTGGACTTTTCGGCGATTCCCGGGTGGATCGAGCGATATGTACTCAACGGGGCACCGTTGCCTGTGCCGACGGAACTGGAGCCGGCGCCATATTATCCCGCCCGGCCGGATGGGGATCGTGTGTCCTTGTACGAAAAGGCCCGCAAACGGGGAGAGGAGTTACTTCGTTCGGGTAAGGTCGCGGCATTTGTCGTGGCGGGCGGGCAGGGAACACGGCTGGGATTTGACGGGCCCAAGGGAAACTTTCCCATCAGCCCGATCCGGAAGAAGACGCTGTTTCGGGTGTTTGCCGAGACGATTGCGGCGACAGCCGTCCGGTATGGCGCGACGATTCCTTGGTACATCATGACCAGTCCGCAGAACCACCCGGCGACGCTGGATATCTTTGAGACGGAAAGTTTTTACGGATTGAATCGGGCGGATGTGTGTTTCTTCCAGCAGGGGACGCTTCCGATGTTCGACCTGTCGGGGCGGATTTTGCTGGCCCACCAGGGGG
>JAAYVQ010000163.1 GCA_012517095.1 Phycisphaerae bacterium | reverse complement strand
GATCTGTTCGGAAAACGATTTTTTAGACTTGTCAAAGAGCAAAAAGTGAAAACCTGCGGAGTATAAAGGATAGAACCGATCTCATTTATGGCCGGATGCCATTTCGAAATCGTTCTTATGCCTTTCCGCAACAAGAACTATTTATTTGTTCAGGACATTATTGCGCAACCCGAAAGTGCACCGGATTCCGCGGCCGGATGGCCGACCTACAATGTCAACGGCCAGGTGATCAACTATGGCATGGACAAGGAAATCACCGAATCCGGAACATGGAAAAACGAGATGGTTTCCGCGATGACGGCGATTCCATCGATTTCGATTGTTACGGACCTGAAACATCTGTTCAATTCGAGCACCGGCATTTTTGTGAACGCACAACAGGATGGCGCCGCATGGGAACGGCCTTGCTCGATGGAGTTGATCTATCCGGATGGGACGGAAGGTTTTCAGATCAACGCGGGTATCCGGATCCGGGGCGGTTACAGCCGCGACCCGGGCAATCCAAAGCACGCATTCCGGATGTATTTTAGCGGCGAATATGACGGCGATCTTCGATATCCGCTCTTTGGGGACGAGGGAGCCGATCGGTTTGAAAAGATCGACCTGGCCTGTCCGCAGAATTATTCCTGGAGTTTTGGGGGCGACACCCGAAACACCTTCTGTCGGGATGTGTTCTCGCGCGATACGCAAGGCGCTATGGGGCAGCCCTATTCCAAGACGCGATATTATCATTTGTATCTGGACGGGACCTATTGGGGCATTTACTACACGGATGAGCGAACGGAGGATTTTTTCGCGGAAACCTATCTGGGCGGAGATGAGTTGGATTATGATGTGATGAAAGTGGCCGGCAGTCGAGGGGAGGATTACACGGTCTATGCGACCAACGGAGACGGCAGCGCGTACAATCGACTCTGGACGGCGGCGAAGGCGGGTTTTTCATCTGATGCGGCGTATTTCCGGATTCAGGGGCTGAATCCTGACGGGACCCGAAATCCCGAGTACGAGTTGCTATTGGATGAAGACAACCTGATCGACTATATGATCTGTACCTATTATGTCGGAGATTTTGACGGACCCATCTCCAACTTCCTCGGGAACAACCGACCGAACAACTTTTTCGCGGTGTACAATCGCGTGACTCCCGACGGGTGGAAATTTTTCCGTCATGACGCGGAACATTCGCTGTTTTCGGGCTGGGATCGGACAGGCCCCTGGCCCGCCGGATCGGAATTCAATTATTTTAATCCTCAATGGCTTCACCAGCAGTTGACGACGAACGCGCATTATCGGTTACGGTTTGCCGATCGTGTCCATCGATATTTCTTTAACAACGGACTGTTGACTCCGCAGGCCAGCATCGATCGCTGGATGAATCGCGCCAACCAGATCCAGACGGCCATTATCGGCGAGTCGGCGCGATGGGGCGATTCAAAGACCGGGTATCCGTTGACAAAAGATCATTGGCTGGCCGAGATCAACAGCGTCAAAAACAATTATTTCCCCGGCCGGACGAATGAAGTTCTGACTCAGTTCAAGAACAAAGGATGGTATCCAAACCAGGCGGCCCCGGTATTCGGAAACAACGGGGGAGAGGTGGGGACGGGCTATTCGCTGACGATGACCGGAGCGGCGGGAACGACAACCTATTATACGCTGGACGGAAGCGATCCTCGAGTCTTCTTTGTCACGGATCCGGCGGCAACGGTTACCCTGGTTGCCGAATCGGCCCCGAAGAAAGTTCTGGTTCCCACAACCGACATCGGGACCACCTGGAGGGGAGGCAATGAGCCCTTTGCGGATTCGGGCTGGACGGCGGGAACACCTATCATACCGGGCAAAACGGGCGGGATTGGTTATGATACGACGGGCAACTATGAACCGTATATCAGCTACAATATTCAGTCCTTGATGTTGAACAAGAACGGTTCGGCGTATTTCCGGATTCCGTTCACCGTATCAGCCACTGATCTTAGCAAATTCCAAACACTCCAGATGAGAATCCGCTACGATGACGGATATGTCGCATATATCAATGGAACGCAGGTCTCAAAGGCCAATGCTCCAACGACGCCGATGTGGAATTCATCGGCCACGACGAGCCATTCGGGTTCTTCTTGGTCAACGGTTGATTTGACGAATTCCCGGTCATCCCTGAAGGCCGGAAACAATATCTTGGCCGTTCACGGCATCAATCGAACCAATATCAGTACCAACCGCAATGATTTCCTGATCTCCGTTGAACTTACGGCCGTACGATCGGGGACGGTGGCGGGGGGGATTTCTCCCACGGCCATCCCTTACACAGCCCCCGTTGTCCTGACGAAAAGCTGTCAGGTCAAGGCCCGCACCTATTCCTCCGGTACCTGGAGTGCCCTGCAGGAGGCGACCTTCAGCGTGGGATCGGTGGGGAAGGATCTTCGGATTTCGGAGGTGATGTACCATCCGAACGGGGATCCGAACACGGAGTTTGTGGAGTTGTACAATGCGGGGACCGAAATACTGGACCTGTCGTTGGTTCGGTTTGACCAGGGGATCGATTTTCCCTTTGGCCTGACGCCGGCGACGACGACCCTGGCGCCCAACGGGTATCTGGTCCTGGCCCGGAACCCGGCAGCGTTTGCGGCGCGATACGGGGCGGGGATTGCGGTGGCGGGTCAATATACCGGGGCGCTGGACAGCAACGGGGAACGACTCCGGCTGGTGGATGCGTTGGGGGTTCCCATCGCG
>JAAYVQ010000162.1 GCA_012517095.1 Phycisphaerae bacterium | reverse complement strand
TTCCGCCGAACTGACCAAACCGGCATACGACCCATCCGAGTTGAACTGAATCCCCGAGATTCTCCGATTGAATGTCGCCGAATCGATATTGTAACCGCTCCAACTCGGCGCGGTTTCTCCGGAAATGCTCGGAATCACCATATCCCAGACATTGGTGTCGTCCGTTTTGACCAGATAACCCGACAAGACATGCGGCTCGCCCATCGAATCATAAACATTGATGTTGAAGGCCTTGCTGTCATTGCCGCCCGGGGTCGTCAGATTGAAGAAGGTCGGGACGGTCAAACTATCCGCGGCATCGGGAATATATGTCATGGAGGTGATCTGCGCCTGACTGTATCCGCCTTCGTCATCCGTTATCACGATTTTGCCATCCGCATTGATGGTCGCCGTCGAGCGACTGAACAACGCCGTAATGTCATCCAATATATCCTGTACGGTAGCGCCGGCACCCGCCGCCGCGCCGGTCCAGGTTATATCACTGGTGATGGGGGCGCCACCCCCCTCAGGTACATAGGTAACCCGTAAGGTCCCCGTATCCCCCACCGCCAGCGGCGTCGTCCACTGGTCAAGACTTGACATATAGGTTGTCGCCGTAATCGGAGTCCCGCCACCGGTGGTGAAAGCGGCATTGGCTGTCAGTTTATGAACGGTCGCATCATCCGCCGACGCCGAGGATCGCAGGTTTCCATTCATAGTGACTTGGGATGTCGCTCTGGCTGGCATCGAAGCGTCCCAGGGAATGTGGATGCTCGAATCCCCCGCCGTCTGAAATCCGTCCGCTTCCCCTTCTGAACCGATTCGTTGGACTTTGAAGCCCGTAGCCGGATCGACCAGGGTATTGTCCGCATCCACTGCAAACGATCCACGGCGGGTATAAACACTTTGCGTTCCATCGCTTAAGACAAAATACCCCTGTCCGTCAATCGCAACATCCAGATCCTGGCCGGTCGAATACAAGTTTCCCTGGCTCATATTCCGTGACACGGCCGAAACGCCCACGCCGCTACCGGCCTGTTGCGGGTTCGTACCCCCCAAAGAACCCGTTGGTCCGCTGGCCTTCTTGATTGTCTGGCTTAACAGTTCGGCAAAAGTGATGTTACTGGACTTGTACCCTACCGTGTTCACATTCGACAGGTTATTTCCCGCCACATCCAACATCTGCTCGTGGACCTTCAGGCCTGATACTCCGGCCGCTAATGCAGAACCCATATGTGTCTCCTTGTATCTGTCTTCGTGCGACTGATTAGGACGCGATCTCTACGATTTGATCCAATGACACCGATACCACCGACTCGGTCGTACCGTCATCTGTTTGCGTTGTCACCCGTACATCCAGCACCGGCTGGTTGTTTTCGAAATGCATGGCTTCCGCCCTTCCCTGCAAGGTCATCCCATCCGTCCCGGTCATGAATGTCACTTCCTGCCCCAGAAGTGATTTGGCGAATTCATACTGGGCCACGATCATCGCACCGGCAAAACTCGTGTTCAGTTTGCCGATCGTTTCATTGATCGTCTGCAGGTTCGTATTCATCAACTCCGATTGTTCCAGTTGTGAAAACTGCGCCAATTGCGCCGCCATTTGCTGGTTGTCCATCGGTTCCAGCGGATTCTGATTTTGCATTTCCGTGATCAGAAGATTCATGAAATCCAGCTTCTGCTGACTGGCATTGGCCGTATCGCTGATAACGCTCGACATATCGTCTCTCCGGTTTTCTCGATCGGGTCCACCACGGACACGATGACCTGATGATGAAAAATGCAACCCCCGTGCCATTCTCCGATGAAACCCGCGACACAAGCGTCATAGCGTCTTTTCTGACAAGAGGTTAGAAAATTTCCGACATCTTTGTTCTTCCTCTCCCTCATCTGATTTTTTATTTCCGCGCGATTAAAAACTTCCCATTCCGACGGATCATTTCTTCCTCTGTCTCTAACGGCCGGATCCAACTGAAAGTCCGATAACGATCTAAAACTACCCAATGTCCCAAAATGATTTTGCCGTTCGGCGCGGAAAAAAAGTATTTATCTGACCGTCCCATAAAAAATTAAAGTTTCATTTCCCTCCCGGCCGAACAATAGGGCAATTGTTTCCCGAATGTTTCCTTTGAGTTGGACAGTACCGACTGCGAGACTTGGACGATGACGACTTGGAATACGATCCTCGTGATTGGCAAAAATCCAAAGATCCAGGATTTTCTGCGCCCTCGCTGCCATCAATTGTTCGCCGTCGATGACATCCGTGAAATGACCGAAGTTCTCTCCACCCTCGAACCCGATTGTATTATCGTTGATGAGCACATTCCCCACATATCCCTTTGCGACTTTCTCCGACAACGACAAGGGGTTGGCTCATCCGTTCCGATCCTGGTCCTCCGCAACGCCGATTCTCCCGGACAACAAGAAGAACTGGATCGGTTCGGTGCCGTCTGTTGTCTGGATATCGAATTTGCGGATCGCTTTGAGCGGCTCAGTCGTCCCGCAATTCCAGTACTGACAACCGCAAATTCTCGTGACCCGAAATACTTCTCCGAAGAATGCCCGCCCTGTGCAACGATCGTCGGACGCAGTCCATCAATGCTGAAAACGCTGAAAATGATCCGTCTGGTCGCTCGAAGTACCTGCAATCCGGTGCTCATCGTCGGCGAAACCGGAACCGGAAAAGAATTGGCCGCCCGAGCGGTTCATGTCCTCCGACATGGATCCGACAAACGATTTGTGGCGCTGAATTGCGCCGCGCTGACCGCCACACTCCTGGAAAGCGAACTGTTTGGCCATGTCAAGGGCGCATTCACCAGCGCCGACCGCGATAAGACCGGTCTGCTCGAATTGGCGGAGGATGGAACCATTTTCCTCGACGAGATCAGCGAAATGCCTCTCGATCTTCAGGCCAAGCTCCTTCGCGTGGTTCAGGAACGCAATTTTCGCAAGGTCGGGGGAACCAAGGATATCCCCTGCCGCGCCACAATCATTTCTTCCAGTAACCGTAATCTTCACAAAACCGTCGAAGAGTCTAAATTTCGTCGTGATCTGTATTATCGCCTGGCCATTTGTCCCATCGTTCTGGCTCCGCTTCGTGCCGATTCCCGCCGCGACGATATCCTCCTGTTGGCCGATTACTTCATCCAGACCTCAACGATCTGCCCTGAAAAAGCCGGTCGAATCAAGGGCTTGACCAAACTGGCCCAGGAAGCCCTTCTCAAACACTCCTGGCCCGGGAATGTCCGAGAACTGAAGAATGTCATCGAGCGAGCAATCCTGTTCGAAACCGGCGACCGTATCGGCTCCACCAATCTCATCCTGCATCACGACATGTTCGACGATGTCGCCGGAGACCCCCCGATTATCAACATGACGGATTTCTCCCTTGAAAAGGCCGAAAAAGAACTCGTGAAACGCGCCTTACAGCAAGTCAATTGGCAAAAGACGCGAGCGGCCGCTTTGCTTGGCATCACTCGAGCCACCCTTTACGCCAAAGTTCGCCAGCATAATATTCCCGACCCTTCCGTCTCCTCCGAAAACGCCTCCGCGGAAGAACCCACTCTTCCTATCCTCTCGGCATAAATACCCGTCGAACGAGACTGCTGTGTTTTCCCGGGCTTGGCTAATTTTTATTCGACCTGTCTGGTTCTTCGACAATTCCAATCATGGATCGCATGAATGGACGGCCGCATCTTGCAGAACATCGCGTTTTCAGGTTGAAATATAATCCTCGCCCCATCCGGTTCCTACTGGCACATCCGTTGCATTCCTGACCCTCGAACAAATCGTGCGCTCTCCGTGTCTGGAAATGGGAAATAGGGATCATGGCGACAGAAAACGAAAACCCGTTCGACAAGGCCTCACAGGCTCCGGCTGACTCTGACCTGTTCGCCGGAGATATCCGTCCGGATGTTACCGCCCGCGATCTGTTCTCCGGCGACGACAATCTCTTCAAAGTTCTGGAGGGATCAAACCGTCCTCGCTTGTTGACACAGGCCGCTATCACCGCCTCCCGAACCGGGCAATGGTTCACGCTGACCCACATTATCCTGACTCTGAACATTCTGGCGATCAGCGGGATCCTGATCTATTTCCTGATTCGCCCGAACCTCGCGCCGGTTACCATCATCCAGCAGGCCTCTGAACAGCCGACACGCCAGGCCAACGCCCTGCCGGAGCCCACTCTGCCGGCCGCCGAGGCGCAATCCTTAGAACCTTCGATATCCTGGAAACTCGCCAATCAACTGTACCAATCCGGCAAGTATGATCGTGCCGCCTTCGTGTATCGTCGGCTCAGTGACAACCTCGTGCCCGGCATCCCCGCGGACGAGTGGTTGCGGGATCTTCTGGCCCTGCGGATCGCCGAATGTCTGATCCAAACGGATGATTCGGGCAATGCGGGCCGCCTGTTCACGCAAGCTCTGCAAAGCCGATCCATTGTCGTACGGGCTTTAGCCCATTACTCTCTGGCTTTCATCGAATTTCGCAACGAACGATATCTTACCGCTCGACAACATGCCTACCAAACTTTGGCTCTTGGCCGATTGTTTGAGGAGGTTTTTTCTCCCAAGTTTGAATCCGACTGTTATTTCCTTCAGGCCGAGGCCATGACCCGGGAAATTCTGCTTTTGAATAATCGGCCCACCGATTTACCCGGTTCTCTCTGGACCGATCAGATCTTGCCCGAAGAATTCCCTTCGCTTGACCAGACACAACTGAAGGCCTTTCTTCAGAACGGACAATCCCTTTTGGCCGACGGAATCTTGAATCCTCAGATCCGCCGGCATTCCGACTCTCCCGTCGGTTCGCAGTGGTATTCGGAAGCGCTGGAAGCCCCATTCGTTGAATGGGTCAATCGTTTTGCGACCGAAGCCCGGCTGAATGTTGGCTGGGCTTCCCAGACCGAACAGGTTCGTTCTCGTCCAATCTGCTTGTTGGTTCCCGGTACCTCTGAACAAGGCCTGGCCGAGATTGCCGCCGGTTCTGCCGGTCTGATCGCGGAATATGCAGCCGAAGGGCTTACCATCCGCAATCCCTCGACTTATGACAACCTCAACGATCACCGCCAGACTTTAACCCGCGAAACCCTTTTTGTCTGGAGAAGATTCCTGCTCCGAAATCCGGGCGATCATCGTTGTCCCAATGCCCATTATGCCATGGGTTTGCTTCAGGAAACCCTTGGCGAGTCGGTAGCGGCACTTGGCGAATACAAACTGATGGCCTCGCAATATGCGTTCAACCCTTTAACACCATACGCCCTGCTCAATTCCAGTCGCATCAAGACCGGTTTGCAGGACTATACAGGAGCTCGAAACGACCTGACGGAACTGATTGTTCAATATCCCGAATGTAAACTGATCGATCAGGCATCGCTTGAACTGGCCCATGCTACGGCCCGTACCGGTCGATACAATGAAGCTCTCATGATGTTTCGAAAGGTGTACAATCTCGACCTGAACAAGGAATCTCGCCGCGACGCCGCTTATGGGGCTGCGGACTGTTACGAACGCCTCAATCAACCGGCGGAAGCCAAGAAATGGTTCATTCAGGCCATTCGGCTCACCCCCGATTTGTCCGATCACCGTATCTACACGGCCTATTTGAATCTCGGCAAGGCCTTGATCGCTCTCAAAGATTACGATCAGGCGGCGGTCGCCCTCCGCCAGGCCTTTCAGGGACCCTTAACCACCGAAGAATTCGTCGAGACCGTCCTGCAACTTACCGAAGCTCAGACACGGCAGGAACGGTTTGTCCCCGCCCTGAATCTGCTTGAGAACATCCCCGACGAAAAACTTACGCAAGACCAGTCCTGTCGGGTATTGATCGCTCGCACCACGATTCTGCGGGAAATCGATTTATCCGATACCGCGTTGTCGTTGTTACATCGAAAACTGGAATTCGTCAACGACCCGCAGCTTCGCGGCCGGCTCACCGTCGAAATCGCCAAATGCAATATCGAACTGGGGGAACTGGCACGGGCACAGAAAAATCTGTCCGATGCCCTGGTCTCGTTAACCCCCGGTTTCCATGCTCGTCAGGCAAGTCTGTTGTTGATCGACACGACCCAGCAACTCGGTCAATACGACCAGGCCAAACTTCTTTGCCTTCAGTTCCTCAATCAGACCTCGGGCGATCTGCCGGAATACAAACAAGGATTGTCTCTTCTTGGACAAATATACACGCACCTGAAGGAACACGACAAGGCCGCCTTGGCCTTTGTCGGGGTCTATGATAAATCCTCTCCCATTGGAGCCGGATCATGAAAGCCAATGCTCCTATCCTAAGCTGGATCTTGATCACCGCCGGTACGATTTGGGCGACCCAAACCCCGCAGGCGACGCCGTCCAAATCGAATCCATCCCCCACCGGGCAGGAGATTCGGTCTCAATTGCGTCAATCTCAATTGGCTCCATTGACACCTCCGGCCGATGTCGGCGGATCACAAAAATCGCTTAAAGAACTTACCGAAGAACTCCGGCGGCTCCAATTGCCGCAACTGCAGACTACCGATACCGTATCCCAGAAACCAAAATCTCCCTCAGAATCCGTCGCCGCCAAATCTTCTGCGGACGAACCCTCGACCCAAACTTCGACTTCGATGGTGCAGGACAGCAACAAAGTCCAGAAACAGCCCACAAAACCGGCTCAACCTGACAAATCCGAATTCATCAAACCCGATACCGCCGATCCGGTTATGGCTGTTCTGACCGCCAATCCCCAGGCCGTAGTCGATTTGTTTTCCGCAGCCGAAGCCCTTTTTGCCAAGCGGGATCTGAGTCGGGCCGCCAAACTCTACCAGCAAGTGATGGATCAAATGACGGACAATCTTCAGGACCAGAATCGTTCATGGGTCCTGTTTCAGTACGGCAATTGCCTTCGGATTTCCAAATCCACCGAGGCGGCAAAAGTCTATGAAAAAGTCATTGCCGATTATCCTGAATCCGACTGGGCCAAGGTGGCTCGAGCCCGAAACACCTATTTTGCATGGTCCCAACAGGCCAAACCCGAAGGTCTCCTGACTCGATATGGATATGATCCCAACAGCTTCTGACAGGTTGATCCGCCAGGTCCTGATCATCGATCCGGACCCTCGTACGGCCCAGGTCCTGCTGGAAATCCTGGCTCGTCGCGGGGCGCGTGGAACGGTCGCCGCAACGGATACCCATGTCCGCGACCTGTTATCCCGACCTTCGTGGAATCTGATCTTCCTTGCCCTGGAATTGGACCGGATAACCGAATCGGCCGCCACGATTCTGGCTCGCATTCGCAGCGAATTTCCGGAACGGCCGGTCATCATGCTTAGCGGAACCGATTCAGCCCGCAGCGCCATTGCGGCTTTGCGGGGCGGATGTACCGAGTTTCTGGTCAAGCCCTTGCAGCCCAACACGGTAGAAGCGATTCTCGACGCTCATCTCCCGCGATGCGATTTGTCGGTCTTGTCTTACGGCGATTCCGCCGGGACAGGCCAATGGGCGATCGTTGGAATCGGCGCCGCCCTTCGCAGAACCGTCGAATTGGCCCGCAAAGTCGCTCCCTCGACCTTACCTGTACTCATCCAGGGCGAGAGCGGAACCGGAAAGGAATTGCTCGCTCGATGGATTCATTCCGAAAGTCGTCGTGCGGCCAATCCCTTTATTCGGATCAATTGTGCCGCCCTCAATGACGCCCTCCTTGAAAGCGAACTGTTTGGCCATGAAAAAGGGGCATTTACGGGCGCTGTCGCCCTGCACAAGGGCCGCTTCGAACGGGCTCATGGAGGAACCTTGTTGCTCGACGAGATCACCGAAACCAGCCCCGCCTTTCAATCGAAACTGCTTCGAGTTCTGGAAGAAATGGATTTCGAGCGCGTCGGCGGCAAAGAAAATATCAGTGTCAATGTCCGCATTCTCAGTACAACCAACGCCGATATCCTGGCTCGCATCGCGGAGGGACGTTTTCGTCAGGATCTCTACTACCGTTTAGCGGGTCTGCGATTGCACATCCTGCCGTTGCGTCATCGCCCGGAGGACATTCCGCAACTGATCTGGTTGTTCGTGCATCAATTTGCCCCCGAAACAGGCCGCCGAATTGTGTCTGTCGATGCTGATACGCTCGAACTTCTGGCCCGTTATCCCTGGCCCGGCAATGTTCGTCAACTCCGGAATACCATCCGTTCCCTGATGATTCTCGGCACGGGAGAGGTCCTGACCCTGGACGATGTGCCGTCGGTTCGCGAAGAACTGGTCGGAAACGGATTCCAGGCCGGCTCTCCTTCCGTAGGGAATTCATCGTCCTTGAATTCCGCCGATCTAACCCTGGATCAACTCGAACAGACGGCGATCCTTGCCGCTCTGGACCGAACCAGCGGAAATCAGACACGCGCGGCTCGAGCCCTGGGTATCAGCAATCGAACTCTTCGCGAAAAAATCAAGCGTTACCGTCAACAGGGTTGCCTGCAATCAACCGAATAAACCTTCATCGGAGCCGTTTCCATGGCCGACGAAAAAGAAAAACCAAAAGAACAAGCCAAAGAAACCAAAGATGCCAAGGGCGACAAGTCCAAAAAGAAATCTCTGGTCGGAATCCTGATCATGGCTGGAATCGCTCTCGGCGGATCCGGCGGCGGATTCTTCGTTGCCAAGCTATTTAGCCCGACACCCACAGCCGCATCGGGTGCGGAAGATCCGGCCAAGGCCGGATCGGAAAATACCGCCGAAGCCAAGCCGACCGCCAGTGGCCATGGAGCCCCGACAAAACCGGCCGAGCCCAAACCCGCGGCCAGCGGACATGGCGGTGGAGGCGGACATGGCGGGTCAGCTAAACCAACAGGTCCGGTCCTTCCGATCATCGAAACCGCCGACGGGTGGTTCTTCGAACTGGATGCCGTTCTGGCCAATCTCGATGAACCGGGCGTCACGCGATTTCTCCGCGCCTCGATCACGATCCAGTTCACCAAGGAATACGATGCCACGGTTGGCGGCCCTCTTGTCAACGAAAAGAAAATGATCCTTCGCGACTGGCTGACGACCTATTTCGCCGGATTGAGCATCGAGGATGTTCGCGGCACCATGAGTTTAGCCCGGATCAAAAATCAAATTCGGGATCAGTTCAACGATATGCTCTTCCCGAATTCAAAACCGCTGGTTCATGCCATCATCTTGAAGGAGTTTGCCGTTCAATGACCTCGGCCCTCAAGGACAAAACTCTGACCCGCGAAAAACTCCAGCGTCTCATCGATCAGGCGCAACATCTTGTCGCGCCGGCGGGAGCCGAGGCCCAAGCCTCCGATTTCGATTTTACGCAGTCCCATCACTTCGGACCCAAGCATTTATCCATTTTCGAGTCGTTCGCCAAGAAACTTGAATTCCAAATCCAACGCACTTTCGAAACCCTCTGTCAGGGCGAATTTGACATTCGCGCCGCTTCCACTTCGCAACATTATGCTGTGGCGCTGGCCGAACGCGTGAAAACCCAGCAAAAAAAAGATTTCTTTTTGCCCTTTGCCATCGACCAACAACCTCAGTCCGGATTCCTTTCCTGTACGCCGACCACGGCGATGGCTCTGGTCGGTTATATTCTCCGCGACACCGACTTTGACAGTCAGCAACGGGAATTGTCGGACCTGGAGGAATCGATCCTCCTGGATGTTACGACGGCCATCGGCGAAGCCATCAATACCGCCTTCCATCTTGCCGCAGGGCCCGCCTTTCAACTGGCCAATCGATTTGTCGTCGGCGACTGGCCCTTGCAATGTGTGGGGCTGGAAGACCTTTTCTCCATCGACATCGCGATCACCGGCCCCCAGAATCCGATGGAACTCAATCTCACGGTACTGGCCTCGGCCATGGATTCCATCCTTGGCATACAGACCAAACCCGGTCCCAAACCCTCGGCCAAGGAATTATCCGACCGAATCCTGCGAACCATGCATCAGGCCCCGGTCGAACTCATCGCCAGAGTCACGCAATCGACCATGTCCCTCAATGATGTCATGAATCTGGCGCCGGGGGATATTCTCGTGCTCAACAAAAAAACCGTTTCACCCCTGGACCTGCTGATCAATAAGCGCCCCTGCTTCAAGGCCTTTTGCGCCAAGTCCTCCGGCAAATACGCCGTTGTCATCGCCCCCCACCCGAAAGACTAATGCCGGTTCACCGGAAAGGAACTCCCGATGCCCGAAACCCAAACCCCGACAGCTCAGACCGAAGCGGCACCTGCTACCGAAGTCCAAACCGCCGAGTTTGAACAAGTCCAGGATGTCCCCGTGAAACCCGCCGAGGACAATCTCAATATTCTGCTCGATATCAGCATGCCGATTACGGTGACGCTCGGAAAAACCGAGATTCCCTTTAAGCGGCTTCTGCAGCTTGGCCCCGGCTCGGTCCTCGAACTGAACAAAATCGTCGGGGAACCCGCAGAGCTTTTTGTTCAAGACATCAAGTTCGCCACCGGGGACATCGTGGTCGTCAACGAATCCTTCGCCATTCGCATCCGTGAAATCCTCGGCGCCGACGCCGATAATGCCTAACCGCACAAGGATCGACGCCCGTGGCCCAACCCAAGAAACCCATCCCGACGACCGCACCGGCCGTATCCGCCGGCACCCAGACCGAATCCGGAGATCCGATCAACAGCACCACCGCGCGGCTTGCACGAAACAGCAACATCTATTTCGCCATTGGTCTGGTTGCCGTTCTGGGCACCCTGTTAATTCCACTGCCGACATTTCTGCTCGACATCGGGCTGGCCTGCAGCATCTCGCTGGCGATCTCCATCCTGATCATCGTTCTGGCCACCAATCAGCCCGTCGAACTCTCGACTTTTCCTTCCCTGCTGCTGATCACCACGCTATTTCGTCTGGCCCTCAATGTCGCCAGCACGCGATTGATCCTTCTCCAGGGGAACGCCGGAACCATCATCGATACCTTCGGCAATTTCGTCGCCGGCGGAAATATGGTCGTCGGCCTTGTCATCTTCATCATCCTGCTGGTCATCCAGTTTATCGTCATCACCCGAGGCGCTTCGCGAATCAGCGAAGTGGCCGCGCGGTTTGTCCTGGATGCCATGCCCGGCAAACAAATGTCCATCGACGCCGATCTCAACGCCGGAATGATCACCGACGCCGAGGCTCGTACCCGACGCAAGGAAATCGTGCGGGAAAGCGAATTCTACGGGGCCATGGACGGGGCCAGCAAATTCATCCAGGGCGACGCAAAGGCGGGAATGATCATCACGGCCGTCAACCTGGTCGGCGGTATTATTCTCGGTTACGCTCGAGGTCTGTCTATCGAGAATGCAGCCAGACAGTACTGTATCCTGTCGATCGGCGATGGTCTGGTCAGCCAGATCCCTTCGATCATCGTCGCTGTCAGTTCCGGTTTCCTCGTCAGCAAGGTTCGCTCTCAAAACACCGTCAGCATCGATATGACCGAACAACTCCTCCGGCGTCACCAGCCGATCGGGATCGCCGCCGTGATTATCGCCTCTTTCGCGTTTATCCCGGGTTTTCCAAAGATTCCCTTCCTGGCCATTGCGGCCATGTTTGGTCTGTTTACCGTCCGGGCTCGTGCTGCAACGGCCGCCGGAGAAAAAACCGAAAAATCGACTCAGCCCAAATCCGACAAGATTGCCGATGATGCCACTCCCGTCGAGGAGCTTCTCACCGTCGATATCCTCTCCATCCTTGTCGGCGTGCGGCTTATTGGGATGGTGGATCCTCGGAAAAAAAGCGGTGTTCTCGACCGCATCGGCGCTCTGCGCCGTAAATTCGTCCAGCAACTCGGTATTATCATTCCGTTGGTTCGACTTCGAGACAATATCAACCTCGAACCGAATGTGTATGAAATTCGCCTCTACGATCACATTATCGCCACGGGTCGCATCGAACCCGACAAATATCTCGCCATGGATTCCGGTTCGGTTACAAAACCCGTTCGCGGTGTCAAGACCAAGGAACCCGTTTATGGTTTGCCGGCCCTCTGGGTTGCCGCCGCCGACAAAGAGGCCGCCGAGGTTGCCGGTTATACCGTCATCGATCCGGAATCGGTTCTCATCACGCACCTGTCGGAAACGTTATCGCGGCACGCCCACGAATTGTTGACCCGTGAAGATGTCCAGCAACTGGTCGAACGGCTCCGTTCCACCCAGCCGTCGCTGGTCGGCGATATCGTCGGCGAATTGGTTCCCGTCGGCCTGTTGCAACGGGTTCTGCAAAACCTTCTCCGCGAAGGCGTATCTGTCCGCGACCTGTCGCTGATCCTGGAATCGCTCGGTGAGGCGGCTCCGCGAACCAAAAATGCAACCTTGTTGACCGAAATCACTCGAAAGAAACTGATGCGGGCCATCACGGAAAAACACAAGACTCCAACCGGTTCGATCACCGCCATCGCCTTCGATCCGGTCCTCGAACATCAGCTCATCGGCGCCGTGAATCAGGCCGGCGAGACCATCTCACTGAATATCCCTCCGGAAATGGCCCTGGAACTCAATCAGAAACTGGCCGACTGCTGGAAATCCGCTATGGATCGCGCGTTCGAGAATATCGTCGTTTTGTGCGACGCGAGAATTCGGCCGGCCCTTTCTTCGATGATCGAACGCACGATCCCGCGGCTACCCGTTTTGGCCTATGACGAGATCGTCCCCGGTACCGTGATTGAACCCGTGGAAACGGTCAAAATCGCCGATACGGTCGGCCGATTGGCGCCGCAACCGGCATAAGAGGGGAGTATGGAAAAGCAAATCAAATCCATCGCGATCCGATTTGCCGCTTTGATTTTCTTTGTCATGGGCGTAACCGGAGCCCTTTGCGGCCAGTCCCCTGCAACGATTGGCTTCCGCGCTTTCCTCGGCAGTATCGCCGCCTATATTGTTTCTTCGATTGCGGCCCGCCTGGTGACTCACATTCTGATCAATGAAGCCCTTCGCAATAAACTCGATAAAACATTCTCAGACCTGCCCAAGCCCAAAGAAACCGATTAACCGCATCCTTATAACCTTTGCCCGGTGTTTGCGGAAAAGAGTTCCGCGTCGGCCGATTTCGACTTCATCGTCGCGCCAAACAACTGCACTCCCAGAGTTCGGTCATCTTGATTACCGGGAAAGACCTTCCGGGGAATCCATCCCTTACAGCGGATTTCCAGGACCACGCTCTCTGTGTCCCCTGAGCGGAAGTTCAGGGACAGATTGTGCGTATCGGCCTTAAATTCGGCGATCCGCTGCTCACCCAGATAAATCCCCGCCGTCTCATCGACCGCGGCTGCCGGCACCGCCATCTGCAGGGTCAGCGTGTAATCGGTATTCTTCAATGTCGGCAAAATCAGACGCGATCGGGTTTGCGTCCATCGCATGGTCGAGAGAATTCCCGCCCCGGCACCCTTCTCGGGACCATGGAAATCCCGGATCATCCGCCCGTCGCCGTCGGCGCCGATGTCAATCTGATAGTGAGCCCGGACTTGGTCGGTCCACTCGACGGACGGACCTTCATTTCCCACCATCTGAGTCCTTTTCCCCGCTTGATTATCGACAGTAAATCCATCGGCCGCCTGGTTGCCCATCAGGATCGCGCTTTTGACTTTTGGCCCAACCTGCACACAAGTGTCGCCGTTGCCGAAAGTACAGCCCTGTACGATCGCCTTACCCGCGTCGAGTTGGATCGCCGCCGAGTTCTGGTTATGGTTGTCCCAATGCAAAAAGTGCGTTGCGTTGGCCGTAAATTGTGCGCTGGCGGCCCGCATCCACACACAACGATCGATGGGTCCCCAGAACGAACAGTTGGTCAAGCTCACCTTGCCGCCGGAACTGTCCGCAATCTCCAAGCACACCGAGTCCTCACTGCCCCACCGCCCTACGAACTCGCCGTTGGTGATCAGCAGACCCGGCGCCTGCGCCTGCTCGACCAGAACCGCCCTGCGGCAGCAATCGGCACCGATGCCGAGAAAGTTACCGTTGCAGGCGCCGGCCTTGCTCTGAGAAAATTTGTATCCGACGCCGTAACCGAAACAGAAGGTGTTATAGACATAGTGCCAGTCCGTCCGTGCAAATTCGAACGCCACTCCATTGACATTGATCCACTTGCAATAGGGATCCTCCTGATTGTAGTGGACCCCGAACGGCCAGAAGTGACAGTTCTCCACTCGTCCGATGTCATAACACTCATCGACATACAAACCGCGGAAGATCGGGTAACCATACACATTGCGGATCAGGGATCTCCCCGCCCGTTCCATCCGGATTCCCTCATAGGGATTCAACAGCAGGCAGTCGAGCACCGCGGTGTTGTCCGCATCCCGGGCATAGATGCACGGCGGATAGGAAACCGGAGGCACATCCGACTGTTTCCATTCCGGGTAGGTAATAATGATTCCAGAAATCGTCGCATTATGCCCCCCGAGCCGAATAAAGGGTTTATCCTTGGGATTGCCCCGTCCGGCAAACGCCAACAGTACCGACCCCTGCAAGTGGGCTGTGGGCGGTGACCGAAATGTCCCCTGCAGCGTCACCCCGCCGGGAATCACCAAATTGCCGTTAATGCGGAACTTCCCCGCTGGAACATTCACCACGCCCCCGCCGGCCTTACCCGCCTGATCCAGCGCCGTCTGAAATGCCGTCGTGCAATCGGTCTTGCCGTCGCCCACCGCACCGGAATCGGTCACCTTCCATTCCTGCGCACAGACGGTTCCCGCTGTCAGTACCGTCACAACTGTACAGACCATCCACCATTTGGAAATCATCTGAATCCTCCGTCAAATTCTGTGATCACAGACTGTTATCGTCCCGGTCTTCGATCCGGATGCGCACATTGCGGCGAGCGGCGTTTTGGCCCGAATCGCCGGAACCAAAACCGCTCATCACAAACAGCCGCAGCGCATACCCGACCACACTGATACCCGCAACCATCAGTAATCCCGCAATGAAGTACGCGATCAACTGGGGCATCAGGATGATCAGAATTCCCAGCAAGATCAGCGACAGTCCCGCCATCAGCGTCATCGTCGCCGCCATCCGTGTGGCTTGCTTGAACGGATTGGGATAAAAGCCGAATTGCATGTGCGATCCTTTCCAAAACCAACCCCGTTGTATCACATCCTCCCGCGCTGCACAAGAAAAAGCGGGCCGTCGTTTCCGACAGCCCGCAAAAATAACCAATCCATTGGTTAAGGAGTTTTACATGCCATGATTATGGGGACCCGGCTTGGGCTCCTTCTTTTCCGGAATCTCGCTGACGATGGCATCGGTAGTCAGCAACAACGAGGCAATGGACGCGCCGTTCTGCAGGGCGATCCGCTCAACCTTGGTCGGAACCAGCACGCCAAATTTGATCATGTCGCCGTACTCCTTGCGGAGGGCATCGTAACCGAAGTTGATATCTTTGCTCTCCATGACCTTCTGGGCGACGATCGATCCGTCCAGACCCGCGTTCTCGGCGATCTGCTTGATCGGGGCAACGACGGCACGACGGACGATATCCACACCGATCTTTTCGTCGCCAACGCACTTGACCTTATCCAGAGCGCCGAGCGCCTTCAGTGATGAAATGCCGCCGCCGGGCAGGATGCCTTCTTCGACCGCAGCGCGGCAGGCGTGCAAGGCGTCTTCCACGCGGGCCTTCTTTTCCTTGACCTCGGCCTCGGTGGCTCCGCCGACCTTCACCAGGGCGACGCCGCCCGACAACTTGGCCAGCCGTTCCTGGAGTTTTTCCTTGTCGTAGTCGCTGGTGGTCTCGTCGATCTCGCGCTTGATCTGCTCGATGCGGCCTTTGATGTCGGCACTTTTGCCGGCGCCTTCGATAATCGTCGTGGTGTCCTTGTCGATGGTGATCTGCTTGGCTTGGCCCAGGTGTACCAGCTCGACCTTCTCAAGCTGGATGCCCAGATCCTCGAAAATCGCCGTGCCGCCGGTTAACAGCGCGATATCCTGCAACAATGCTTTGCGGCGATCGCCGAAACCCGGTGCCTTGACAGCGCTGACCTGCAACACACCGCGAAGTTTATTGACGACAAGAGTCGCCAGCGCTTCGCCTTCGATGTCTTCGGCGATGATCAGCAGCGGACGGCCTCGCTTGGCCACCTGCTCCAGGAGCGGGACGAGCGACTTGACGGCCGAAATCTTCTTCTCATGGATTAAAATATACGGTTTATCCAGTTCACAGGTCATCGTCTCGGGCTTGTTGACGAAATGCGGACTCAGATACCCGCGGTCGAACTGCATGCCTTCGACCAGATCGACGACGGTATCCAGCGACTGGCCTTCTTCGACGGTGATCACGCCATCTTTGCCGACCTTCTCCATACCCTCGGCGAGAATGCGGCCAATCTCGGCGTCCTGGTTGGCCGAACAGGTCGCGACCTGCTCGATCTGCTTGGCGGATTTGACGGGCGTGCTCATCTTGGCCAGCTCATCGATCAGGGCCGCGACCGCCTTGTCGATGCCGCGCTTGACCTGCATCGGGTTGGCGCCGGCGGTGATGTTCTTGAGACCTTCCTCGTAGATCGATTCTGCCAGGATCGTCGCTGTGGTGGTTCCGTCGCCGGCGACATTGGAGGTCTTGGACGCGACTTCCTTAACCATCTGGGCGCCCATATTTTCATAGGCGTCTTCCAGTTCGATTTCCTTGGCGACACTGACGCCATCCTTGGTGACATTCGGCGAACCGAAGGACTTTTCCAAGATGACATTACGGCCACACGGCCCCAGGGTGATCTTCACGGCCTTGGCCAGTTTGCGGATGCCCTCGCGGATGGCGGCCCTTGCTTCGGTATCAAATGCGATTTTTTTCGCTGCCATTTCAAACTCTCCTGTAAGATTCTGCGGTTAAAATCATCCGCAACGTTTAGTCTTCCAGAACGGCCATGACCTCGGATTCGTCGAGGATCAGGTATTCCTTGCCATCGACCTTGATTTCCGTGCCGGAGTAGCTGCCGAACAGAACCTGGTCACCTTTCTTCAATTGCATCTTGCCGCGGGTTCCGTCGTCGAGCAGCTTGCCGTCGCCGACGCTGATCACCTTGCCGCGTTTGGGTTTTTCCTTGGCCGAATCCGGTAGAACGATGCCGCCGGCGGTAACCGCTTCGGCTTCGAGCCGTTCCACGATGACCTTATCGCCTAAGGGTCGAATATTCATTTTCTCTGCTCCTTTCACACTTCAAAAAGTTATTCACGATTCCGTTTCGTTTGTCTGCATATCCGAAAAAATCCGGCTGCTATAGCGCCGGACGAACAATCGGTTCAATTGCTCCAACAGGATCGACAGATCGATCGGCTTGACGATCATCGTCACGATTTCCAGCTCCAAGGCTGATTCCATCAATCGTCTCTCGGCTCGGCCGCACAATCCGATACAGGGCACATTCGGATAGTCGTTGCGAATCATCCGAACCAGACCCAGTCCCGACGATTGTGATCCGTCCAAATCCATAATGGCCGTATGCACGGGTCGTTGTGACAGAATGTCCAGCGTATCTAACGCATCCCGTGCCACGAGGGATTGAATCCCCCGGGGCATCAACAACGCTCCGATGGCCTGGGAAAACTCCCAATCCATCTGTGCCAACAGTACATTGTATTGCGTTGTCGTCATACCATCCGGAATTTGGGTTTTTGCATCGCTTCGGAAGATTGCAAACGATGTGCCAATGGACTGAGAACGCCAAAAGCATCCGTAAATCCTTTTGTTGAAATTACTTACGGGCTTTAGCCTGCTTGGCCAATTCTGGCAGATTTCCCCCTCAACGACGA
>JAAYVQ010000161.1 GCA_012517095.1 Phycisphaerae bacterium | reverse complement strand
TCGATGGTCGCCGTATCATAGAGGCAATGGATATATCCGGTGTTGTTGGCCACGACCGTTACCTGTTCGTTCCGCAGGGCCCGCTGGGCCTTGTTGCTGATCTCCGTGCCGTTGAACCACATCGACTTGGTGACCAGCCGCCGGTTATTGGTGATCACGCCGTCTTCGATGTCGATGAAATTCTGCGAATGCAGCGGCGTGAGCACCATGTGGATATCCTCCAGCGGAATATCGCACACGATAAACGCAGCCGCCGCGTACAGCGTCGATAGCGACACGCATTCCCCCGCGCCGGTACGGTATCCGGGCTTGCGGCGAAACGCCGTCATAGCTTCCACCGTCTCGGTCTTCCAGTAGGGAATAATATCGCCGTCGAACTTGTCCAGCCCGAAGTGCCGCCGGATATCGACATCGAAATAGTATTTATCGCCTTCGTAACCAAACAGGCCGTTGCTCCGTGCCAACTGTTCCGCCGAGATCCAGGGTTTGAATCTCTCGATCTCGCGCTGCTTGCTCGTCAGTCCCCAGGTCTGCAGATCCAGGTTGAACTCGTACTCGTCCATGATGTACTGCCGAAGCCGCATCAGCCGCTTGTATGGACCCTTGCCCTCCAGTCGTTTGAAGCAATCCTCATCCCGCCATTTCCAGAGTATCGGACTCATCAGATTGGCCAGCACCAAACTGTACATCAGCTCTGGAAAGACGAAGACCTCCATATCCGCCAGTGTGAAGGCCGAACTGTATTTTTCCAGTTTGTCCGCGTCCATAGTCCCCCTGGCTTTCGCCGTTGGTTGATCCTTATGAGAGACTGGAGGGCCATGCTCCGTCATGGCCGAGAGCCGGCCGCGATCAAACGCGGCCCTCCATTGTCCGGTTGTCATGCCGAGCTTGACCCGGCATCCAAAACATTTGATGTAACACAAACTTCCGGTTCAATTGTAGCGTCAAAGCAGACGGATAGGAAGCACAAACCCCACTTGCCCGGCGGGTCATCTTCCCTTACAATCTCTTCAATCGGACAACCGCGGAGATGAACGCGCAAAGGGAAAATCTCCGTGCATGAAGGTATCCGATCCGAAAGGGTGATTGTTGAACCAGGAGAATCTGCGATGAAATCGGCAATGCGATGGTTTGGATTGTTTGTGGTGGTCTTCGTCAGCGTCCCGGCGACGGCCGCCGTGCGTCTGCCCGCGATCCTCGGCGACAACATGGTCCTGCAGCAAAAGGCTGACGCCCCCATCTGGGGCTGGGCCGAACCGCAGGAAACCGTCAAGGTCAAGGGTTCATGGTCCGACGCCGAAGTCACCACCCAGGCCGGCGCTGACGGCAAGTGGTTGGTCAAGCTCCCCACTCCTACGGCGGGAGGCCCCTTCACCCTGACCATCGTCGGCTCCAATACCATTACCCTGCAAAATGTTCTCGTCGGTATCGTCTGGATCTGCAGTGGTCAATCCAATATGCAGTTTTCCGTCCGCAATTCCAACAACGCCGAAGCCGAGATCGCCGCCGCCGACTATCCGAAGATTCGGCTGTTCGAGGTTCCGCGTTCGGTTGCCGAAACGCCCCAGACCGACTGCAAGGGTTCCTGGCAACCCTGTAACCCGCAAACGATCCCGGATTTTTCGGCCGTCGCTTACTACTTCGGCCGAGACCTCAATAAGCAACTCGATATTCCCGTCGGCCTCGTCCATACCAGTTGGGGCGGAACCGCCGCCGAATCCTGGACCCGAAAAGAGATCCTGGCTGCAGACGAAGATTTCATGCCGATCCTCAAACGATTCGACGAGGCCGTGGCTAAATACCCCACAGCGATTGAGGAATACAAAACCAAAACCCTTCCCGATTGGCAGCAGAAAACTGAACAGGCCAAGACCGAAGGAAAAGAGGCCCCTCGCAGACCTTATCCTCCGATCGGTCCCGACAGTCAACACCGGCCGGGAGGATTGTACAATGCCATGATCGCTCCTTTGATCCCCTTTGCTATTGAAGGCGCGATCTGGTATCAGGGCGAATCCAACGCTGGCCGCGCCTGGCAATACCAGAAGCTCTTCCCCGCAATGATCAACAACTGGCGGGCCGATTGGGGACGCGGTGATTTCCCGTTCTACTTTGTGCAAATCGCGCCATACACCGGCCAGAATCCCGACATCCGCGAAGCGCAGCTCATGACCTTCAAGACCGTCGCTAACACCGGCATCGTCGTGACCACCGACATCGGCGATCCCAAGGACATCCACCCGAAGAATAAACAAGATGTCGGCCGCCGCCTGGCCCTGTGGGCCCTGTCGAAAAATTACGGCCTCAAAGACATCGTCCCCTCCGGCCCCATCTATCGCGAAATGAAGATCGAAGGGGATAAGATCCGCGTGTTCTTCGATTTCGCCGGTAACGGTCTGCTCGCCCGCAACGGCGACCTGACGCACTTCACCATTGCCGAGGATGGCAAGGACTTTGTGCCCGCCAGGGCCGTTATTGATGGCAGCACCGTCGTCGTCTCCGCGGAAGGCGTCAAAGCCCCCGTCGCCGTTCGCTTCGCCTGGGAAAACGCCCCCGAACCGAACCTCTTTAACAAAGAAGGCCTGCCCGCTTCCCCGTTCCGTACCGATACCCGCCCCGGTGCCACCGACGGCCAAAAATAACCGGAATCCAAATTCTATGTCGTCTTTGCGTCTTTGCGACTTTGCGTGAGGATCGACATCCCCGCCAGCGCCCCCGTCGCAAACGCAATCGTCAGATTGTACCCACCGCAGGGACCGTCCACATTCATCACTTCCCCGGCGAAATACAGACCCGGACAAATCTTCGATGCCATCGTCTTGCTGTCAATCTCCCGAAGGTCCACACCTCCACGCGTGACAATCGCCTCCTCAATCGG
>JAAYVQ010000160.1 GCA_012517095.1 Phycisphaerae bacterium | reverse complement strand
CAAGGCGGATAAGAAGCATCAATCGATCAAAGTGGACTCCGACAGGCAGTACGACCGTTTCAGTCCCTGCCCCAACGGCTTGGAATCTCCGTCAGGGGGAGCCGACAATCCGGACAGTCAAAAGCGTCTGGAAATGCGCCGAAACCACGCTTTTGAATACGCCCGGCGGATTGTGATATCGTCGATGACCGGCGTTCTCGACGGAGAGGGCCTGTATTTCGATGTGGTCGGCCTCCGCCGGAATAGCGCAGAAGGATTTCAAAGGCCTGTTTCTCAATCGGGTGGAACGAAATCGTCTATTCATCTGTTTGGTTACTCCGGACCCCTCGATGTCGTCATTATGTGGTTCTGTGAGGAAATCGGAAAGTTGTGTGCTCCTTGTGATATCCCCGACCCATTAACCCCGGATGGCCTCCGAAAATGGGCGACTGCCGCGCAACAAAACATTCGCAGTCGATTCTCGGGCTGGGGACTTAAGGTTATCCGTGACGACTTGGACGCGATTACGGTTCTCCTTGCCGAGAATTCATCATGACACATCAGACATAGAAGTACAATACGGACAGAATCGTGATGATCCACATCGTGGGTTTGATCCGAAGGAGTTTTCCGGTCAGGATCTGGATCAGCGTGTACGCGATGAATCCGAAAGCCAGTCCGGTGCTGATTGAATAGCACATCGCGATCATGACCATGATGATAAAGGCCGGCAATCCGTGTTCCAGATTGGAAAAGTCAATCTCGCGAATCTGCTTCATCATAAATAGTCCCACCATGATCAGGGCCGGAGCCGTCGCATATCCGGGCACGATCCCGACCAAGGGCACAAACACCATGGATAACAAAAATAATAACCCCGTGACGACGGAGGTCAGTCCCGTTCGACCTCCCTGTTCGATCCCCGCGGCCGATTCGATATACGAGGTCGTCGTCGAAGTCCCAAAGAGCGCTCCGAACATCGTCGCGGCCGCGTCGATCGTCAGCAGCCGGTCCAGCTTTTGAATCTTTCCGTTCTCGTCCACGAGACCTGCCGCCGGTGCGACCGCCAGCAGGGTGCCGATGCTGTCGAACAGATCGATAAACGCCAGGGTAAAGACACTCGAGATCATGCCCCATGTACAGGCCTGTCCCCAATCAAGCTGAAAGGCGATTGCTGAAATATCGAGATTCCATTCCAGTAGCTTCTGAGGCGGTTCAATCTTTCCAAATACCGTTGCCAGAAGGGTGGAAACAGCCACTCCGATCAACAAGGCCCCCGGAATCCGTTTCATCTCCAGGACGATCATCACAACCAGTCCGGCCAGGCCGATTAGAATTGTTGTGTTCAGCGGGGCGGCCGTAACCATCGTGGCCTGCGAACCGACGACGATCCCCAGTTTCTGTAACCCGATGAAGGTAATGAATAAACCGATGCCGACGGAAATCGCCCCGACCAGCGAAGGAGGAATCGTTTCGGCGATTTTTTTCCGCAGCCCCAGCAGCGTCAGGATCAGAAAGAACAGACCCGACAGGAAAACCGCTCCCAGCGCCGTCTGCCACGAAAACTGTTTATTGAGGACCAGCGTATACGCGAAAAAAGCGTTGAGTCCCATCCCTGGAGCCATCGCGATCGGCGCGTTGGCGAGCAATCCCGTCGCGATCGTCACGATCCCGGTGACCAGACAGGTCACGGCGATCAGTGCGGATTTATCCATCCCGGTGGAGGCCAGGATATCCGGATTGACCAGGATGATATACGCCATCGTCAGAAAAGTCGTACATCCGGCGATGACCTCAGTTTTGAGCGTCGTCCGATGTGTCCGCAACTGAAAAAAATCCGCGACCATGTGAGGAATCCTTTTCGAAAACGAGGTTTAAGAATTCCAGACCATTGTAATTCGACCTGCCGGATATTGCAACCCCATCAGGTAAGATACGATGACAGAACCAATTCTTCCCGGCCGGCCCATCGATGAAGGATTTCCTTTTCTTTCCCGACCGCGTTGCGATTCCGCAAGCCGCGGACCTGTCGGATTTCCCATCCTGGCGTCGAGCATCCCGAATGCTCGGATAAGGGGATCGTCGGATTTTTGAATCGCATCTATGGCTAAGTTGAGATATTCTCGTAAGGCAAGGATCAGATGATAAGCGGCAAATACATTTGCATCATTGAGTTCTTTCCAGCCATCTCCATAATCCCATCCCTCTTCCCTGTGTCGGCCGTACCATTCATAATTATACTCAATTGTGGAAAGATTCAGGACCTCGACTTTATCAATCGT
>JAAYVQ010000159.1 GCA_012517095.1 Phycisphaerae bacterium | reverse complement strand
TGTGGCTGAGCGATTCGGGTTGTTTGCCGGAATAACACCTTGCGGCTTTGGATGGAACAACAAAAAAAGGGCGGATTTGAAACCCGCCCTAAAAACCCGAAGGGTTTAATCCGAATAGCCGCGGGTGAAAACCCGCGGTAACGATTTTAATTATTCTCACTCTATTTCAACGAACGGACCCTGAAGGGGTCCAATGATCTATCGGCCTGATTCCCTTTCATCCACAAATGATTCGTCGAATCGATTATCATCGAAATCAACGCCAGCCCTCTGAAGAAAGGCCATGTATTCCTGTCGGAAAGATTGGCGGCGATGATGTTCGGCCTGACGGGCAATATACTCTTCCACTTCCGATTTGACGGACCACGAACAGGTGAAGGCCCCATAGCCATCCTGCCAGCCGGAAAAGGATGGGAATACTTTGTCCTTTTTTATCCAACTGGAGGAGGCCAATTTGATATCCTTGACTAGATCGGAGAGCGGGATCGACGGATGAAGCGAAGCGAGGATGTGGATGTGGTCGGTATAGCCACCGAGTTTGTAGGGAATACAGTTATGATTCTTCAAGATACCGGCGATGTAGGCACAAAGGGCATCATGGCGATCAAGGTCCAAACAGCCGTAATGATGCTGGGTACCGAAGACAATATGATATAGAATTTGGGTGTAGGTCGTCATTGTATCAGGTTGTCAATCCATCGTCGGTTCATTCGACCCCTGCGGGGTCGGTTTACTTATTCGGTTCCTTTTCCCCCGGGCTTCGCCCGGGGCTATTCGGGTTCGATCCCTGCGGGATCGCAAATGGATTGCGGCCTGCGCCGGATAGACAATCCGTTATTCCTCGTAGTTCGAGGATCCATGTTTCATTCTTTTCCACGGTGATAAAGGTGTTTGCCTATACGCCATCCATCCTTCGGGCAAATCGGCCAATTCGAGAATCGAATGATCTTTTGAAACGATTTCTTCGAGGCCCATAATTCTACCGTCCTCTGTCTTTGGCACAGTTCCATCCAGAAATTGCCATGAACCATCATCTTCATCATGGGTCACCATGAGGATTGGTGCCCGATTTTCGAGAACAGATTGAGTCGTAAAAACTGCCACATTTCGCGGATCAAGAAACGGCCAAGGTTCAATCATACTTCAATCCATTCCATCCCTTTAAGATACCTTATAGGGCGGAGTTTAAACCCGCCCCTATATATTGTGCGATTGCCTTTATGCTTCTTCGACGACATTGAAGCCCATGAGGGTACCGAGGTCGGCGAGGGATTTTTCGTGGTTGCCGTAGAAGACGACGCGGTGGAGCATGGTCATGATGTCGCCGTTAACGACTCCGGCGCCCCAGTTGAGGAACATCTTGCGGGCATCTTTGACCTGGGTGACGAACTGGGTCCGGCAGCCGAGGGGATTGTGGGTGACTTCAATGATCTTGCCGGTGGAGTAGGCCATGTCCTTGAGATTGACAAACTTGGCGCAGGTGACTTCCTGGCCGACGCGGTTTTCCACTTCCAGGGCAACCCCCCTGCCGCTGTCGGTCTGGGTGCGGATGGCAAATGGAGCCCGAGGGCCTTTGGGACCGTCGAATTTGGTAACGCTGGTACAGTGGAAATGGATCAGGGCGTTGCGCGAGGTGTCAAAGACCGGGTCCGTGATGAAGCCCGGCACGCCGAAGGCATAGTTGAACATCATCATCGTCAGGGTCGAGTCGATGTCGCCTTCGCAGGCGCCGACCAGACCCAGATCGTTGAGCTTGCTGAAGGTCAGACACCCTTTGGCCGGACGGCCCATGCACTCGGCGCTGGTGATGGCCTGGGCTCCGTACTGCTGCATGAGGTTTTTGACGGCCAGGTAGAAGCGGGCGGAGGTCACGATCTCGTCGGTGGTGGGCTCGACGATCTTTTTGGCCTTGCTGATCCAGTACTCTTCGGCCTCGGCCCTGGCGGCGTCAAGGGACACGGCCTCATGGGCCTTAAGGGTCTCTTCGACGGTGATAGGGATGACCTCAGTACCGAGCTTGGCCTTGACCTGGGCGAAGTCGCAGGCGGCGGGAGTACCGAGGGCACCGCGGACAACGAGGACCTTGGAGCGGCGCATGTGCGGGGCGACCCGCATCAGGCCGACCACGCGTTCGAGGTCGTTCCAGTCGCTGCTGGGCAGGAGGACGACCTTTTTGCCTTCCTTGTTCCAGCGGGGGAAGTACATCCAGCCGTGGCCGCTGTAGGGCTGGGAGAAGACCATCGTAGGCAGGCCGGCGTTGACGAGCTGATCCATGGCCTGGCCGGGCGCGTCGCCGCCGTGGCCGGAGAGGTGGAAGAGGATCAGGCCGTCGGCGTCTTTGAGCTTGGGCAACACATCCTTGGCTTCGGTCGGGGGAACGAGGTCGCCGCCAATGAACTTGACATCGCCCATTCGGGTTTCCAGGTCGGCCAGGTACTTTTCGAACTTGTCAATCTCGCCCTGCGGCCGGGACAGGTAGATTTCGCCGGTGCGGCCGACATAGACTTTGTAAATCTTGATGGGGGGCATAGGGGCCGGCCAGGATTGTTCGGCCTGCGCCGCCGCTGTGGAGACCCATCGCCCGCCGATCAGGGCCATTCCGGTTGCCGCACTTGCGCCGAGAAACTCACGACGATTCAGTTCAGTTGTCATGGCTGATCCTTTCTGTCAAGGTATTTGAATTGGCGATAAGATTGCTGACCAAGCGTGAAGAATTTAGGATATAGGAGATAGGATTTAGATCGAGATTCCAGCCTGCGACGGAATGATGTGGAAAATCCGCGATCGACCCAAACAAAGGCACGGCATGCCGTGCCTTTGCTACAACTCTTTTCGGTTGTGTGAACATTGTCGGCCGTCCGATATCTTGGGTTTTGACTGAATCATATTGTAACCGACATCTACAGATTTTGACAACGGAAAATCCCGCTTTGAATTCTATGCCATCAGCGTTATGATGATCGAAGCAATACGGATCGAAAACCCGGCGACGATTCCTAAATCCTAGCGCCTATATCCTAAATCCTTCCTTCGTCGCCAAGGAATTCCACAGAGGGAAAGCACAACGCATGTCGAGACGGATCTGGAATTTTGGCATCGTGGGGGCGGGGCTGATCGCGGATTTTCATGCCCGGGCGATCCGGGAACTGCCGAATGCGCGGCTGTTGGGATTGTTCGACAATACGCCGGAAAAGGCAGAACAGCTTGCGATTAAATTCAGGGCAAAGGCATTCGATTCGCTGGAGGCGATGCTGGCCGATCCGGGGATCGATATCGTCACGATCGCCACCCCGAGTGGGGCTCATGCGGAACCGGCGATTGCGGCGGCGCGTGCGGGCAAGCATGTCTTGTGCGAAAAGCCGCTGGAGATCACGCTGGATCGTATCGATGAGATGATTGCCGCACATCACGCGGCCGGTACGATGCTGGGCGGGATCTTTCAGAACCGGTTCAATCCGGCGATGGAGCCGCTGCGGCGGGCCGTGGCGGAGGAACGGTTCGGACGGATCACTTACGCAGGGGTGTTCGTCCCCTGGTGGAGAACCGACGAGTATTATTCGGGTTCATGGCACGGGACGCTGGCGATGGATGGGGGCGGGGCCTTGATGAACCAGTCGATTCACATGATCGACATGCTGCTGGATATTGTCGGGCCGGTGCGGAGAGTATCGGCTTTTGCGGGGACGCTGGGGCACACGATCGAAGCCGAGGATACGGCCGTGGCCGTTGTTGAATTTGCCCATGGCGCGCTGGGTCAGATTTTCGGCACGACAGCGTCGTGGCCGGGACGATTCAAACAATTCGAAATGACCGGCACGCGCGGGACGGTGGTGTATGTGGAGGACAGTTTCACGGAGTGGCGATTTGCGGATGAACGCGCGGAGGATGCGGTCATCCGGACGAGGTTCGGACAGGTGCAGTCGAACGGCGGCGGAGTGGCCGACCCGGCGGCGATCGGGCACCACAACCACGCGCGAAATTTTGCGGCCTTCGTGGAGGCCGTGGAAAAAGGTCAGCCGTTCGAGATCGACGCGTCGCAGGCGCGGAAAGCCGTCGAATTGATTCTGGCGATCTACAAGTCAGCGAGGGAAGGAAAGACGCTTACGCTGGCATGAGAAGAACAAGAATAATTGGAATCGGAGTCATCGTCCTGGTTCTGTTGGCCTGGTTGATCCTTGAAACCAAACGGATTCACGATCGCGCCCTCTGCAATGGACAATTGAAAGCGATAGAAACGGCACTTCGGGTATACTTTGAGGAGTATGATAGACTTCCGGAATACGACCAATGGTATGACCAGCTAATCAAAGTGACGGATAATGTGCCGGAAGCATTTCTATGTCCGGCAGGAAACCACTCTGACAAGAAGGGACATTATGTACTCAACCAGAATTTTCCAATCCGGTGGGATGGTCCCATCGATATGGTACTGGTCTTTGAGGGAGACGAGGGCTGGAATCAATTCGGGGATGAAACGAAATGGAAATCACGACATCGGAATGGCGCCAATGTTCTTTTCTCCGATGGAGAGGTATATTTCGTCAAGACCGAGGACGCTAAGAAACTTCGATGGAAATAACCCGGCAAAAATTTCAATTCATACAATTTCGATTGCAGGCAGATCATGAAGACGGATATTCGAGCGATTGGGGCGGAGCTGTATTTCCTTCCGGTAACGACGCGGGTACCACTGAAGTTCGGGCCGGAAACGCTGACCTCCGTGATCTGCGCGCGGGTCAAGATGACGGTGGCGGATGTGGCCGGACGGACGGCCGAGGGCTGGGGGGAGACACCGCTGTCGGTGCAATGGGTCTGGCCCTCATCGTTGTCGTATCAGTATCGCTGTGAAGCTTTACAGGATTTTTGTCGGGCGCTTGCGAGGGCATGGCCGGGATTCCCACAATTCGGCCATCCGCTGGAAGTGGGCCATGATTTTACCGAATACGAGTTGCCGCGCCTTCTCAAGGAGCGCAACGCGGCATGTACGGCCGAACAGGCCATGCCCTGGCTGGCGGCGTTGGTGTGTTGTTCAGCGTTCGATATCGCGCTGCACGATGCGTATGGTCATTTGCATGCAATCGATATCTACAAGACCTACAGTCGAGACTTTCTGAACCGGGATCTGACGGCGTTTGTGACACCCGCTCAGGATCGCGAGATTTCGTTTGCCGATCTGTATCCGGCCGATTTTCTGAATCCGGCCCCCCCTGCTACTCTGCCGGCCTGGCACTTGGTCGGTGGGATGGACCTGCTCGATGATTCACAGCGGACCGGGTCGGAACCGAACGACGGGTATCCGGTAACGCTGCCGGAATGGATCGAACGCGACGGCCTGTTTTGTCTGAAGGTCAAGTTGCGGGGAAACGATGCGGTCTGGGATTATGATCGCCTGGTTCGCGTCGGACAGATCGCAATCGAACACCAGGCGCTGTGGCTGACGGCCGACTTCAACTGCATGGTGACGGACCCGGAATATGTCAATGACATCCTTGACCGGCTCAAGCTGGATCAGCCGCGAATCTACCAGATGATTTTGTATGTCGAGCAGCCATTTCCGTACGACCTTGAGCATAACCGGATCGCGGTGCATAGCGTGTCGGCCCGCAAGCCGTTATTTATGGATGAAAGCGCGCACGACTGGCGAATCGTCAAGCTGGGACAGTCGCTGGGGTGGACGGGAGTAGCGCTGAAGACCTGCAAGACGCAGTCGGGAGCGTTGCTGTCGCTTTGCTGGGCCAAGGCCCACGGCATGACCCTGATGGTACAGGACCTGACCAATCCGATGCTCGCCCAGATCCCGCATGTGCGGCTGGCGGCACATGCGGATACGATCATGGGGGTGGAGACCAACGCGATGCAGTTTTATCCGGCGGCATCGGCGGCGGAAGAGGCCGTGCATCCGGGTTTGTATCGGAGGCAGCGGGGATCGGTCGATTTGTCGTCGATCGCCGGACCCGGCTTTGGTTACCGTGTGGAAGAAATTCAGCGAACGCTGCCGCAATCGTGTCCGGTTTAGGGTAACTTTATCCATTCAACCCAATGCAACGATTGACAAAACCATCGGGAAGTCATTATACTAAAAACACTTACGACTATCGGCGCTCGTAGCTCAGCTGGATAGAGCAACGGATTTCTAATCCGTAGGTCGGGGGTCCGAATCCCTCCGGGCGCGTTTCCCCAACTCCTTGTTAATATTAGACTTATAGCAATTTATATTCTATACAACTTTCATCTGAAATAGGGGTGCGCACCAATGCGCACCACTTTTTGGTACGAAGGAGACCCATACACAACGATTTTTGAACCTGCCAGAGGGGGTGTTGCTGCCCTATGTAAGGACAAAAGTACTTCTTGGTACAGGACGACCCATAACAATGCTCTCAAGCAGGGTAATCTATTGAGCTAATGGATTAGTTGCTCAAGCATCCTTCGGCTAGCCTGACCGGCGACAATTATTCTTCCTGTAGCGACAAATAAAGTTTCCGGATAATAGACGGAGACAATAGACTGTCTCAATTTCCATAAGTCAGGAGATTTCAGATGGTTACGGATCATCGGGTAAGGAGATTGATCGCGGTACGAAACAAATATGACTATCAGTATCAGGCGGCAGATGCAGCCGGAATGAGCAGTAAAACAGCCGGCAAGTACCTTCACAGCGGCAAACTGCCCAGCCAATGCCGCGTGGAGCATAGCTGGCCGACCCGGCAGGATCCGTTTGGGGAGGACTGGGATTTTGTCAAACAACTGCTCCAAGACACGCAGGGGACCTTGGTCATCTGACCGCCCTGAAAATCGGCCTGGACACTGCGAGATTTTTGGGTCGATAATACCGAGTTGCGATACAGTCTGTCATGGTTGTCGGCCTTTCTGTCTGGAGTCAAAAAGCGTCATAACTTCTTGTGCTACAGACAGTTAGGCCATTTTGTTCATCGAAAATATGCAGATTCGATGAAATATCCGATTAGGCGTCCTCAATTTTGGAAAGCACATCTTGACGGATCACAGAAACAAATACCAGGCCACCATCGTCAAGGACAGTGCAAGATACTATGTAGGGATATGCCGAGCCAACCCTGAACTCGTATGTCTTCCGGTTTTCAACAAATGTTCCGATCTCGA